>VXOI01000166.1 GCA_009840175.1 Chloroflexota bacterium | reverse complement strand
ATCCCATACTCCTCCCTTTATTCAGAGGTTCCCTAGAAGTCCCAGACGACTCTGGACTAGGAAGGGTCACTGTCGAGATCAAGGGTGCCGTGGCAGCACCCCTGTTCGTGTTGGGTGAGACGGACCCGGACGCTTGGCACGACGAGATCAGGAATGCCCCTGCTCCCTGGGCGGAGATTGCTGGGCGGAACATGATCCTCACGACCCCTTCCTCAGAAGTACGCGGCCTCGACGACCCGGCTGCCGTGGCTGAAGTATGGGACCGCGCGCTTGATTTGAATGCGGAACTGGCTGCATGGCCCTCACCCGCACGATCCAGTCCAGAGCGATTCGTCGTTGACCGTCAGATTTCGGTGGGGTATATGCACGCTGGCTATCCTCTGATGGCACACCTGGACCAACAGGCCAACCTTGTGAATGCAGAGCATCTGCGCTCGGAGTGCAACTGGGGCTTCTACCACGAGGTGGGCCACAACCACCAAGCGGGCGACTGGACGTTTGACGGCACGGTTGAAGTGACCGTCAACTTGTTCACCCTCTACGTCTACGATTTTCTGTGTGAAATACCGATGGACGGTAAGCGCTTTCACGGCTCCCATCAATCTTGGTCAGAGCTGATGGCGCTTTATGACTTCGACAACCCGGACTTCGAGATGTGGAAGCGAGAGCCGTTCTTGGCCCTGATCATGTACGCGCAGATGCAGAGAGAGTTCGGCTGGGACGCCTACCGGCAGGTGTTCGCCACGTACCGCTCCCTACCGGACGCTGCGCGCCCGAAGAGCGACGACGAAAAACGAGACCAGTGGCTGGTGCGCTTCTCGCGGCAGGTGGGTCGCAACCTCGGTCCTTTCTTCGAGGCGTGGGGCGTTCCAACGTCGAAGGTAGCGCGGGACTCAATCGCTGACCTGCCGGTCTGGCTACCACCCGACTTCCCGCCGGGAGGTTAGAACGCGTCATCCTTCCGACCTGTTGTTGCCAGTAACGTGCCGGTGAACTGCCGGACTCGTGCCATTCGTCCCGGTTTGGGGCCTATTTCATGGACGGTTTGGACAAGGAGCTAAGTCTGGTCCACGACAGTGCAAAGGCCCCTTCCATTACAGTGGGGGTCTCTACTTTCCCCAGACAGTCGCCAGCGGGTTCGTCGCCGGGCCTTGGGCGCATTCGCGTCGAACCAGTAAAAGCAGCGGTGCGGTCCAGAGCTATCCCCTATAAGCAACCGAAACAGTTTGCCGTTCGGCTGGAAATTCCTCCAGCCGAGGTCGGTCTATCACAGGGCCAATTATTCCCCAAGGTTCCAGGCGCAACGCCACCCTCGCTAGCGCTCCGGCTGGACCCCCGACCAGACCACGATGCCGTAGGTGCCGGTATCCCAGCCTTCCACCGCGATCCAGTACATGCCGGAAGCCGGAGCCTCCCAGTAGATCCGGGCAGCCAGGTCGTCGAGGTAGTCGTCGTTGTAGTCTATCTCACCCCTCCGGTCGAAGAGAGTGAGCGAGCTATCCGTCAGGTCGCCCAGCTCGGTCTCGATCAGGTAGTTTACGCCTTCCTCCGCCTCGAAAACGAAGTAGTCAATGTCTTCCCCGGTATCGATGTAGGATTTCGCGTACTCTCCTACCTGCAGCGCGGTCGCCGTCTCGCTGGAATCCCCGTGGTCATCCTTCCACGCGAAAAACGAGACCTCATAGGTTCCGCTGCCGTAGCCCATCACGTTGATGAAGTAGGGGCCGGTCTCCTCTGACCTCCACCTGACGAGAGACCCCAGGTCATCTCCGTCGTCATCGTTGTAAGCGATGTCCCAGCCGTAGTTGTCCTCGATGACGACGAGGGAATCGTGAAGGGTACCCAGGTGGACGGCCAGTTCATAGACCGTTCCCGCGTCGGCGTCCACCCGGAAGGTGTCGATATCGCCGATGAATTCGAGTTCACCTTGCACGGTGACCCGCTTCCCCGAATTCAGGTCGGTGGTGATCCGGTGGCCGTACGCGAGCGGCGTGCCCGTCCAGTGGGTGTTGCCGTGGTCGTCGTCCACGTCTACGGCATCGACCGAAAAGGCGTAGTCACCGGTCCCCACACCGTACACCGAGGCGTAGACCATATCCGTGTACGGCGCCTGCCAGAGCAGGGTGACGGTCTGCTCCTGCTCGTAGGCGTAGGCGGTGTGCTCCAGTTCATAGTCCGGGAACGGGCCGTAGAGTTCGAGCCACGCATCCTCCAGCGTTCCGAGTTCAACGGCGACCTGGTAGACGGTTCCCTCCTCCGCCACGAATGCGAAGAAGTCCACGTCGTACTCGTAGTCCGTCATGGCGATGAGGGAGTGTCCCACCTCGACGACCGAGGCGTCCTCGATCACGTCAGCATGGTCGTCCCGGATGTCCTCGTACTCGTCGAAGACGAAAATGCAGTGAATGAGAGTCTCCAGGAACCTTTCGGCCTCCGGAGTCTCTTCCTCCGACCACATCAGGGCAACCATGATCTCCGCATTCACACCGGCCAAGGCGTTGCGGGCGCAGTCAACCCGCTCTTCGATGTCCTCCGGTTCATACCCGGCATCGACGGATACCCACGTCTTCGGGATGCAGCGGAAGAATCCCGCCATGAACTCCCCGGCGGGCAGCCGGTCCTCGGCCTCGAAGGCCATCGCCGCCACCACTGCGGCGGCGTCCATCCCGGTCAGCACGTCTCGTATGCAGGCTACCTCGTCCTCGGGTATCTGGAAGTCTTCATCCTCTTCGAAGCCAGCAACCATGGCGCCGAGCAGGACGGCGCGGGCCGTTCCCGGCTCCAGGCAGGCGAACATCGCCACTTCCCATTCCGTCGCGTAGTCGTCGTTGTACAGGATCGGCTCATCCAAGCCATCCGGCACCGCCCTGATGCAGGACCGTTCGTGGGGGTAGAGGTCGCCCATCAAGTCCTGCCAGACCGTATCGGCGTCGATGTCAATATCGAGATGAGCGAACGGGGAGGGGGTTCCCGTAGCCGTGGGGAATACCTCCGTCGGCCTGGGCTTCGGCGTAGGCGAAGGGACCAACGTCGGAGTTGGAGTGGGAACCGCCATCGGCGTGGGCGTGGCGGTTGGCGCGGTATGGACGGTTGCCGAAGTAGGTTCATGGGTAGGGGCAGGAGTCACGGTTGGCGGCGGAGACGGCGTGAAGGGCGCCGACGTGGGTGTCGGGTCGCTGCCGCAGGCGGTCAGCAAAACAGCCAGAAGCAACAGGACCGGAGCAAGCAGTCGCATTGCACTCCTGGATTCATCACGATGAGCCATAAACCCCACCTCACCGCGCTACACTTGTCAGGATTGCAGGGACTATTTTCGACACCGGCCACTATGTTTATAACTTGTACCAACGCACGTAGGGAATATCAAGCACGGCGGTCCTACAAGGATACAGCGAGGTCCTGGGCCTCCACGCCCGCTGGGAGCGCGGCCAGCCGGAATGGCGCGACCCGGCCACCAGCCAGCCCATCGCCAGCCTTGAAGCGGCGGAGCGGCAGATCCAAGCGTTGCAGGAAGAACTACGCTGTCTCCACGACAAATAACGCCCTTTGCTACACCTTCGGAGGGCGCAATCATCATGCTCACCAGACCCAGCGATTCCATGCCCTCCAGCCGGAACTTTCTGGAATTCCCTCGTCCGGGTCAGGACAGCCACCGAGTGAAAGCGGAACCCTCCAGGGGATTCGTCATCCAAGAGTTGTCCGGACCCGGGATACAGAGGGACTCCCGCACCGTCAGCCTTCCCTTGGCCAGACCCAGGCGCATCGCGTTGCCCCTGCGGCTGGTCCAGTCGAGCCGTCCGGCGTCCTCGGAGGCCAAGGCCAACCCCAAGGTGGCCCACACGTCCTGGGCGCAGTAGTCCACCACCTGCCCCCTCTCCCCCAAGACCGAAGCCACCTTCTACACTACCGTTAGAAACCATAACCATAAGTGGGATGGGCGCAAGCATGGAGTTCTTACAATTCGATCTGGGATACCAACAAAGAGGCGCAGTCGCGGTAGTTTCGCTATCCGGAACCGAAGCCAACGTACAACTTCTCGACAGCGAGAACCTTAACCGATACAAGACGGGGCGAACCTTCAACTATTATGGCGGACACTACAAGGCGTCGCCGGCCCGGATTGTTATTCCGCACACAGGAGGCTGGCACGTTATCGCCGACCTGGGTGGAAACGCCGGTCAGGTCAAAGCTTCCGTCAGGGTTATCCGATAGGGCCGCAACGGGCAACCCCCGCTCCCTGAACCGCACCACCGCTGCCAACACCCTCTCCTAGGCAACACCCATTCCGGACACTCAAGCCATCCAGCAGTACGAACAAAGTTTGACCGCCGCCACCCGGCGGTTCCAGCGCCGCAGAGGCGGGAGCTGGCGTACTCCGCAGCACCGCCGGGAGGGAGTTCCACCCAACGGTGGCGACCAACTCGCTGTGCCGCTCGCACAGCGCCCAGGCACCTTCTTGCGGTGGGAAGAAGGCCCATCTGGGAGCGCCCAAGGCCATAACGGCCACGGCGCACAAGCTGGCGGCGTGAAGCACGGCATTGCCACACTACCGCCCAATCCCGCCTGGCTCATCGCCAGCGAAAGAGGGAGGTGATAAAATCCAAGTAACAGCACCGAGGCATGACCCATGGACCGAATAGAAACATTCCAAGACCTCCTCGACATCCTGGACGCCAAGCCGGAGTGGGCCCAGGCCCTCCGGCAAAGGCTGTTGACCCCCGAACTCCTGGCACTGCCCGAGAAATTCGCCGCCTTCGCCGACATGGTCGAAAAGCGCTTTCAAGCCCTTGAAACGGACATGACCCAAGTCAAGGCCGATGTCGCCGAACTGAAAACCGACATGACCCAGGTCAAGGCCGACGTCGCCGAACTGAAAACCGACATGACCCAAGTCAAGGCCGACGTCGCCGAACTGAAAACCGACATGACCCAGGTCAAGGCCGACGTCGCCGAACTCAAGGGCCACGCCGTACCCGTAGCCGCCCATCGAATGACCGGAGTAATCGCCCAAGCCGCCAACGTCCGGCGCTCCCGCTGGCTCGACAGCACGCAGATCGTCGACATCGCCGACGACGCCGAGGATGAAGGGCGGGCGGACATCCCAGCCAATGAAATGCAGAGCTTCAAGGCCATTGACCTTGCCATGACCGCCATTGACAAGACCAGCGGCGAACCCTGCTACGTGGTTATAGAATGCTCCTACACCCTCACCCAGGACGACGTCGCCCGCGTCAAGCGCAACGCCGCACACATGGCCCGCTTCACCGGAACGCCAGCCAAGGCTGTGGCCGCTGGCAACTCAATACCTGAAGCGGTCAGCATCTTCGCTGAAGACCAGGACGTGGCCTGCGTGACCATCACCAGCAAGGCGAGCAGTCCCCGTTAGCGCCCCCCACAGTGCAGAAACTCACCCTGACCGTCGCACTGTTCATCCTGGCAGCCCTGATGAGATGTTCCAGCCCCACGCAGGCTCCGGAAGAGCCGAGGCCCATCGCCACAACCACGCTGACGCAGGCACAACCCACGTCACCGGCGCCGTCCCCAACCGCCGCCGCCCCCATAACGCCGACGAAGCCACCAGCCACCGAATCCCCGCCGGCAGCCACACCATCCCCGACAGCGGAGCCGGAAGACGACACTCCATCGGGTGTGATCGCTCCCCTGTCGCTGGACGATCCTGAGTCAGTCTCCTCCGAACTCTCCGACCAAGAGTTGGTCTGCTTGGCCCGATCGCCGACATAGGAGAACTGCTCAGGATCTTCAACGACCCCGGCATAGCCACTCCGGAGAAGCAGACCCAGCTCATGGGGTGCCTCAACGACGAAACAGTGGCAAGAATCTTCCTGGCAGGGTTCGTCCCGGACTCCGGGCCCCTGAGCCCGGAACCTCCACCTGCGTCTGGGCGGCATTCAAGGAGATAGAGCCCAGGACGGTCATGACCGCCGGAATTGAGGGCGACCCCGCAACCGCCATGGCCGGGAGCATGACAGCGTTCATAGTCACCCTGGCCTGCCTGAGCCGGGAGGAATGGGAAACTGCCGCACCCAGAGTGGGCATGAACCTGGACGAGCAAGAGGGAATGGTCTGTGTCCTCGAGCAACTGGGCAGCCCGGGCGAGATGGCTGCCGCCATGATTGCGGCCAACGAAGGCCATGCCGAGACGCTGTCCGCGGCAGCCATGGAATGCGCGCTGGATATGAGAGCCGCGCCCGCCGGGCCGACAGCGATACCCATGCCCACCGCCACTACGGTCGCCACACCTTGACCGTCGGTGTTACTTTACCGTTCCAGTTTTGGGGCTGTTACAATTTGCCCTGCAACCCCCAACGAACGAGACTCTTGGAGAGTAATTATGGCTGTTTCCGCAGGAGTATCAAATGCGCTGGAACGTAACTGGGGCATGGTGGACCGTGCCATTGACGGGCTGAGCGATGAGACACTGGCGCGCCGGATATCCGACAGCGACAATTCCATTGGCTGGCTCCTCTTCCACATGAGCAGGGTGGTGGACGTCTTCATGAATTCCAGATTCCAAGGCAATCCTCAGATATGGATAGAGGACGGCTGGTGCGAGAAATTCGGCCTGAGCGACGACCCGGACACAACCGGCCAAGGCTGGGACGCGGCGCGCGTGGCCGCGTGGCCGCTTCCCTCCAGAGACGTCCTGGTAGGGTACTATGAGGCCGTGAAGGCCTGCTGCCGGGACTATATGTCCTCCGTAACCGACGAGGACTTGAGCGCCACTATGAGCCTGAGGCCCGGTTCGGACCCCGAGCCGATAGAGGCCATCATGGGTGTCCTGGTCTTTGACAACATCGTCCACGGAGGCCAGATAGCCTTCCTGCGCGGCCACTTGGAAGGCATGGGCTGGTTCGTCTAGCCCGGCCGCAGGCTTCATGAACCATTTCTACAGGTTTACCGAAGAGCACGGCTTGAGTTCGCGGTGCTCTTCCTCAGCCCGACCTTGTACATTCCACAGGTGTGCACCATAAGCAAGACCAAGTAGCCAAACCAATACCACGGAGCAATCGCCATAGACGCCAGAGGCGTTGGAACCAACGGGGCGTTAATCGCCCTGAACGCCAACGGCACCGCCTGCTGCTCCAATGAGAAGGACAGTAGACGGATACGTGTGAAAAACGGTGACACCGCAGACTTCACACGTCCACCGGCAGTTGCCCATCGGCAGTTAGAGAGTCCGGCTCCGCCGCTCCCGGGCACCGGGGCCGCAGAGGGTTCCGTTGCCGCCTGGGCCAGCACAAGACCCAGACGCCCAAGGCGAAGAAGACGTCGGTGACCTTCAAGAACCTCCTGTACCCACCGGGACATCATGACGGCATACAGGAAGCACTCCCAGAAGACCAGGGAAATCCCATTCAAGAGCATACCTGAAATCAAGGACCGCTCAGGTCTGGACGCCGTCGAGTTGCCCCATCCGTACGAGACCATACTGACGACCACACGGGACGAAAAGGTAGAACTCCCCTGGGACTTCGTCAGGCACTACTGCGGCCAGACCCACCGACCAAGGATGGAACTCATCGCCGCAGAGGGGAAGCAGCTACTGGGAGCGAGAGCAAGGGCACTCAGGGAGGCCGCTGGCATGACCCAGGAGGCCCTGGCAACGGCAGCGGGCATAGGGCGAGCAACCATAATACGGCTGGAAAACGGAAGGCACGCCTTAAGCTGTCCACCCTGAAGGCTATAGCCCGAGTCCTGGGAAGCCCAGTCGAAGACCTGCTTGCCGGGCCTGACGAGCCCGAAGAGAACTAGCAACAGCCAAGTTCACCACGTCGCCAACAAACCAAAGAGCAAGACGGCGACTCGCCAAGCCATGAGCGGCTCCCACACCGCGCCGGAGCCCTACCCAAAGACCCAAGCCAACGTCATCGCCACTATCAGGCCCGCGCACACCAAGGCGAAACCTACAAAGCCGCAAGCAGTTGGGCAGCCACGTGCTGCTGGTGAAGCGAGCGGTTTCCCGGTGGGACGGCACCGCCAACGTCGTCGCGTCGGATGTGCGGGCCATCCACCCCCGCGTCCCCATGCCCGCCACCAACGACTGGCGATGATGTGACAAAGCCCACTCGTATCTAGCTCATGCCCCGCCCTTTCGCAGTGTCAAGGAAGTGATCAAGGCGAGCGTGTTCCGATTCAGCCAATCCAATCAAACCAAGACCGTTTGTCTGGATTCCTGCTGTCGCAGGAATGACGGGTTGCTGCCGTTAATGCCACTTGCATTGGAACGCTCTCGACCAAGGTAGACAGCACAGTCTTGGCCGCCTACCCACAACCTGCCCACCTACCGGAGCCTGACGGCGGTGCCGTAGGCAAGGATTTCCGACATGCCCTGGCTGATGGCGCTGGTGGTGTAGCGCACGTTGACTACGGCGTCGGCGTTGAGCTTCTCGGCATCCTGGACCATCAGCTGCGTGGCTTCGGACCGGGCCGTGGCCAGCATCTCGGTGTAGACCCCGACGTTGCCGCCAACTACGCTTCGCAGTCCCGCCTGGATATCCCGGCCGATGTTCCTGGCCTGCACAATGTTTCCGGTAACCAGTCCAAGAATCTCGGCTATCTCACGCCCGGGCACGGTCTCTGTGTTGCTGACTATCATGGTTGTACTCCTTCAACGACGGGAATCGCGGCCTAATCGCCCAGACCCAGTCGCTCGCGGTAGTCGGGGTCCCAGGCGGCGATGATGCCCCGCTCCAGCGCCTCCGGCTGCGGCACCACCGGCGACGGCTCCCCGGTGGTCGGCACCGTGGTGATGATCACGTCCTCCACTAGTTGCCGGTACTGTTCGTCAGGGACGCCCAGTAGTTCCTTCAGGGCCAGCCCGTTGTGCTCGCCGAAGGCTGGCGACGGCCCCTGTATGTGCAGCGGACTCTTGGAGAACTTGTACGGACGGCCCAGGAACATCCGCTCGCCCAGCTTGCGCTCCGGCGAGTACTTCGCCCGCTCCAGGAAGTTGCGGCTCCGGTAGTGAGGGTCGTAGTGGACGTCGCGCCCCGTCAGCACCGGCCCCGATGGGATGCCCTCGGCTTGCAGCGCGTGCATCGTGTCGTAGCGGTCACGGGTTGCAGTCCAGGCCGCGATGATTTCGTCCAGGGCGTCGTGGTTCTCCCGCCGCCCCAGCAGCGACCGGAACCGCTCGTCCGACGCCAGTTGCGGCTGTCCCATGACCCGGCACAGCGCCCGCCACTGGGCGTCGTCGCCCACCGACAGCGTGATCCAGTTGTCCTGCCCCGCCGCCGGGTAGCAGCCCTGGGGGGCCCGCCACGGGTGCCGGTTGCCGATGCGGCCGCCCTCGCGTCCGTTGGCAATGGCGTCCAGGATGTACTCCGACAGGAACATTACCCCCGACTGGTACATCCCCATGTCCACCCATTGCCCCAGCCCGGTGCGGGCGCGGTAGCGCAGCGCCGCCCCGATGGCGAAGAGCGCTGTCCAGGTCGAAAGGAAGTCCACGAAGGACGCCCCGGCCTTGGCTGGCCCGCCGCCGCCGTAGCCGGTGACCCAACAGTGCCCGTGGGTCGCCTCCTGCGTCGTGGCCTGCGCCGGATAGCCGGAGTACGGCCCGTCGCCGTGGCCGTAGCCGGTGTTCGACACCAGTATTACATCGGGCCGCAGCTTGCGCATATTGGGGTAGTCCAGTCCCCAGCTCCGCATCACTCGGGGCGTGAAGTTCTCCATCACCACGTCGGAGACCGAGACCAGTTCCCGGAACAGGTCCCGGCCGCGCTCGTCGGTCATGTCCAGGGTGATGGACTGCTTGCCCCGGTGGATCAGGTTGTAGGTCGAGGGACGGTTCCACCAGTCTTCGCCCAGGTCGTTCTCCGCGAAGACGCCCGAGTAGCCGCCGGTGCGGGTCACGTCGGGACGCCCCGGCCCTTCGACCTTGATGACCTCCGCGCCCATGTCCGCCAGCAGTCCGCCAGCATAGGGCAGCGCGAACACATAGGTAGAGTCCAGCACCCGGATTCCCTCAAGGGGCAGCTTGCCTTTAGCGGTAGTCATCAGATAGCGTCCGTCTGCCGAAGCACGGTCAAATCCCTAGGTGTCAGGCCCAGCCCGTCCACGTATATCTCACGGTTGTGCTGGCCCAGAGTCGGGGCCGGCATGTTGTACTGGTAGGGAGTCAGCGACAGGTTGAACAGCGCCGCCGGCACCCGGATCTTGCCGATAACGGGATGGTCAACCTCACGGTAGAAATCCCGCGACTCCAGCTGCGGGCACTCCGCCAGTTCGGAAGGCGTCTGCACCAGCCCGAACAGCATCCGCGAGGTGGCCGCCTCGGTGAACAGCTCCCACTTGCCCCGCTCGCTGATGGACTCCAGCACGATGCGGTCCAGTTCCTCGCCGTTGCGGTTGCGCTCGGCGGTGTCGGTGAACCGCTCCTCGTGCAACCGGGGATCCCGGAAGAAGTTGGCGATGGTCTCCCATGTCGCCCCGCCTCCGGTCTGAACGATGATCCAGCCGTCCTCGCAGGCCATCGGGTGGCCGAAATTGCTGCCCGAAGCCCGCCGCCGAGGCTGGGTGGCCCCGATGAACGGATACATCGTCTGCGTCGCCATCATCGTCGAGGCCACGCACTCGGTGATGGACACATCAATGTGCTGACCCTCGCCCGTGTTGCCCTGCATGAACAGCGCCATGGCCGTGGCAGCCGCGCCGTTCAGCCCGCCCTCGTACTGCGCCTGGAACCCGCCGTGCTTCAGCGGCTCCCGGTCCTGCAGCCCGCTGATGCTCATGATCAGCCCCATGGCGTAGTTGACTATCTCCTCGCCGGCGTACTGGCTGTACGGCCCAGTCTGCCCGAAGGGCGTGATGGAGGTCATCACCAGTCCGGGGTTGATGGCCTCCAAGTCTGCATACCCCAGCCCCAGGTCGGCCAGGTAGCCCGGCCGGTAGCTCTCCACCACGACGTCAACGTGGGGAATCAGGTCCCGGAACAGCTCACGCCCCGCCGCCGTCTTGAGGTTGATGGTAGCGGACTTCTTGTTCAGGTTCATCGCCAGAAAGAACAGGCTCTTCTCCGGGTGCGGGTCGTCGCGGAAGAAGGGCGGCATCCGGCGCAGGGCTGCGCCCACGGGCGGCTCCAGCTTCAGCACATCGGCCCCATAGTCGGCCAGCAGGCGGGTGCAGAAAGACCCGGCGATGTCCTCGCTCAGGTCCAGAACCTTCACTCCATCCAGCGGCCCGTGGGCCATCGGCGGAGGAAATACAGCGTCAGTGGTCAATACAAGCATCCCAACAGGTCAGAATACAAGGGCGGCCATCGAACCGCCCCGCCGATTGTAGCGAAAGCGGTTAGAGGCGGCAATGCTTCACGAAGAAGACCCCGGCTGAATCAACCGGGGCCTTTTGGTTTCGATATTGGTAGCGGGGGTTGGACTCGAACCAACGACCTTCGGGTTATGAGCCCGACGAGCTGCCACTGCTCCACCCCGCGATGTTGTAGAGAACGCGCCGATCTGAAACTACGCCTGTGTTCCTGCGCTTCACTGGTAAGGTTTGAAGCTCATTGCATGGGTCAAGCCACTCGACTGGTTAGTACCGGTTTGCTGAAGTTGTTACCAACCTTACACATCCGGCCTATCAAGCAGATAGTCTCTCTGCAGTCTTACCCCCTAACTTAATAGGGGAGGGAGGCCTCATCTTGGGGGTAGCTTCGCGCTTAGATGCCTTCAGCGCTTATCAATGCCAGACATGGCTACCCGGCGCTGCTCCTGGCGGAACAACCGGAACACCATAGGTCTGTCCCTTCCGGTCCTCTCGTACTAGGAAGAGGTTCCCTCAAGCCTCCTGCGCCCGCGGCGGATAGAGACCGAACTGTCTCACGACGTTCTGAACCCAACTCACGTACCCCTTTAACCGGCGAACAGCCGGACCCTTGGGACCGCCTTCAGCCCCAGGATGGGACGAGCCGACATCGAGGTGCCAAACCTCGCCGTCGATGTGAACTCTTGGGCGAGATAAGCCTGTTATCCCCGGGGTAGCTTTTATCCGATAAGCCACGGCCCTTCCACACGGTGCCGTAGGATCACTTTGCCCGACTTTCGTCCCTGCTCGACTTGTAGGTCTTGCAGTCAAGCCCCCTTATGCCAATGCGTTCTGTGGACGATTTCCATCCGTCCTGAGGGGACCTTTGGGCGCCTCCGTTACCTTTTAGGAGGCAACCGCCCCAGTTAAACTGCCCACCAGGCACTGTCCCCGCTATGCAGGTTAGAACCAAAAACTGCCAAGGGTGGTATTTCAACGATGGCTCCACCCCGACTGGCGTCGGGGCTTCTCAGCCTCCCACCTATCCTACACATGACAGCTCCCAGCCCAATACCAGGCTACAGTAAAGCTCCACGGGGTCTTTTTGTCCTGCCGCGGGTCGCCCGCGTCTTCACGGGCACCGCAATTTCACCGAGCCCTCCGCCGAGACAATGGCCAAGTCGTTCAACCATTCATGCGGGTCGGAACTTACCCGACAAGGGACTTCGCTACCTTAGGACCGTTAGAGTTACGGCCGCCGTTCACCGGGGCTTCAGTTCGTAGCTTGCACCACTCCCCTTAACCTTCCGGCACTGGGCAGGCGTCAGCCTGTATACGTAGGGTTTCCCCTTAGCACAGACCTGTGTTTTTGTTAAACAGTCGCCCGGCCTTCTTCTCTGCGCCCCCAGACAGCTCCACCGGCTAGCGGTTTCACCATCCAGGGGGCCCCTTCTCCCGAAGTTACGGGGCCCTTTTGTCTAGTTCCTTAGCGGAGGTTAGCTCGAACACCTAGGGACTTTTATCCCAGCCCACCAGTGGCGGTTTGCGGTACGGTCGCCGCAGCTCCATAACCACGAAGCTTTTCTTGTCGGTATGGCCTCAACGAGGTCTCCGTTCCCGTAGGTCGGGATTCCCTCACTCCTCAGCTTAACACCGGGGTGGATTTGCCTGCCCCGGAACGCCTACAAGCAAGGACGCACCATGTCCAATGGGCACGCCCCGCCTAGCCTCCCGCACCCCTCCTTGGTTTTAAAGCGAAACAACGGCGGTGCAGGAATATTAACCTGCTGTCCATCGCCTTCGGCGCTTGCCTACGGCTTAGGACCGACTAACCCTACGCCGATAAACGTTGCGTAGGAAACCTTGGGCTTTCGGTGTCAAGGATTCTCACCTTGATTTACGCTACTCATTCCGGGATTCTCACTTCCCCGCGCTCCAGCAAGCCTCACGACTCACCTTCATCGCCCGAGGAACGCTCCCCTACCATGCCCAGGCGGTGTTCAGCGACTCCGGTCCAGCTTTCGCGGGTCTGCCTCCGGTATCCGCCGCCTAGCGTTTTTAGGCGCTGGGCGGTTTCAGCCATTGGCGGGCCGTTGTCGGCCGGGCTTTTGTCACTGCACCTGAACATCCACGGCTTCGGCGGCAGACTTAAGCCCCGTTACATTTTCGGCGCCGGACCCCTCGACCAGTGAGCTATTACGCACTCTTTAAAGGGTGGCTGCTTCTAAGCCAACCTCCTGGTTGTCTGGGGAACCCAACTTCCTTTCCCACTTAGTCTGCACTTGGGGGCCTTAGCCGGTGGTCTGGGCTGTTTCCCTTTCGACAATCGCACTTATCTGTGACTGTCTCACTCCCGGGCATCGGATAAACGGCATTGGTGGTTTGATTGGGTTTGGTAAGCTCACGCCCCCTAGCCCATTCAGTGCCCTACCTCCGTCCACCTAACCCGAGGCTGCACCTAAATGCATTTCGGGGAGAACCAGCTATATCCGGGTTCGATTGGCATTTCACCTCTACCCACAGCTCATCCCAAGCTTTTGTAC
>VXOI01000005.1 GCA_009840175.1 Chloroflexota bacterium | reverse complement strand
GGGTTTCCTTCGCCGAATGGGGGTGGCTCTATTGAAGCCAGGTCCTGAGTGAATATCTCCGACAGCCGCCCCACGTTTCCATCGCCGAAAGGCGGTGGCCCCATTGAAGCCGCTACGGCAACCGCCGCTTGTTCCCGCCGCGTGCGGGGCGTTTCCATCGCCGAAAGGCGGTGGCCCCATTGAAGCTACCTTGACGGTGCTGCCCCACTTTCCCTGCTCCTGGTTTCCATCGCCGAAAGGCGGTGGCCCCATTGAAGCGTAAATGTCGCAGTCCCTACAGAGCAGATCAGGACTGTTTCCATCGCCGAAAGGCGGTGGCCCCATTGAAGCCTTGATAACGAGCCGCAACCTCGAGGGAACAGCAAGTTTCCATCGCCGAAAGGCGGTGGCCCCATTGAAGCTCGTCCGGGTCCGTCACGTGGCCGTCCCGCATGTAGCGTTTCCATCGCCGAAAGGCGGTGGCCCCATTGAAGCGACATCGACCCGGATCGGGTCGCGGACATCGTGGCTACGGGTTTCCATCGCCGAAAGGCGGTGGCCCCATTGAAGCAGCGTCATGGCGTTTCCGTCTCGCGTGGCGTATACCTGTTTCCATCGCCGAAAGGCGGTGGCCCCATTGAAGCCCCTACATCACTACCGGGGCCGGCCTCACCTACTCCGAGTTTCCATCGCCGAAAGGCGGTGGCCCCATTGAAGCAGGTCCGTCATCGAGATTTTTGAGTTATCTCCGGACCCGTTTCCATCGCCGAAAGGCGGTGGCCCCATTGAAGCGCGTACACCGGTGCCGGGGACTTCAAACTCAACATGGTTTCCATCGCCGAAAGGCGGTGGCCCCATTGAAGCTGCGGCAAGGGCCGGGACAGACCTTTTTCCGAGGTAGTTTCCATCGCCGAAAGGCGGTGGCCCCATTGAAGCCTTAGCACCAGAAACTCTTCGGCTGCAGACAGGCTCGTTTCCATCGCCGAAAGGCGGTGGCCCCATTGAAGCGTGAGCGCCCTGGGCCTGACCGCGATAGGCGGGATGGTTTCCATCGCCGAAAGGCGGTGGCCCCATTGAAGCATCGCTCGCCACCCGCTCGGCAAAGGTCGCTGGTCTGCGTTTCCATCGCCGAAAGGCGGTGGCCCCATTGAAGCCGTCGGCTAGCTCTCTTCCGACACGTCGACGAGCAAGTTTCCATCGCCGAAAGGCGGTGGCCCCATTGAAGCCATAGATAGGTGCAAAGAATGTAAAAAGGAGGCCCTGGAGTTTCCATCGCCGAAAGGCGGTGGCCCCATTGAAGCCCGCTCTTCCTGCCGTTGGGCCGCAACCTGCTGCCTGTTTCCATCGCCGAAAGGCGGTGGTCCCATTGAAGCCAAGGGAGAAATCGCCTCCTCCGTTCCCCCTGTGCGGCGTTTCCATCGCCGAAAGGCGGTGGCCCCATTGAAGCTTCGCTGTATGCGACGGGAGAGATTCTTTCGGGGTATATTCCCAACGCAGGTGGGCGAAGGTTCCACTGAAACAAGAGGGGCATCGCCTTGTTACTTCGATGGCGATACGCATTTCCAATCTTCTTGTATTGCTTATGGTCTTTGACTTGGAACGGTATCAGACGTTGTAAGCCCCCTCCAGTGTTGCCAACGCTTCGGGGAACTCGGCTTCGTTGAAAACCAGCCGGAATGTACCCTTCGCCGGACCGTCCTTGATGGTCATCGTGCCGCAGTTGAAGGCGTTTTGGAGCGTCTCAAGCACTCGCTGCTTGTAGTTGGTGTCCGGGTTTCCGCGCAGATGCTCGCCTTTGGTCTCGAAGACCAATACGTGGGGTTTGCCTTTAGCTTCACCGCCCATAGCCACGAAATCAGGCCAAATCCGTTCCTGTTTCCAGCCCCGGAGATAGTAGTCGCCACGCTGCCGGACTGCCACCCGGTGCCACCATTTCAGCGCCTTCTGTTCGTCCAGGTAGCGGGCGAAGTTGCGTTCCAGGGTTGAATCGAACTGCTGCGCATATACAGGTTCAAACAGGCTGAGTTGTACCTGTCTTCCGTCGTTCCCGGCCAGCAGCGCCGCATCGCTGGCTATGGGTATTTCGTAGCTTTCGACCATGCGAAAGTTGGGTTGACCCGCCTCCAGGTCAAATCGTATTTTCCCGTTGCGCAACTTGTCCCGGAAGACTTTCTCGGCCTGGCCCTGCAACTGATTCGCCACATGGTCCCTGAGTGCGAAAGCCAGGTAGGAACGGCGGTCATAGATTTCGTCGTCTGTGTCGCCGTCGTCTCGAAGTTTCTTGGCAAATAGCTGTGCCACACGAGCCGCTTGCCACGGATTCGGAACCACATCTGATAACCGGCGCGCAAACCAGTTTATCTGAACATCCTTAGCAATGTGCAGTTCTGTCTCAGGATGAAAAACGGGAAGCGAATCGCCTACGTCAACGCTTGCCGATTGCCGCACGGCACGGTCTGGAAGGCTGTTCTTCGGGTCGGGAGACTCAATCGCGTTCCAGTCAATTTCCGGAAGGATATGGGCTTGGTAATCCAACTCTCCCCACCCTTCACCACGCTGATGCAGAACCAGAGGAAGGAAGATATCTTTTCCTTCAAACCCTTCCCGGCGTTGTAGGGTGATGCGCCGGAAGTCAGCCGAGTCGCTGGTCACCGCGTCCTCCAGGCCAGTCAAGCCCTCCTCTTCCAAACCCTGCTTGACCTGCGCCACAGCGTCGCCGACGCTTGTGTTCCAGCAATAGACGTAGCACTGGTCCAACGATTCCCTGCCAGTACGCCTGGCATGGGGCTGGCGCATCACGCGGCCCACCAACTGCGTGACTGCTCGCTGGGCACGAGTGTTGTCCAGCATCACCAATAGGTAGGCAAAGGGGCAATCCCAACCCTCCATAAGAGCGGCCCTAGTGATTACCCAACGAACTGTCGAAAACTCCGATAGCAGGTCATCACGGCCCAATTCGTCCAACTCAGAGGATTTCACGGCAATGGAGTTTTCGGGAACCCCCAGGTTCTGGGTCAGATACTCCCTTACGTCTTCCGAGTGGACGCGGTCGCCGTCCCGCTGGTCCCTGCCCGTACGCTCCACCCGCACGACGGCGATTGGACGAATGTAGCGGCCCTCGCTCATCTGCAACGACCTCGCTTCTGTATCGAGGCGTTCCATCTCGTCGTGAGCCTGGGCCAAGGTGTAATGCCAGTCGGCGTTGGTAAACGACGTCACCTGCACCGGCAGTTTAATCAT
Source organism: Chloroflexota bacterium (assembly GCA_009840175.1). GTDB lineage: Bacteria > Chloroflexota > Dehalococcoidia > Lucifugimonadales > UBA3495 > VXOI01. The sequence continues at coordinate 10,963 of VXOI01000005.1, read as the reverse complement.
TTCCTCGTTTTTGAGTTCCACTCCGGTAATGTCAACCAACAGATTGCTGATTCCCCGGTTCGGGGTGGCAGAAAGTTCAATCACCAGCCTGGGGTCCAAGCGGCTGACCGACCGCGCAAACTCTTCGTTAGCCTCCAGGTTGCGGGCACCGTAAGCCTTGTGCGCTTCATCCAGTATGACAACCGGACGCAGCATCTTGAAGACGTTGAAAAGGCTGTGCTTGACGGGGCCATCGTCGGTAATCCGCTCCAAATCGGGATAGTCATTGAGCAGCCTGGCGTCGCCGAGCAAGTCGTCGCTGTCCGGGAAAAGCGTAGGATAACGTCCCGAATCGCGGAACATGCGCAGGAAGTCACGACCGCGCTGGCGGTTAGCGGCCGGCAGCATCAACAGCATCACGCAAAGGTAATTCTCTATGTCTGCCTTGGTGAACAGGTCGTCCTTTTCGAGCAGCTTGACCCGTCCCGCGCTCGCAATTTCCAGCATTTGCCGGTAGGGATGCTCCCGGCTACGCAATGCGGCCTTGGTCTGTTCATAGATGGCCCTCGTTGGCATGACCCAGAGCGTCAGGCCGGTTTGTCTCCGGAGTCGCTGCAACGCGGCGGCGGCCAGCAGGGTTTTACCCCCGCCCGTAGGCACCTTGAAACAGATATGGGGAATAGGCCGGTTGGCGTCATCGGTCCGGCTGACATACTCGCCGGCGGAATCCGAGACACGTCCTGCATCCTTCAACTGCTGCCAGGCAATTTTCGGATAGTTATATAGCTCCTCGGAAATCCTGATAGCGGGTCCTGCCTGCTTGAGAGCGGTGATGGCTGTCTGGGACTGCAACCGGGCTGAAGTGAGCGCGTCCAGCCAAGCGGCAAAGGATTCGAGGGTGTTGGTTTGGTAGTCTTTCAATTCCATCGCCAAGCCCTTATTGTGCCGCCTTGTGAATCTCGTAAGGCAACTGGCAAAAGGTAATCCCCAGGGCCGTCAACTCCCGCTGTCCGATGTACTTGCCAGGCCCGAAGACGACGGCTTTCCTGCCGTCCTTCTCACTAAGTGCGCTGATGCGACGTGCCCGCTCCTCGTTCAGCATCCCGCCGCTGTTTCTGAGGTAATCTAGGTGAGGTTCGTACAACAGGTGGTAGTTGGTCGTGTCACTGCTGTAGAACAGACCGTCGCCATCCTGGGGTTCCATTGTGGCCACACCGGCAGAAAGCCCCGCAGATGTGTGCAGCAGATAAGCGGCCAGCGCTGAATACTCCGGCAGTGCGCCGCCGGTCAGCATCCCTTCCACGTCAATAGGATCTCCCAGCGTACAGTAGGTGAAGGAGCCGCCAAGACCTTCTTGTATCGAGGCATCCCTAGCACCTGGAACCCCGTTGATAACCCGACGCACCCGCTCGGCAGTGATGGTGTCCGCGTAGTCCTCACACTCCACCAAGATAAACTTACGGTTGCCGCCGTCTGCTTGATTCAATGCTAGAACGGCGTGGGCGGTTGTGCCAGAGCCTGCAAAGGAGTCCAGGACAATGGCTTCGGGGTCCGTTGCAATTCTGAGGATATGCTCGACCAAACTGGAAGGTTTTACGGTATTGAACACGTCCTCCGACCGTTCAAATTCCAACAGGGAAACCAGTTCCTGCTTGGCTCCCTGTGTATGCCCGACTTCGGAATATAGCCAAAGTGTCTGCGGTACTACACCTTCTTTGACCTCGGACAAATATCGCTTTAACCGAGGCATATTTGCACCTTCCGCCCCCCACCAAATACGCCCTTCTTTCTCTAATTCGGCAAATCTAGCGGGAGACACTCGAAAATAGTTCCCGACCGACGGCGTAAACTTAGCTCCTGATGGACTTAAGACCTCGTAGGTGCCCCTGCTGTAGTAGTTTCGAGCGGTAAGGTCGCTTGAAGACCAGGGTCCGCGAGGGTCATTGTCGGGGTTCCTGTATCGGTTGAGCGCCTGCTCGCTACGCTGAAGTCTGTTGGGAACCCATTTTACGATGTCCTTTGCGTAGCCAAGAATGAAGTCATGGTCTTGTGAGAAATACTTGGCTGTGTTTTTGGGAGAGAATATCTTTTGCCAAATGACATTCGCTAAGAAATGTCCTTCTCCGAAGATCTCATCCATAAGCATTCGCAAACGGTGTTGCTCGTTGTCGTCAATGGATACAAATATCACCCCGTCTTCAGCCAATAATTCCTTTAGGAGATGGAGCCTCGGCCACATCATGCAGAGCCACTTGTCGTGCCGCTCAAGGTCCTCGCCGTCAACCGGGCCCTGCTGGCTGAACCATTCCTTCAGCAATGAACTATTCACATTGTCGTTATAGAGCCAGCCTTCGTTGCCGGTATTGTAGGGTGGATCAATGTAGATGCACTTGACCTTGCCGGCGTAACGGGGCAGCAGTGCTTTTAATGCATGCAGGTTGTCGCCGTGGATGATGAGGTTGTCGTCAGCCTCCAACGGGTTATGGGACCGCTCATTGTCGGCAACCAACGGCCGGTAGGGAACGGTCAGATGGTGGGCATAGACGTGCTGCTTGCCCTTGAAATCCAAAGTCGGCATAGCTGCTCTCCCTATGGAATCGGAAAGCCCAGCTCGCGGGCCACGGTTTCCTGTTGCTCGTCCAGCGTTATGAAGGCCATCTCGCTCTGCAAGACTTCTGAGAAGAACAATGCCGTGGCAAGATGCCAAACGCGGGCAGGTGAAAGTTCGGAAATTTCCAACACCCTCGCCATCTCAGCGTCCATCCTGCGATTCGGGAAAATCCAGGCGATGCTGGATACCGAGCTCGTGTCGAAGTCCTCCTGCTCCCGCTTGAACGCTACCCGAAGTTCCGCCTCAAGAAAGTCCGATGACATCAGATGGGGGAACGCATCGAGCCGCCGGCGCGTGGAACTCTGGAACAGTTCTTCGCCCAGAACTTCGGGTATCAACGCGGAAGGGTCTACATACGCTACCAACGGCATTTGTGGCGTCATAGGTTTTGGTCACCTATGGCTAGGATCGGGCTTTAAGGAACCGTTCCAGGGCGCCAGGAACGTGAGCGACCGGGCGCAGGGTTTCCCTTGACCCGTCGCCTCCGCTCAGGATTCCCTGCTCCCGCAGATCTGCCAGCCTTTTCTCGAGGTCGCTAGGCTCTGAGAAAGTGTTGGGTGCTGATGCATTCTGGGCGGGCCCTCTTTCACGGTGGGGAGAACTGTCGCCGGTGCTCATAGTGCCTCCGTTACCATTCTTCGGGGGGGTGATGCCGTCCCTGTACCCCGGTAATCGCTCCAAAGTGTCGATTCTTGGGAAGGTTTGCGTGCTCAATCAATCTTATCAGAGGTGTTCAGATCATGCATCGGAACCTGGTGCGATCCTCAGGGTCAACCCATCCTCTCCACCATTCCCGCCTTCGCGAGAATCCAGTAAACGAATGCGTAAGGATTTTTTCTGAATCAGTTACCATGGGGAATATGGATACCTGCTTTCGTAGTAGTGACGCGCTTGAGGGTTAGAATGCGATGGCCCTGTCGCTAAAGGCAAATTGGATGCGATGGAGGCGGTTGCGTGGTAGCATCTGTTGAGCGTTCCTCGTTTCAGGCGGGCTTCCCGTATCAGAAATCACTATCCCAAACGCTGACTGAGCCGCCGGCGGCAACGCCAACCGTTGAATCTAACCAGAGAGTGGCCACTGACATTCGCATAGTCTGCTCATTGGGTATCGTCTCCGTCTGATTCCAACCAGCCAACCCGATGCGGTGCCCATATTCAGGAAGTCCCCAGGGCTTTCATCCCCCAATATCCTGGACCTGAATATCCTGGACCTGCCAGACGTTGCCAAGAGGGAAGGGGGTCTTCCAATCATCCCACGGGAGGACCATGGTTCAATGCCGAGACAACGCATTCACCACAGCAGAGCAACCCAAGACTACCCGGACGACTTCTCCCGGCGGCTGGTGCGCTTCAAGGAGGCTGCGGACCTGTCGTGGGCGGAACTATACCGCCGCCTCGGCGTCGATCCCGAGACCCCGAGGCGCTGGCGGGACAAGGGAGTGCTCCCCACGGGGAAGCACCTGACGGCGCTGCTGGCCCTGGCCGACTCTTTCGGGCTGGGCCATTTGTTCCGGGAGTGAACGGAACGGCCGGGGCCGGAGGGCAAATCTCCGGTCATAGGTGTCCAATCCACCGGGAAGCGGCTCCCCGGTCGGAACATTGCTGACAGGGCGGCGTTGCATTCCGGGGAGGGCTCCACCATCATAGAGCATGGTTCGGGACAGTCCCGTAAGGGGGCCAGGAGGCGTCCTCACGCCGGGCGGCGAGCCATCAGAACGTGAGGGAGGAGCGCCATGACCTGGGAAGATGAAGGACTGGAGCCGGGAGATTCGCCGGAGGAGCGGCGCGAGTTCCGGCGGATGATGGACTCCCTGGGCATGGAGGGAATCCGCCGGATGGTCGAGCGGCTGACCGGGGAGATCGAGGCGAACCCCCACGACAACCAACGCCTGTACACCCGGGGACTGCTGTACAACGAGCTGGGTGAGCACCGCCTGGCGGCGGAGGACTACGGCAGGATCATAGCCCGGGACCCGGCCAACGCCAACGCCCGCCAGGGCCGGGCCCGCGCCTGGTCCGGTATGGGGGAACTCCGCCAGGCGGTGGAGGACTACGGCGCCGCCATCCGCCTGGCACCCGGCAACGCGGTGGCCCACTACAGCCGGGGGGCGTGCCTGGCCGAGCTTGGCGACCTGGAGGGGGCCATGAGCGACTTCGACCTGGCCGTCCTGCTGGCCCCGGACGACGCCGACGCCTGGTACAACCGGGGGTTGACCCACGCCGCTATGGGCGAGCCCCTCCTGGCGGTGGAGGACCTGGGCCGGGCCATCGCCATCAACCCCCGTCTTCCTGAGGCTCACCACAATCGGGGCGCGGCCTATCGCGCCCTCGGGGAGCTGAAGAGGGCTATTGAGGACTTCGACGCGGCCATCGCGCTCCAACCGCTCAACAACCTCTCACGCCACTCCAGGGGGGTCTCCAGGCTCAATCTCGGACAGTTCGACCGGGCCGTCGAGGACTTTGACGCGGTCCTGGACCTGGACCCGGACAACGCAGAAGCTCTCCGCGACAGGGGGGTGGCACTGGGTGGTCTGGGCCGCGATGAAGAGGCGATTATGGCCTTCGACAGGTCCCTGGGCCTGGACCCCGGCAACCCGGGGACCCTCACCGCCAGGGGCTTGGCCCGTGCGGCCTTGGGACGGTACGACGAGGCCATCGAGGACTACGCCAGGGTCATCGAAACGAATCCCGGGGACGCCAGGGTCCTGTATGAGAGGGGTACCGCCCACCTGTTTGTGGACCGCAAGGGCGACGCCATCGAGGACTTCAGCGCCGTGTTGAGGATCGAGCCTGACGACATCGGCGCCATCTACGCCAGGGGAACGACCCTCATGTCGTGGGGGAAGAACGAAGAGGCGCTGGAAGACTTCAACAGGTTTATCGAGCTCGCCCCGGACAATGCCGAAGCGTACTACCTGAGGGGGTGCGCCCACGTCAAGGCTGGTGAGACGCGCCGGGCCGCGGAGGACTTCGACAGGTCCGTCGCCCTGGACCCGAACGACATCCGTTCCGTGCGAAACGCAGGAGTGTCCCACCTGGAATTGGAAGAGCCAGAGATGGCCTTGCCGCACCTGGACAGGCTCGTCGAGCTGGCTCCGGACGACACCGATGCGTACGACCTGAGAGGTTGCGCCTACGCCGGGGTTGGGGAGAATCGCCGGGCCGCTGAGGACTTCGACCGGGCCATCGCCCTGGACCCGGACAACATCAACGCGGTGCAAAACGCAGGGGTGGCCTACCTGGAGTTGGGAGAGCCGGAAAGGGCTATGCCGCACCTGGACAGGCTCGTCAGTCTCGAACCAGAAGATGCCGACCTCCGCCACGACAGGGGTTGCGCTCTAAACGACCTCGGCAGGCACCGTGCTGCGGTCAAGGACTTCAGCAGGGCAATCGAGCTTGACCCGGACGACGCCGAGTCCTACTACCGTAGGGGCATCTCCCGGAGCGAACTGGGAGAGCACCGCAGGGCAATCGAGGACTTCGACCAAGCTCTCAGGTTGGAGCCGGACCACCCGTCCGCCGCCCGGGATAGAGAAACCTCCGTCAGACTGGCTGGAACCGACGACCAAGGAGGGAAGACGAGACAGGAATGACCGCAAAAAGCCCGGTAGGAAGGGCAATCCGGGGAGACAGGCGCGGCCGGGCAGCCTGTCTCCCTTTTGCGTGGTGAACCTGCTAAACGTCGCCCGCCTCGGGCTTGTTGAGCATCACGCTGTAGCCCCGCTCGTCCACCAGGTGGTTCACCGACACCCGGCCCCGGCTGTCGTATCCGCTGGTATAGGCGAACTCCACCTCGGCGCCCCAGGGAACGCGCCCGCCGGTGCGGATGATGTCGCCGCCCGGCCCGCCGGCGCCCTGGACCACCACGCCGTTCCGCCCGCCCTTCTTCCAAGCCATCACCCTGAGCTCCACCGGCGCCACCAGTTCCGCCGGAGTCGGCGCGAACAACACCCCGTGCAGGCTCCGCAGCACCCTGGCCGACGGGGTACGCTGGCCGTTCATGATCTGGGAGAGATGGGCCGGGCTGATGCCGGCCCGGCGCGCCGCCTCGTTCTGGCTGATCTTGTGGGCATCCATCCGCTCCCACAGGGGTCGCGGGTCCACGGTGGGGACCGGCGCGGCCTCAACCCTGACGGGAGCGTCCAGGACCTGCTCCACCCGTGCCTGCATCTTGGGGCTGAGGTTCCGGCGACCCCGGGCCACGTCGGACAGGAACCCGCGACTCACCCCCACCAGGTCCGCCAGTTCCCCCATGCTCATGCCCTTCTCCCGGGCCCGTTCCCGCAGGTAGCTGCTGCCGCCGTTGGGGATGCTCCCATGGCGGTTGCCGCACATGGCGGGGGCGATCTCCACCGGGCCGCCCAGGGCCGACTCCACCCTGACCTGCATCGACGGGCTCATGTTCCGTTGGCCCCTTGCCACCTGGGTCATGTACCGATAGGACATTCCCACCATGAGGGACAGGTCCTTGAGGGTCATTCCCTTTTCCCTGGCCCGCTCCCGGATATGGCTGCTCTCGCTGGTGACCCCGCCGCCCTGGCGGTAAACGATGCCCTGTCCCGGCACTTCGCCCAGGACCGCCCTGACCTTCTCCCGCAGGTCGGGAGTCCAGGGCCGATGCCCGTTGGCCACGGAGCACAGGTGGCTGTAGCTCGCGCCCATCAGGGCGGCCAGTTCCTTGAGGGTGAGGCCCTGGCGCCGGGCGGCGGCCCGCAGTTCGCTCTCGGCCTTACCCTTGTTCGCTATCTCCTTCTTACCCCGGTCGTTCGTCTGGAACTGCTGGGCCAGCAGGGTGTCGCCGAGGGCGTCAACCTGTCCCTTGATGTTGGCGTCGGCGTTGCCGGTGGTCTCTGCCTGGTTCGCCTGGTAGATGTTGATGTTTCTGGTGGTGGTCATGTGGCTTCCTCCGAAAACAGCGAGAGGGGCCGCCTCCCGCATTGGGAGACGGCCCCTCTCGTGTGCAAATTTTTGTTTGTCAGGGGCGGCTCAAGCGGCCGCCCTTGTCTTGCGAACGCCGTGTGAAACTGGAGTTACCCCTGGCGCCGGACGCACTGCGGCCCGGGTAAAGGACGCATCGGGAAACGCCGAGAAGAGGGCTGGCGAAACGCGCAGTTCGCCCAGGGTGAGGGTCAGTTGCTCAAGGCAACCGCCCGGTGCCGGACGCACTGCGCCCAGGGTGGAATAGCGCAATGGGCAATGCCGAATGGGGGTTGGCGACGGACGCAGTTCGGCCAGAGCCTGCCCCGTACTCGATGCGGGGGTGTCGTTCCTGGGAAACTGCTACGTGAGGGAGAAGGTGAGGGTGGGGGCGAGGAACGCAGCGCGGCAACCGGCCAGGCCGTCGGCTACGGCGCCGGTGGCAACCGCGTTGCAGGGGTAAGCGTCCGGTCCGTCGTTTCCTACGACCGGAGCATGTTGAAGCTGCGGCGGCGCTGTTGGAGTTCAGCAGCCACCCCGCAGAAGTGATGGAGCAGCCGGAGCCGGTTGCCCGTTCCAGCCGCGTCGCGAGGAACCAGCGAAGCGAGTCATGCGCTCCGCAGGAGAGAGCCGTTGGGTCGGGGAATCCGGGATGCCGAGCTGTTTCTGTAAGCCACCTCCTTGACGATGATGATGTGCCGTTGGTTAGGGATGCCGTTCTGTTCCTTTGCGCCACCTCCTGGATAACTATGTTGCGCCGTGGGTTTGGGTTCCGGCCGGGGCGCCGCCAGCAGTGCCGTCAACGCCTCGGCCAGGGTGGGAACGGAGCGGGACCAACCGCCAAGTCCCCATCGCCCGCTGGCTGGAGCGGTCAACTTCGGCCAACGGACGGGTGTTCAGCGACGGGAAGGATCAGTTCCCAACCGCTGAACCGTTGCCCGGCAACCGGAGGACTTAAACACTCCAACCGCCGGACTGGACCGGGGACGGAGGACTGAATCAACTCCGCCTGGTCCGGTCCGCGCTGCCTGCGGAGAGCTACGTCGAATCCGCAGCGGCAGCATTCCCTCTTGGGGACTCTCAGGAGAGCGAATCATCCTTACGGTCAACCCGGGCAACAGGGAGTCGTGCCCCCAGGATTTCTATGGCTGGAAACCCTGGAAAATCCAGACAACATCGCCATTATCACAGGCGCCGGGACAGAAAAAGACCCCCTGCGCCACCCCCCCAGAGATTTCCCCAAAATTGCTAACAGGAATGTCCACGCCAGGCCAGTTCACCTACGCCACCGATCCAGGGTGAGGCACCCCCTCACCCACAGCAGGAACTGCCGCCTTCTGACCTTCCGCCGGGTATCGTCCAGGGCCTTCCGGCGCCAGTTGACCTGCCCGCTGCGGTCGAAGCCGCGCAGGGGGAACCGGGCCGGGGGCAAGGTCAGGCCGTATTCCTCCAGCAACTCCAGTTCCACCGTGAGGAACCGTTCTTCCGCCAGCAGCCAGTCCAGGCCCTTGCCCTCATTGGGGTGGCTGTCCTTCAGCTCCCGCCATTCCTGGACCAACTGCCAGGCGTCGCCGTAGACCTCCTGGTCGTCATTATCAGGCTCCAGGGTCACCAGTTCGGGGTATTCCCGCTTGAGATTGACCGGCTTTCCGGGCTGAACGCCTGACGCGTTCGCCTCCCCTTCGCCGTTGCTACCCGCCGCGTTCTGCCCGGCCAGCGCCTTTTCTATCCGGCGCAGCCCCTGGGTCTGCTCTTCCCGCAGCTTCCTGATCTCGTCCTCGGCGGCCCGCCGTCCCGCCCGCATCTCCCTGCCCTGCTCCTCCACCAGCCCTTCCAGGTCTCCCAGCCGATCCTCCAGAATGTCGTTGCGGTCCCGCTGCTGCGCGGCGGCGGAACCCACGCCCGACTGCAACGCCTTTTCCAGCGCCCCCCGGATGCGCCGGTTCAGCATCCCCTGGTCCAGGGCGGTGTCCAGGGTCCGCCGGTCCACGCCCAGGATTTCCGCCGCCCGACGCCGCCCGTGCTTGCGTTCCTGCTCCTGCAGCAGCGACATCAGCCGCAGGTGGTGTATGTCCCGCACGCTCTTGCTGCCGTCGATGCCCTCGCCATCCCGCTGTCGTTCCATAAGCCAGCCTCCGTCTCCCCGGCTCCCGACCCCGGCCACACCGCCAGGGGTGTCTTCTTGCTGACTCCTATAGGGGGTTTTGCAGGATTTCCCGCCGGGGCGCCCGATTTTCTTGTTGACCCCCTACCCCGGTTTTGCGTACCGGGGCTGAACCGGGACCTTTCAACAAAGTGTTAACAGGTTTGGGCCGCTTTTCCCATCGATTCGTACCTGTTTCAGCTTTGAAACCAGCACTTTTCCCGAGTCACTACAAACACCAAATTCCTGTACACCCCCAATGATGCAGGACGCGGGCGGAAAAAAAGAGTCCCTGTAAAAGGCCGCATCCGTGCGGCCCTCTATAAGGGGTCTTTTTCGGCGCCGATTTTCTTCACACTTTCCGGCGGCGCTGGCCTAACGGCCCAGCGTCGAAACCGGAGAGAGGTGAACGAGTTGACCCAGAGATTCAGACCCCGGCTCCCGCGCCGGGCCGCGTCGCTCCTGGCGGCGCTGCTGCTGGCAGTCATCGTCGCCATACCCGCCAGCGGCGTCGCCCTGGCCCAGTCCCCGCCTGCCGACGACATCACCCTGGTCAACAAGGACCGGCAGATGGTGGAGCGCAAGAAGGAGGGCGACTTCGTGGCCCGGCCCATCTTCAGCCGCCAGGTCAGCGAGCTCTACTATTCCATCCGCCACCCGGACACCGGCGAGTGGATCACCAACACCTACCGGGTCCAGGGGAGCGGGAAAAAGCTCTCCGAGGGCTGGGAGTACACCTTCGAGTACCCGGCCCTGGACGAGCAGCCCGACCTGGACCCGGAGCAGGCATTCCTGCTGGTGCTGGGGGTACCCCGCATTGGCGGCGGCGAGCGCCACGTCTTTCACGCCCTAATTCCCGTCCACCAGCCCAAGGGGTTGTGGGACCGGGTGCTGGGGGCGCTGGACCCGTCCCGCTGGGCCAGGGCCGCCGCCGGATGGCTGGTGCAGGGCGCCCACGGGACGTTGTGCGGCGTGGTGGAGGGAATCACCGGGACGGAAGTCGCCGACTGCGGCGGGACGGCCCGGGGGCTGATGGGAGACATCCTCACCGGCACCCCGCCCACCCTGACCTACGAACATCCCTTCATCCAGCGGGCGTGGACGGCGGTGTGGGCCGTCACGTCAGGGGCATTGATGGTGATCCTGGGCTGGATGGGGCTGAGCTTCATCGTCCAGGAGCACCTGGGCCGCCACCAGTCGGGCTGGCGGGAGATGGTGCCCCGGCTGGTGCTGGGCCTGACCGCCGCCGCGTCGTCGCTGTGGTGGTGCGCCCTGGTCATCGACGTGGCCCACGCCGTTTCCCAGTTCATCGC
>VXOI01000021.1 GCA_009840175.1 Chloroflexota bacterium | reverse complement strand
TACAGGATTCTCCGTCTTCAGCTGTACGCACAGCTGCTGATGCTGTGAATTTCACCCTCACCCTCACCCTCTCCCTCAAGGGAGAGGGGATAACCGAAAGGCCCTGACAATTTCGTGGTTGTTGGCGCGGTTTGAGCGGGTAGGATAGAATATCGCCGACTCAAATGCTTGCAAATGTAAAGCCGGGAGGTCTGTAATGGCTCTGACATTGGCTGAGGCAAACCGCGTAGTGGAAGGGGCGATAGCCGCCGCGAACGAAATGGGCATCAAGATTAACGTAGCCGTGTGCGACGCCGGCGGAAGGCTGATTGCCTTCAATCGCATGGACGGCGCGATTTGGGGCGGGGTTTACGGCTCCCAGGGCAAGGCGGTGGCGAGCGCCGCATTCGGGCGCACCAGCGGCGAGCTCCAGGAGCGGGCGACCACGCCCATAATCTCGGGCATTCTGGCCGCCGAGGGCGGGCATGGCATCCCCAGCCAGGGCGGGGTTCCCATCATACGCGACGGCGTGGTCGAGGGAGCCTGCGGCGTGGGCGGCGGCACGAGCCAGGAGGATGAGGACTGTGCGCGGGCGGGGATCGCGAAGCTGTAGGGAAAAAGACAGAAACGGCGGAGTTTTCAACCACAGGGGCGCATTCCAAGCGCCCCTATTCGTTTTTCCGCCGCACAAGGGCTGTTACCGCTGCCGGGCTGCCGCTGCCGTCTTCCAGCCGCAGCAGGCCGATGACGATAAGTGCGCCGGTGGGCGGGAGTTGGTGGAGGTTGGCGAGGTTTTCGAGAATGATGCGGGGTTGGGAGAGGGCCAAGCGGCTTACGGAGAAGGTGGCGTCGGCGCCTGGCTCCACGCCTGCGGTGTCCGTTCCGAATCCGGCGACGCCGCGCTCGTTGAGTAGCAAGGCCGCCGCGCCAGGGCCGAAGCCGGGGAAGTGGAGGACGCCGACGGGGTCGGTGCCCAGATAGGCCGCCGGGTTGTTCCAGCGCTCCGCCCAGCCAGTTAGCAGCAGGGCGATGCTGTTGGCGGGAACGGGGCCGTAGCGGGATTCCCAGGCTGCCACGTCGTCGGGCGTCAGGGCGTAGTCGGGGTTGGCCTGGCACTGCTGGCGGATGTCTATGACCACGGCGGGTTTGACCAGTTCTTTAGGGGCATACTGGTCAACGGTTCTGCCGTCGGGGTAGAAGCTGGCCGGGGCGGTGAGGTGGGTTCCGGCGTGTTCGCTCAGGGAGAAGCGGCGGAGGTAGTAGCCGTCGCGGGCGATGGTGGCCCAACCCTCGAACTCCGGGGGCGGGTCGCCGGGCCAGAGGGGCATCTGCACGGACAGCGGGTGGCTGAGGTCCACTATTCTTGAATGCAGGAAGGCCCCGATATTGTCGGGGCCTTCATTACGTGCCTGCGATTGCGATTCGATTGTTTCATCTCCGTCGCGGTCAGTTGCTACACGGTCAGTTGCTATAGAGGGAGGGTTGAGTGTCCGGGTGTCGGGGGCTATACCCGCAGCGCCTGCGGACTGAACCAGCCAGCGGCCTCAACACGCTGCCGAAGGACCTCGCGGTCAATCCAGCGCATGGCCGAGCGGGAGTTTTCCTCGGTGGTCAGCGTCAGCCTTTCGGGGCGCGTTCCGTGCACCATGCAGCCGGGCCCGGCCAGAGGGTTCTCGTTGATGAGATAGCCGCGATAGTAGATTTTCATGGCCCACCTCGAAAATTAGAAATATTGCGGTCCCGGCATTGATCCCGCAGGCATGGATGAAATGCCGGGAAAAGATAACGCATATATGTTCTAATACAGAGGCTTTGCTGGTCAACAGGCTCCTGTCAGCAAATTTTCGCTCCAATCAGCCTGAAAGGATTGCCAGCCCCACCCCGCCTGAACCTGGGTTTCCCGGTGCAATCTCTTTTCTGAATACTAATAATTATAATACTGCATCGGAAGATGCGCAATGGGGTTAAGGGCCTATTCAAGTCCGTTTCAAAGTTCCTCCTTGTCGTCCTGAGCAAATCGAAGGTTCTTTGCACTGAAGACAGGATTCTTCGCTGCGCTCAGAATGACAGACGTTACGACAGCGAATTTGAAAAGGCCCTGCGGCCTATTCCCCGGCTATTTCCGATAAAAACTCGGTCAGGGGGCGCGACTGCTGGGTGGACGCGGTCATATCCCGCACTACCACTTCGCCCTTGGCGATTTCGTCGTCGCCCAGGATGAGGGCGTAGGGGATGCCTAGGGCGTTGGCCTGGCGCATCTGGCCGCGCAGCCCTCGGGAGCCGCTGCTGAGGATGGCGCCAACTCCGGCGCGGCGCAGACGGACGGCCAGTTCCAGGGCGGCGGTGCGGGCGTTGTCGCCGACGTTGGCGACCAGGTAACGGGGCGACGGCTCGTCGGGGACCGGTACGTCGTCGCGCTTGAGGTTGAGGGTGAGACGCTCGATGCCGGTGGCGAACCCGATGCCGGGGGTGGGCCGTCCGCCCAACTCAGTTATCAGGCCGTCGTAGCGACCGCCGCCGACGATGGTGGACTGCCCGCCTACGTCCAACGGCTGTATCTCGAACACGGTGCGGGTGTAGTAGTCCAGGCCGCGCACCAGGCGGTGGTCCACGGTGTAGGGCAGGCTCATGGCGTCAAGGTAGGTTGACAGCTTATCCCAATGCTCGCGGCATTCGTCGCACAGGTAGTCAGTGGATTGGGGGGCCTCGTCGCCCAGGGCGTGGCAGGTTTCCACCTTGCAGTCCAGCAGGCGCAGGGGGTTGCGGTCCAGCCGGTCTTTGCAGTCGTCGCAGAGGCGGCCGTGGTGCGAGGCGTAGTAGTCGCGCAGACGCTCGATGTAGGCCGGGCGGCATTCGCCGTCGCCGATGCTGTTGACCAGCAGTTGAACGTCGCGCAGGCCCAGGCTGCCCATCAGCTCCCAGGCCACCTCGATGACCTCGGCGTCCACCGACGGGTCGGCGTCGCCCAGGGCTTCGACGCCGAACTGGTGGTGCTGGCGGAAGCGCCCGGCCTGGGGCCGTTCGTAGCGGAAGACTGGGCAGAAGTAGTACATCCGCACTGGCTGGGGCAGGTTGTGCATCCCGTGCTCCAGGTAGGCGCGGCAGACGGGGGCGGTGCCTTCGGGCCGCAGGGTGACGCTGTCGCCGCCGCGGTCGTCGAAGGTGTACATCTCCTTTTCGACGATGTCGGTGCCTTCGCCGACGGAGCGGATGAACAGGTTGGAGTCCTCGAAGGCGGGGGTGTCAATGCGTCCGTAGCCGAAGCGGTTGGCAATCTCCACCGCTTTGGACTCGATGTAACGCCAGTATTTCTGCTCTTCGGGCAGGTGGTCGGCAGTGCCGCGGGGGGCTCGAAAGACCACGGTTGTTACTCCGTTTGGGAATGCTTCAGTCCATTATATGTTGGGGTACTTAGTGTTGGGAACAATCAGACTGGAGTTCCATCCTTGAGGGGCGCGAGAACCGCGTATATGAATTCGTTGACGGGGGTTGGAATTCCGGTTTCTTTGCCCGCGCGAACGACGGCCCCATTCAGGGCGTCAAGTTCAGTGGGGCGGCCATTCTCGAAGTCCGCGTGCATGGAGTTCTGGAAGTCGGGGAATCCTCGGATGAAGTCCACGGAGCTCTCCACCAAACCCTCCGGCAGGTTGATGCCCTTGGCTCGACCGACTTCGTCCGCTTCGCGCATTGCTGCGGTGAACAGTTCGAGTCCTTCGGGGTACTGCAGGAATGCCCTGATTCGGGTCCGGGCCGCGCTGGTGATACCGGCGACTGAGCAGAGGACGATGAATTTGGACCAGATTACCTGCATGGGTTCAGGGGACAGTTCGACTTCGATGCCTGCCGCTGCTAAGGCGTCGCGGACCGCTTCCGCTCGTCTGCTCGTGCCGCCTGCCTCCTCGCCGAAGGAAAGGCGCGGCGCCGGGCCGACGCTGGCGATGACGCCAGGGGACTCTATGCTCGAGGCGGTCCAGTAAGCCCCGGGCATGGCGTGGCCTGGCCCGAGTTCGGCTGCGAGTTGCAGGTGGCACTCCACTCCGTTCTGCAGGGTGAGGACAGCGGTGCCGGGCCCGAGTAGTGGACGGATAGAGGGAATGGCCTGTGCGTTGTGATAGGTCTTAACGGTGTAGAGAACCAGGTCCACTGGCCCAATCTCGGCTGGGTTGCCAGTGGCTGGGACATTCACCGTAAACTCGGCGTCATCCTGTTTCAGCCGCAGCCCGCTGGCCTGGATGGCCTTCAGATGCTCGCCGCGGGCAATCAGGGAGACGTCGTTTCCAGCACGGGCCAGCAAGGCCCCCAAGCAGCCTCCGACTCCACCCGTACCCATGACGGCGATACGCATCAGTGGGTAGCCCTACACCTTGCCCTCGGTTGCCAGTTCCGCCAGTTCCTCCGGGGTCAGGCCGCCTATGTGGCAGAGGATTTCGGCGTTGTGCTGACCCAGCAGCGGGGGCTGGTTGTTGGGGGTGACGGGCGTTCCTACCAGGTGGATGGGGGTGTTGACGGTGCGGAATGTGCCGCCCATATCGTTGCCGCCGTTGATGAACATTCCGCGGGCTTCGAGGTGGGGGCAGTTGTCGAGATCGGCCTGGTCCTGCACCATGCCCATGGAGTAGCCGATTTCGATTAAGCTATGGGTCACTTCGGCCTTGGGGCGCTGCTTGGTCCATTCCTCGATGGCGGGGACGAAGTGGTTCATGTAGAACTCGCCGCTGATGCCTTCACCGAGATAGCGGGGGTCTTCAATGAGGTCTTCGCGGCCTATGAGCCGCCAGAGGTCTTTCCACTTCTCCGCGCCGCCGGCGCCGGCCAGGACGACATAACCGTCCTGGGCCTGCAACGCGAGCTGGGCGCTGAGCATATTGCCCCGCTCGCGTCCGGCGACCTGGCCGGTGGCCTGGTAGAAGGGCATGGTGCTGGTCATGTGGGCGACCATGCAGTCGTACATCGCCATGTCTATGTACTGGCCTCGCCCGGTGCGGTGGCGGCTTTCCAGGGCCATCATTATGCCCAGCGCAGTCCAGACGCCGGGAACGGAATCGCCGATGTTGTCGCCCACCATCTGCGGGCCTGGATCGCCATACTCGTTGGGTGGGCCGCCGGTTACGGTCATCCAGCCGCCCATGCCTTGAACGCAGGGGTTGTTGGCGGGCCAATGGGAGTAGGGCCCCGGGGCCGGGCCCTCTGGGTCGCCGTAGCCGGTTAGGCTGGCGTAGATGATGCGGGGGTTGATTTCGCTGAGGCGGTCGTAGCCGAGACCCAAACGGCGCAGGGCGCCCGGCCCCCAGTTGTCCAGCAAGATGTCGGACTCGGCGATCATGCGCTCGAAAGCCTGCTTGCAGCGGGGGTCGCGCAGGTCGAGGGTGACGCTCTTCTTGTTGCGGTTCAGGCCGAGGTAGCGGGAGCTTACGCGCTGCCCCTCGGGGCCGTCTATGAACGGGCCGTTGCTGCGTCCGCGCTCGCCAGTGCCGGGCCGCTCAATCTTGATGACCTCGGCGCCCATGTCGGCCAGTATCATGGAGCAGAAGGGGCCAGCGACGATGTGGGTGACGTCCAGCACCCGCAGGCCATCCAGCGGAAGGGGAGCGCTCTCGGGCGCGGTGGCCATTACTGGCCCTCCCCTGACTGCTCATTGGCCGGAATTTCCAGGCCCAGTTGGGGATTTGCCGGGATTTGCAGACCGAGGCCGTTGGCGATGAACCTCTGGGCGTTGCGGACGTAATTGGCGGTGGGGTCTTGCAGGCGGGCCTCCTGCGCCGGACTGAGGGGACGAATCTGGCCGGGGACGCCGATGACCAGGGAGTGGTCCGGGACGTGGCCGCGCACGATGGCCCCGGCGCCGATGAAGACGTAGTCGCCCACGTCGGCGTTTTCCAGCAGCACGGCGTTGACGCCCACCAAGACGTTGCTGCCCACCTTGCCGCCGTGGATAACGGCGCCGTGGGTGAGCAGCACGTTGTCGCCCAGCTCCAGGTGGTCGTCGGTGTGCAGCACGCAGTTGTCCTGCAATGAACAGTTTTTGCCGACGATGATGTCGCCGTAGTCGGCCCGGATGGTGGCGTTGGGCCAGACGCTGGAACCTTCGCCTATGGTGACGTCGCCGACGATGTAGGCGGCTTCGCTGACGAAGACCGAGGGATGAATTTTCGGAAACTTGCCGTCAAGTCCGCGTATCAAGGGAACCTCCCCAGCCTGAACCTACCCACAATCCGTGGGCCTGAACCGTTACAAGAATACAGCGTGAGCCGCGACGCCGCCACTATTTCGATAGCCTTCCACGTGAATGAGAACTGTCGAAAAGCAGAATTTCGCCCTCACCCCAATCCTCTCACTCCCTTCGGCAAGCTCAGGACGAGAGGGGAAATTGGACTACAACCCGAACACGCCCTTCAGTCCTTGCACACTGTAGTGACAGCCGTACGCTACCATGAAGAACTTGACCTGCTTGCCGAGGCCGACGGCTATGAGGTATCGCCAGAGCGGATAGCGCAGGGCGCCGGCGGCTATGCCAGCTATGTCGAAAAAGGGGTTGGGGACGGCGGAGATGACGAATAGCAACAGCCAGCCCCGGCGTCGCATCCAGTTCTCCACCCGGTGATAGAGGCGGCGGCGCTTCAAAACGCTGCTGCCGCTGTAACCGAGGAAATAGCCGGTCAACTCCCCAATAGTTCCCGCCAGACCGGCGATGATAGCGACGGCGGCGGGGTTCAGGAAGGTGGCGGTGGTGCAAGTGATGGCCAGGGCCGGGACCGGAACGACGAGCCCGCCGCTGGCCAGCAGAACCGCTCCGGCCACCGCTCCGTAGCTCAGGCGGCCGACTTCGATGCGATCCTGCATAAAAAAAGCTATCGCGGATATTCCCGCGACGACAAGCAGGAGCAGGAAGCGCCCCCGCCAAGTGGACGTCAGCCACTCGATGGCTGAATTGAAGCCCATGATGCGGGCGCCGTAGGCAGGGGCGGGCGTAACGACTTCCGAAGCGGTCGCTGCGCCCTCCGCAGGGCAACCGTCTTCACCGGCTGCGCCGGGCGTGTTGTCTATCGGCTGTGCGATGCCGTCAAGACCTGGCCGCCCTCGCGAGAAGCTGCGGCGAGCGGTGATGGCTGGGACAGGAAGTCCGTGAGTATCCGGTTGAACTCTTCCGGCTTTTCCATGTGGGGCCAGTGGCCGCACTCCGGGAGTACGCGGACCGTGCTGCGGGGCAGGGCACGCTGGACATCTTCCGCCTTCACAGGCGGGATTACCAGGTCTTCCTCGCCCCAAACGGCCAAGAGCGGTGCAGGCAGGTCTCGAAGGCGATGCAGGATGTTGTGTTTCCGTCGCAGTCCCAGCAGGTTCACGCCGGAACGCACCGACCTGAGCATAACCCGAGGGGCGTGGGGAAGGCAGCGCACTCGCAGCATTTCCGGCAAGATGTCGTCCAATATGGCGGGTGGGCGGAAGAAAATGCGCTTGATCATGGCGGCTTTGCTGATCATGCGGGGTTTGTAGATCAGTTCCCCGAGCACCGGTACGGAAATTATGCGCAGAGGCCAAGACAGCCGCCGCCCCAACCCTGCCGCAGCCACCAGAGCCACCTTTTCCACCTTCTCCGGGTATTCGAGGGCAGTCACGCCGGCAATCAGGCCGCCCGCCGAGTTGCCCACCACCGAGAAGCGCTCAATGCCCAGTTCGGCGGTGAAGTCCGCCAGGAAACGCGCCGCGGTCTCCGGCTCATATCCGAGGTGGTCAGCGACGCCGGAGTCGCCGTAGCCGGGCATATCCACGGCGATGGCGGTAAAACCGGCGTTCGCCAGAGCGTCCATGTTGCAATACCAAGTAATCATGGATGATGCCAGGCCATGCACCAGCAACACGGCAGGCCCTTCCCCGGAAACGGCGTAGCGGACGTTTATGCCATGTACATAGACGTCTTTGACTTGCGCCCGCTGCATTAATTCCGTGGTCATCGGGATTAGTCCCTGAGAAATCTAGGATTCCGGGGCACGAAATATGGGGCCGGGCACCGGCCCCATATATTACACCACGACAGCCTCAAGGGGTTCTCTGCCTTCCCGTCCTCCGCTCTCCTGCCGGGAGAGCACCAGACCGTCCGCCCCTGCATCAACCACCACGCGGTCGCCGGGGGCCACCTCGCCGGAGAGGACCATCCGGGCGAGGGGGTTTTCCAACTGTCGCTGGATGGCGCGGCGCAACGGCCGGGCACCATAGACGGGATCAAAGCCTTCCTTGGCCAGCCACACTTCGGCGCCGGCAGTCAGCTCGAAAGTGACCTTCCGCTCGTCCAGCCGCTTCTGCACGTCCCGTACCATCAACCCCACAATCTGGATAATCTGCCCCTGATTGAGTGGATGGAAGACGATGGTATCGTCAATCCGGTTCAGGAACTCAGGGCGGAAGGCCCGTTTCAGGGCAGTGTTGACCGATTCCCGCAGGGCGCGCAACTCGTCCTGTTCGTCGGCGCTATCGGGACGGAACCCGAAGGGCTGGCGCCGCGTTCCCTCGGTGCCCAG
Source organism: Chloroflexota bacterium (assembly GCA_009840175.1). Lineage (GTDB taxonomy): Bacteria > Chloroflexota > Dehalococcoidia > Lucifugimonadales > UBA3495 > VXOI01. Next base: position 5,797 of record VXOI01000021.1, on the reverse strand, counting down.
GTTGCTGGTCATTATAATGACGGTGTTGCGGAAATCAACGGTGCGCCCTTGTCCGTCGGTCAGCCGCCCGTCTTCCAGAATCTGAAGCAAAATGTTGAACACGTCGGGATGGGCTTTTTCGATTTCATCGAACAGCAAAACCCGGTAGGGCCGCCGCCGCACCGCCTCGGTGAGTTGCCCGCCCTCGTCATAGCCGACATAACCGGGAGGAGCGCCGACCAGACGCGAGACGGTGTGCCGTTCCATGTATTCCGACATATCAATGCGAACCAGGTTGGCTTCGTCGTCGAACAGGAACTCGGCCAATGCCTTGGCAAGCTCGGTTTTCCCGACGCCGGTAGGCCCGAGGAAGATAAAGCTGCCGATGGGCCGCCGGGGATCGCTCAAGCCGGAGCGGGAGCGCCGGATGGCCTCGGCTACGGCCACGACCGCTTCGTCCTGCCCGATGACACGCTGATGCAGGTCGGCTTCCATGTGCACCAGTCGCTCCCCCTCACCTCCCAGAAGGCGGCCAGTGGGAATGCCGGTCCAGTCGGACACCAGTTGAGCGATGTCCATCTCGTCCACTACATTGTCTATTTCGCGGTCTTCGCGCTGGGTTTTACGCTCGGCATCATATTCCTGCTGAAGCCGCAGTCTCTCGGTACGCAGTTCTGCGGCCCGCTCGTAGTCCGAGCGTTCTGCGGCCGCTGACTCCTGGTCGCTGAGATGCCTGATGCGCTCTTCAAGCTGCTTGAGGGGAGCGGGCAGAATCTGGGCGTCTATGCGCAGCTTGCTGGCCGCTTCGTCAATGAAGTCCACAGCCTTGTCGGGCAGTTGGCGCCCGGTGATGTAGCGATCGCTGAGCCGCGCCGCCGCCACCAGCGCACCGTCGCTGATGTCCACCTTGTGGTGAGCTTCATAGCGCGGCCGCAGCACCTTCAGGATTTCCACGGTTTCATCAACGGACGGCTCTTCCAGATAGACGGGCTGGAACCGCCGTTCCAACGCGGAGTCCCGCTCGATGTATTTCCGGTATTCATCCAGCGTCGTAGCGCCGACACACTGCATTTCACCTCGGGAAAGGGCCGGTTTCAGCATATTACTGGCGTCTACGCCGCCCTCGCCGCCTCCTGCGCCTACCATAGTATGCAGCTCGTCGAGGAACATGATAACTTCTCCGCCCGCTTCCTTAACCTCATCAATGACGGACTTGAGCCGCTCCTCGAACTCGCCGCGGAACTTGGACCCGGCTACCATCGCCGGCAGGTCCAGCGCCATGACCCGGCGCTCCTTCAAGGAGTCAGGAACGTCGCCGGAGCCGATGCGCTGGGCCAGGCCCTCGACGATGGCGGTCTTGCCGACCCCGGCCTCGCCGATGATGACCGGGTTGTTCTTGCGGCGGCGGGTCAGGGTTTGCATCACCTGGCGAATTTCAGCATCGCGGCCCACTACGGGGTCGAGCCTTCCGTCTCTTGCCATCTGGGTGAGGTCTATGCTGAAACGCTCCAGGGAGCGGTAACGGCTTTCGGCATCGGGGTCGTTCACCCGGTGGCCTCCCCTGATCTGGCTCAAAGCCTGGTAGGCCCGCTCACGGTCCATGCCATAGGCTTTCAGTATTTCGGCGGAGAGTCCCTGTGGCTCTATGACGGCGGCGACGAAGAGATGCTCAGCCCCGATGAAATCGTCGTTGAGCCTGGCCGCCTCGGCCCGGGAGTTTTCCACCAAGCGCTGCGCCCGTGGCGTGCCGTAAATCTGAGTGGCTTCATAGGCCAGCTTGGGGGCGGACTCCAAACCTTGACGCAGGGCAGCCCGGATTTCGTCCGCCGGAGCGCCGAGCTCGGACAGGATGCGGGCTGGCACGCCGTCTTCCAGCTCCAGCAGCGCCAGTAGTATGTGCTCCACGTCCCACTGGCTATGGCGGTAGCGGCGCACCAGTTCCTGGGAATTTTGCAGCACCTGCCGCGCCTGGTTGGTGAATTGGTCTTGTTGTGATGCCATACTTCCGCCTCCTTAGCCGGGCCTCCCCGGACGGTTCCGGCCCTGGTTCTGCCTGTTCTTCTGCCGCCGGAGGGCGTTCACCGTGTCTGTAAGCTCGGCCACATCCGCTTCCAGCTCTTCGATTCGGGCCATCAGTTTCAGCGCCACCTCTGCGCCCGCCAGGTTTACGCCCATATCCTCCGTTAATGTCCTGAGCCGCCGTATGCGCTCGATGTCGGCTATCGAGTACAGCCGTTGCCGTCCCATGGTTCGTGAGGGCCAAATGAGCCCGGCCTTTTCGTAATACCGCAGCGTCTGCGCATGGACTCCAACCATGCGGGCCGCCACGCTGATAACGAAGCGGGGTTCGTCATGCAGTGTACTTTCAACCACCATTTCTCACCTGTCCCCCTGGTAAGCTGGGAGCCGTTGCCGGGTGTGCTGATGCTCTCCGGGAGAGAGCTCAACCACCGCGGCTAGTCGGCGGACTCGCTCTTCGCAGCGGAGTGTTCAAGGCGCAACTCGCGCAACCTGCGAAACAGTGCGACTTCTTCGTCGGACAATTCGTCGGGCAGGCGCACCTTGACGGATACGTACAGGTCGCCACGCCTGCCGTTACCTGACAACTGAGGCATACCCAACCCGGAGAGCCGGAACCGGCGCTCGTTCGGAGTGTTGGGCGGGATGTTGAGGGCGACCTGACCCGTCAGGGTGGGAGCCAGAATTTCTGCGCCCAAGACCGCATCGTCCAGCGGGATTTCGACCTCGGCGTAGAGGTTGCGGCCTTTCCTGGTGAACTTGTCGTGGTCCAGCAATGACACCACCAGATAGAAGTCCTTGCCTTGCTCCCCCCCGGAGGCGATATGGACGCGCGAACCCTGGTCCACGCCTGCCGGTATCTTTACTTCCAGCGTGCGTCCATCATTGGTGCGGAGGGTGCGGGTTGCGCTGTGGAACGCTTCTTCGAGCGTTACCTGCACAGGGTATTCAGGCGGTGGGCGACGTCGAGAAGTATCCCGCCCGGCACTGAAAAAATCCTCGAACCGGACGCCGCCATGACTGCCGAAATTCTGCGAACGAGTTTCGGTGGGCCCAGCAAAATTGGCGAAGATATCGTCGAAATCAGCGTTATCGGAAGTCCACCTGAATCCTCCACGAGCCGGACCTCGGGCTTTCGCGGCATCGTATTCTTCGGCGTGTTGCCAGTTGTCGCCGTAACGGTCGTACTTTTTGCGGGAGTCTTCGTCCGAGAGGACACCATAGGCCTCGTTGATTTCCTTGAATTTTTCTTCCGCCGCCGCATCGTCCCTATTCACGTCCGGGTGGTACTGCCGAGCCAACCGGCGGTAGGCTTGGCGGATGTCTTTTTCAGAGGCATCCTTGCTGACGCCCAGCAAGTCGTAGTAATTGCTCATCGCACCACCCCTCAGACGTGAGAGTCTTTCCCTTACGCTTGTATGCAGAGGAGCTACTTAAAGTAAATTTATGATAGAACTTGATAATATTATTGTCAAGTAAGTGCAGATTATGTTATCAAATTAAAGAATGTAAAGAATTGCCAAGGTAGGGGATTCACCGGGTTGGCGAATGGTGGTACAATGGCTTCCTATGGTCGGCCGAGCAGGCCGCCATCTTTGTTCCCCGATAGCTCAGCGGTAGAGCGGGCGGCTGTTAACCGCTAGGTCGTAGGTTCGAATCCTACTCGGGGAGCCACAGTTGCAAAATGGGCGTCCAGACTCGGCAGACTATGGATGGATGCCCCAGCGGTTAACTCGCGGCTCAAAGCTGACCCAGCTTTGGAGATGTCCCAGCGGTTACCTCAAGCACTTGAAGATTACCTCCGCTACCATCGTATTCAAGGAAGCACCGAAGCGACCGTAAAGTTCTACGCAAAAGAACTCCGGTTGTTCCTTAATGACCTCGACCCCGCCTGTCAGGCTGTGGCGGACCTGAATTCACGCCACGTTCTCAATCATCTCGCGGCTATGAAGGAGCGAGAGCTCAAGCCCCGATCCATCCGCACTCGCTGTCAGGCTATCAAAACCTGGTTGAACTGGTGTGTGGAGTGGAATCTGATTGAATCGTCTCCCGCCGCTAAAATTAAGGCCCCCAAAGTCCCCAGGACCCGCAAGCCTTTCATTTCCGAAAAGCAGTTTTCCGCCCTCTTGGAGCTTTGTCCCTTGAACACGTTCGCCGGTGCCCGCAGGCAAGCCATGTTATGGATGATGGCTACCACCGGCATCAGAAGAAACGAAATGTGGATGTTGGAGAAGAAAGATCTCGACTGGGATGCATCAACAATCCGCGAAATTCACGGTAAGGGACAGAAGGAGAGGAAGATACCGTTTGACCGGCGGTGCCAGCTAGCGATGTTACGCTACATCCAGCAGAGGTCGGACACCTTGGACTGGTTATGGGTAACGGAGGAAGGTGTCAGACTGGGCTACGACGGTATCTGGAAGGACCTGCGGAGAATAGCGGATAGGGCGGGGGTAGCTTTGCAGGATACGTGCCACATCTTCCGCAGAACCTTCGCAGCCAATGCTGTCCGTCAGAACATCCCAAGACCCTACGTTAAAGCTGTTGCAGGATGGTCAACTATGCAGATGTTGGATCTTTACGTAGAGGCCATGGAGGCCGAAGAAGGTGCTATAGAGGCGTTCAGGGAATTCAAGCCGTTTCGAAAATAAGACAGATAGTTGTGTCGGCCCGGATATGGTTATTTCCTGCCTCATCCCTCAGATGGTCGCGCTCCTGATAAGACCGAGGTCGTTGGTTCGAGTCCATCCAGGCCCTCCTGGCTATACAGCCGGAAGACCCGCTTGTGATTCACCTCCCAGCCCTCCCGCTGCAGCAGGACATGCAGACGCCGGTAGCCGTAGCTCACCCGGGCCTGAGCCAGGTCCCTGATCCGCATCCCCAGTGCCGCCTGCTCATCTGCCACGCTCTTGTAACGGTGGCTGGCCCTGGGAAGAGTCAGTACCCCGCAGGCACGGCGCTCACTGACGCCGTAGGCCGCCTGCAGGTACTCCGCCCGGGGCCGCAGCTAAGCAGGCCTCAGGGCTTTTTTCGCAGCACGTCCTGCAGCATCTGCTTGTCCAGCGACAGGTCGGCCACCAACTGCTTCAGCTTGCGGTTCTCTTCCTCTAGGACCCGCAGCCGGCTGGCCTCGGCCACCCCCATGCCCTGGAACTTTTTCTTCCACCGGTAGAATGTCTGCTCGCTGATGCCCATCTTGCGGCAGACCTCGGACACCGGGGTGCCCTCCTCCGCCTGGCGCAGGCCGAAGGCCACCTGCTCCGGCGTATACCGGGAACTCTTCATGGGACGATCCTCCTAACTTTCAGAGTTAGATCATCCCACAAAACTCGCATTCCAGCTGGATCAGTTTTCAGGGAGCAGGTCCAAAGAACTGGTGGGGCTAACATAGAGGGTGGTACAACTACAGGGGGCAGGTCATGACGAGACGATTGCGAAATTAAAAATCCGGCCCAGAGCGTCCGCCGGTGTCGGATTACGGCTGCTTGGTGTCGTGGTGCGTAGGGCGACGCGAGTTGCGCGGGTCCGCGCTGATTGCGGCGAGGGGAGGCGTTCTCGGTGACTGAATCGGGATTGGGGATTCATGGCAGATCACGGTGGGCTACAGAGGCTCCTGACGGCTGGCTGGAGAGAACGCATTTGGTCGAACAGCAGGGTTGTGTCCCAGGGTGATCGCTTTTTGCAGGCGTGTGCCTGTCAACTGTCAACGCCCACTGAAAAATAACCCACTCCCGCCCACTTTGACCTGACCCGCCTGATTCTTGGCAACCCTTGTCGCCCACTTGGAATTGACCCACCC
>VXOI01000141.1:62317-73300 GCA_009840175.1 Chloroflexota bacterium | reverse complement strand
CCACATGGGCGCCATCAACGAGAACTGGGGCCGGGAGTTGCTGGAACTGTTCTCAATGGGAGTGGGCAACTACTCCGAGGACGACATAAAGGAAGCGTCACGCGCCTTTACCGGCTGGACCATCGGGCCGAAGATTCCGCGCAATCCCCTGGGCCGGTTCTACTGGAACTTCGAGTACCGCCCCGAAGACCACGACGACGGGGAGAAGACCTTCCTGGGGTATAGCGGGAATTTCGACGGGCAGGACATCATAGACATCGTGGTGAAGCAGCCAGCCACCGCCCGCTTCCTGTCGCGCCACCTGTACAACTTCTTCGTGGCCGACGAGCCGCAGGTGCCAAGCTGGAACATCACGCCGCCCAACGACCCGGCGGCCATTGACGCCTTGATTGCGACATACAACGAGACGGACGGCGATGTCCGCGCCATGCTGCGGACGCTGTTCAACTCCGACTTCTTCAAGGAGGCCCGCTACTCGCGGGTGAAGAGCCCGGCGGAACTGGTCATCGGAACGGCCAAGATGGCAGGCAACTACCAGGGGCCGCGGCCCGGCTTCAACCAACTGGCCTTCGAGTGCGCCTACCAGGGTCAGGAGTTGCTGAACCCGCCCAGCGTCGAAAGCTGGCACACCGGAGCGGAATGGATTGACGGCGGCGCCCTAGTGCGTCGGGTCAACTTCGCTGCCGGACTGCTGGGCGACACTTCGCTGCCCGGGGTGCAAGCTATCGTCGGCGTTCTGCGAGAGCGAGGGACGATGACCCCGGCGCAGTTGGTGGAAGCCTGTCTGGAACTGTCCGGGCCGGTGGAAGTCGGCGAGGCAACCTATTCCGAACTGCTGGAACATGCCCGGCAGGGCGGCGACCTCACCTGGGACAGCGACGATGCCGAGAGGCGCGTCGGCGTGATGCTGGCTCTGATAGCCGCGTCGCGGGATTTCCAGTTCGCCTGATTACTCTCACCGTTAGAGACGCCCTCACCCCAACCCTCTCCCAGGGGGAGAGGGAGTAATTTGATAGAGCCGCGGAGGAGCGTGATGGCTACAACCAAGAAGGACCCGGTGGTGGTTGTGCTGCAAATGACCGGCGCCAACGACTACCTGAATACCATCATCCCCTATACCAACGGACACTACCGGGATGCCCGCCCCAAGGTCGGCATCCCCGAAGACCAGGTCCTGCCAATAAACGGCGAGTTGGCCTTCAACCCCCAGATGGGGCCGATCAAGAAGCTGTACGATGAGGGCAAGGTCGCCATCATCCACGGCATCGGGTATGAGAATTCGCCCCGCTCTCACTTCCGCTCCATGGACATCTGGCACACCTGCGAGCCGGACATCGTCGGCACCGAGGGCTGGGCCGGGCGCGTCATACGCGACCTTGATCCCAACTCCGAGAACGTGCTGAAGGGCGTCAACTTCGGTCAGGGCCTGCCCCGCGCCCTTGCGCTGCGGGGAGTGCCGGTAACATCGGTCTCCAGCCTTGAGTCCTACGGCGTGCTGTCCAGCGTTCCCGGCGTGGCAGCCGAGGCCGAGCGCGCCCAGATTCTCGACAGGTTCGCCCGGATGTACGCCCCGGCCATCGGCACCGGCGAGGTCATGGACTACCTCGGGCAGACCGGACGCGACGCTCTACAGGGCGCCGACATTATCCGCAGCGCGCCGGAGCGCTACTCCTCCACCATAGAGTACGCCGAGACGCCCATCGCCAAGTACCTGCGCGACATCGCCCAGGTGTACCTGGCCGACCTGGGGACGCAGATGTTCTATACCCAGCACGGCAGCTTCGACAGCCACTTCAACCAGCCGCCGATGCACACCAAGCTGTGGATTGATATGTCCAGCGCCATCAGCGACTTCTTCGACGACCTGAAGGAGCACGATGCTGGCGATAACCTGATCATGGTGCTCTTCACCGAGTTCGGACGCCGGGTCAAGGACAACGGCACCGGCACCGACCACGGCGCAGGGGGCGCGGCGTTCGTCATCGGCAATAACGTCAAGGGCGGGATGTACAGCGAATATCCGTCGCTCAGGCCCGAGGATTTGCAGCAGGGCGATCTGGCTCCCAACTACGACTTCCGCGGCTTCTATTCGACGATCATCGAACGCTGGCTGGGACTGGACCCGGTTCCCATCGTGGGCGGCAAGTTCGAGCAGATGGACTTCGTGTAGACCGAACCGGGGAATTAACCACAGAGAACACAGAGGCCACAGAGAATTTATAAATGACGCCAATAATCTCTGTGTTCTCTGTGCGCTCCGTAGTTAATCGAAATTGGGGGTGCATTTATGTTGACGACAGTGGCTGCAGGCAGGGTGTTTGATTACAGCTACTGCCTGGGAATGTATGGTATGTCGGGGCAGGGGTTCTGGACGCCACAGGACATGGCGCTGGGCAGCAACGGCATCGTCTACGTCATCAACCGGGGCGCTGAGGAGTTAGGGCAGCGCATCAGCAGGGTCACTCTTGATCATCAGTTCCTGGGGCAGTTCGGCGCATTCGGGCGCGGCGACGGCCAGTTCGTATGGCCCCGCGCCATCGCCCTCGACGGCGACGACAACGTGTTCGCTACTGACGACTTCCTGAACCGCGTTTCGATATTCGACCCGGACGGCGCGTTCGTATCAAGCTGGGGCGTAGCGGGCAGCGGCGAGGGGCAACTCAACGGAGCGGCAGGCATCGCCTTTGACGGCGATGGCAACGTGGTCGTCGTGGACAGCATGAACCACCGCGTCCAGCGCTTCACCCGCGACGGCGAGTACCTGGGCGGGTTCGGCAGCCATGGCAGCGGCGACGGCGAGTTCGATATGCCCTGGGGCCTGACCATCGGCTCCGACGACGCGATATACGTCGCCGACTGGAGGAACAACCGGGTGCAGAAGTTCGATGGTGACGGCAACCTGCTGCTCAAGTTCGAGGCGTCAATCTCCGGGGTAGGTGCGCTGGAGGGGCCGACCGGGGTGGCCGTGGACTCCGAGGGTGACGTCTACGTCACCGACTGGGGCGCTCACCTGTTGCAGGTCTACGCCTCCGACGGGCGCTTCATTACCTCGCTGGTGGGCGACGCGCAGCAGCCATCGCCCTGGACGCAGACCTACATTGACGCCAATCCGGACATCGTGAAGGCCCGCCGCCGGGTTGACCTGACGCCGGAATGGCGCTTCCGCCGCCCGGTGGCAGTGAAGGTGGACGAAAACGACAGCATATATGTGCTGGAAGCCGCCCGCCACCGCTTGCAGGTTTACGATAAGGTGAAGGACTACGAGGAACACCCGCTGAACCTGTGAGTCGGGAGTATTCACTGGTCCAGGAGCACGGCGTCTCCTAACGGGGGACGCCGTTTTTTATTGCGTCCTTTGTCATTCCCTCTTCCATGGGTCTGGTTCTTTATTCGAGGCGAGAGCTTCGCGCACCTCGCTCCAGGCTCCGTTGCCGGTCTGCTGGCCCCAGCCTTCATAGTGGACCAGGTCGCTTAGCGGCAGGCGATCGCGCCAGCCGACGGCCTGGAGCACGGGCCGGGCGTGAAACTCAACGGGATAGCCCAAGCACAGGTAGGCTACCGGGACAACGTGGGGTGGTATGCCCAATATCCGGCGAAGCCGTGGCAGCTTCAGGATGCTCACCCAGCCGACGCCCAACCCCTCCGCCCGCGCTGCCAGCCACAAATTCTGCACGGCGCAGCAGGTGGAATAGAGGTCCGTTTCCGGCACGGAGTTTCGCCCCAACACCTCTTCGCCCCTGGTGGGGTCGCAGGTAACACACAGGTTGACCGGGGCTTCCATAATGCCTTCCAGCTTGAGAGAGAGGTACTGGGAGCGGCGGGAATGGTCGAAGAATTGGGCGGCTGCCTGCCGCTCCCTCTCGAACAGGTCCTTGACCCTTACTCGCGTCTCTACATCGCTCACCAGAATGAAGTCCCACGGCTGCATGAAGCCCACCGACGGGCCGCGGTGGGCGGCCCTGATAATCCGGGCCAGCGTCTCCGGCGGCACCGGGTCATCGCGGAACACCCGTATGTCGCGCCTCTCGTAGATGGCCCGATAGAGTCCGCTGCGTTGCTCCGGCGAAAACTCGGCCCAATTCATGCTGCATACTCCCCCTGGGCGATTGCCGGAAAATCAGAAACCCCCGTCCGGTCGCAGGACGGGGGCATCGGTGGCGCAGCTACCTGCCCGCTCAATCCACGAAGCGGCCGGAAGATGCGCGGCAGGTCTCCTGACTGATGGCTCCACATCCTTCAGCGCCTTCCCGCCTGTTGCCAGGCAGTGGCCGGGTGAACCGTGCCGAAGGACTCCCCAATTACAGTGGCGGGCCCGTGCCGGAATTGCACCGGCTTCCCTATTCTCCCTGCTGCCTCAATGAGCGAGACGGCAGGGCACCGCACGCTATTCTGTTTCCGTTCCCAACATTAGGACAGGCGGCCGCCTGTGTCAATGCAGAGACAGTTAAAGCGTGGCCAGCGCAGCATGGCTCGGCAGACAGACTGACGGCTACATCGTCGGGGTACCCCTTTTCTTTCAACGATGCCCTATGCCACTCGAATGGGGTGAGGCACGGGCTGGTTGAAGAGATAACCCTTCTCGTTGAACGGAACCCGGTCGGGCTGGGTGTTGCCTGCTGCGTCGGTGGCGCGAGTCATTATGACGCGCTCCCCTGTTTCGGCGTCCCAAGCGAACTCGAACCGCGCCCATGAGTACTGGGGTTGCGGCCCCGGCAGTTCGGCATCGTTCCAGACCGCGCCGCCGTCAGCACTCCACTCAACGCGAGCGATATGCCCGTAGGGCGAGTGAGCATAGCCGTGGATGCGGTGCAGGCCAGAGGACAGATCGCTAGGCCAGGGCAGGGCCAGCGCGCTCTTGATGCTCTGCATCCCGGCCACCTTGCCCTGCGCCTCGCCCTCCGGTGGGTAGTCGTCGCCGATAAGGACATAAGAGGTCGTGTTGTTGCGTGTCCATAGCTGCCCGGAGGAAACGACGATGCGGCCCAACCACTTGATGCTGGAGCTGCCCACCCATCCGGGAACCAGCGCCCGCACCGGGAAGCCGTGGTCCCGGGGCAGCGGTTCGCCGTTCAGGGTGTAGGCCAGCAGCGTATCCGGGTGCATCGCCTTTTCGACTGGAATGACCCGGCGGAATCCTTGCTCGGGCGATTCCGTGTCCAATCCTATCAACAGCACACTTGCTGCGTTGTCGCTGATTCCGGCCAGGGTCAGCACGTCGCGCAGGGATGCTCCCACCCATTCGCCGTTGCCGATGCCTCCGGTCTTCCATTGGGTGCCCGAGGCAGCCTGTCCCTGCACTATGTCGAACATGGCGCGATGGTTGCCTCCGCATTCCAGGTAGCACATCAGAACGCGGGACGGCAAGCCGAGTATATCGGCGTAGGTCAATTCCAGCGGATTGGCTACAGCATCGCCTTCGATGGAGAGACGCCAAGTGTCCGGGTTGAGGTCCAGGCTGACCGAGTTGTTGCGGACGAAGAAGTGTCGGTTGGGCGTTATCAGGCCCTGCATATTCTCAAGGCGGGCCTCCATGCTCTTGTCGTCGTGGACGATGAAGGGCGACGGGTCCTTGAAGCGGGCTGGGGCCACCGATCCCAATGAGTCGGCAGGCGGCGGCGGAAGGGGTTGCGTTGCGTCGGGCGTTTCCGGTATCGCGCAGGCAGCCAGCACGGCAGTCGCCCCACCGACAGCCATCAGCCGGAGGAAATGACGCCTGCTGATTCCACGGGCCTCGGCGAATTTCCATAGAGATTCGCCGTCCTGTCCTCTATTCTCCGGCATACCAGTCTTTCCTGACACCAGTGATGGTAATTATAGGCAAGAGGAAACCATCTCGGAACCAGCAGTTCGATCCAAACCGACTTGCCTGGCAACACCTTGCCCGTCTTGTTGTAGAATAGGCGCGAAAATTCTATTGGACGGCGCCATGAACGAGAGACGCGATCGAATCACGCACGTTTTCGCCGGTAATCCCGTTGACCGGGGCGAAGTGGAGCGTCGGGACGAGGAATGGTTGACGGCCCAGGCCAGCGATCCTGCCAGCCGAATGCTTCCGATGTGGAAACTGAATGTCCCGGTTTCAGCAGAACAGGAATTGAGCTGGCTTAACATTGACGATTTGCGGCGACTCAATGTAGAAGCCGAACCCATCTTCCTGGGACTTATTGACGGGGTGTCCCATTTCGTGGTTGACGTTTCCGCGGTGGAGCGTGAAGAGATTGAGAAGGACGGATTGACCTTCGAGGACGCACGCACCACCGCCGAGTACCTCAGCAGCCCGGACTCGGGCATCGTGGCCCAGGCACGGTCGCAACTGAGCTGGCATGGAAGCCACGGCTTCTGCGCCGTCTGCGGTAGACCCACCCACATCGCCCGGGGCGGGCAGGTGCGCCGTTGCGCTCCAAAGGAGGACGGGGGCTGTGGCAGGGAGCATTACCCACGAACCGATCCGGTGGTTATTACCGTGGTGCATGACGGCGACCGTTGTCTGCTGGGACAATCGCGGGGGCGGCTGGTGGCGATGCGCCGCTATTCGGCGCTGGCCGGGTTTATGGATCAGGGAGAGTCCATCGAGGAAGCAGTGGCCCGGGAGGTTATGGAGGAGGCTGGCATACAGGTAGGCGCGATCCGCTACCACTCGTCGCAGCCGTGGCCTTTCCCTTCGTCGCTGATGATTGGCTGCCATGCCGATGCTGCCACCACTGACATCGCCTTCGATCCAGAGGAGATGACCGACGTACAGTGGTTCTCCCGCGAAGAGGTGCGATTGGCCCTGGAGGAAAGGAGCGAGATACTGGCTATCCCAGGGCCCACCGCCATCGCCCACCACCTGATACGCGCCTGGGCTATGGGAGAGGTAGAGTAAGGGTACGATTAAACGCAGAGAGCGCGGAGGTTTGTGTTATGACTCAGACAGCCTTGCAGATTGACCCGGCCACATCTGTTGTCCTGATTGAGGACTTTCAGCAACGGATCATCACCAACGTGGCGTCGGAGCCGGAGGCCGTGGTTCGGAACGCCGCCCGTGTGCTGGAAGGCGCTCGCGGCGCTGGTATACCAGTCATCTACGTAGTCCATAGGGGCGGGCCTTTCGCCGAGTATGCGCCGGACGTGGAACTGCACGATGGCGTTGCTCCGGCGGAAGGGGAGCGGGTCATCACCAAGACCAAGCCCGGGCCGTTCTCCACGACATCGCTGGATGTGGACCTACGGATGATGGGCAAGGACACGCTCATCATCATGGGCGTCGCCACCAGCGGTTGCGTCCTGTCCACCGTGCGCTGGGCCGTCGACGTCAACTACAGCTTCATCGTGGTGAGCGACGCCTGCTCGGACGCTGACCCGGAGGTGCACCGCGTGTTGACGGAGAAGGTCTACCCCCGGCAGGGCACGGTGGTCAGCACCGACGAGTTTTTGGCGGCAATCTAATAAATTCAGCTACCAGCCTTTCGTTGAGCGCAACGGGGTTTCCGTAGACTAGGAGGACGAATGAAGTACGACGTTATCGTAATCGGCGGCGGTTCCGCCGGGTCGGTGGTGGCGGCGCGGCTGTCGGAAGACCCGCAGACCTCGGTGCTGCTGCTGGAGGCCGGGGTGGACTATCCCGACCCGGAGAACCTGCCGGACGATATCCGGCTAGGGCACACCCGCACCGCCGAGGCGCCGGACTCGAAGCACAATTGGGCCTTGACCGGCATCCTTTCGGAGGAGCAGGGGCCGGCCCACGTGGCGCAAGGCAAGGTCATCGGCGGTGGCGGCTCCATCAACGGGCAGGTGTTCCTGCGCGGACTGCCAGAGGACTTTGACCTGTGGGTGGAGCAGGGAGCGCGCGAGTGGTCATACCTGGACGTGCTGCCCTACTACCGCAAGATGGAGACCGACCTGGACATACAGGACGACTTCCATGGCACTGACGGGCCTCTGCCCATCACCCGAAGGAACAACGACGGCAACTGGCCGGCCATCCAGCGGGTGTTCCATAGCGCCTGCCTGGAGGCGGGGCACGGAACGGCTGCCGATATGAACGGCCCGGACCACCTGGGTGTAACTCAAGTGCCAATGAACAACATGAACGGCGTAAGGATGAGCACCGCCCTTACCCACCTGAGTCCGGCCCGGCACCGGCTGAACCTGACCGTCCGAGGCGAAGTCTTCGTGCGCCGTATTCTGTTCGAGGGCAACAAGGCCGTCGGCGTCGAGGCAGAGAGCGGCGGTGAGGCTTTCGTCGTGGAGGCTGACAAGATCGTGCTGTCGGCGGGGGCGTTGAAGTCGCCGCATATCCTGATGCTGTCGGGGGTCGGCCCCCGCGACCAGTTGGACCAGTTCGGCATTCCGGTGGTGCATGAAGCTCCAGGCATTGGGCAGAACCTGTGGAACCATGCAATCACGACTGTCTCGTACAAAGTCAGGGAAGGTACGGTTCTGGCCGCCGACAACCTGGGCACCCGTATCGCCCTGCGCTACACCGCCGAGGGGTCGCCTCACGTCAGTGACATGATGATGACCACCAGCTCGATGTTCAACGCACTTACCGGAGAGACTATTGACGACGGCACGGCTCGCGTGTCTTGCGTGCTGGAGCTGCCGGAGGGTTCGGGCTGGGTCCGGCTGGCATCCGCCGACCCGACGGTGCAGCCGTCGTTCAACTATCGCTACTTCGAGCATCCCGAGGATACCCGTCGGCTGCGCGACGGGGTGCGCATGGCGGCAGGAATGCTGGAGACCCAGGCTTACAGCAACATCTGCGAGGGGCGGATCGCTCCTACGGATGAGGTGCTGAACGACGACGACCAGCTCGACCTCTGGATGAAGCGCACGGTCAGTTCGGCCCGCCACGTCTCCGGCACCTGCAAGATTGGACTGGACGACGACCCGATGGCAGTGGTGGACCAGCACTGCAAGGTGCGGGGCATCGAAGGGGTCTGGGTGGCGGACTCTTCGGTGATACCCAGGGTGCCGCGAGCCAACACCAACGCATCTGCCATTATGATCGGCGAAAGGGTGGCCGACTGGCTGTCGTGATTTGGTAGTTGCGGTAATTCTCGCGTTTGTGTCGGCCCTTGGCTTTGCCTCGGGAAGTGTCCTGATGCGCATCGGCACACAGCACGTGGCCCCGCCGGTAGCCACCTTCTACACGGTGCTGGTGGGCGCGATTCTGATTACGAGCATTGCGTTCGCAGTCAACTTCGACGACATCAAGACGCTTCCCCTGGAAGCCTATGGCTGGATTACCTTGATGGGCATCCTGGCTTACTGCATAGCCAGGGTGCTGCACAATACCGCCCTTCGGATGGTGGGAGCAGCCCGCACTGTTCCCATGATCTCGCTACAGCCGCTGATGGCCTTCGCCATCGGCTTTCTCATCCTTCAGGAACGCCCCAGCCTGCTGGTCACCATCGGGACTCCAGTCATTGCGGGCGGTCTGATGATGGTGATGCTTCCGCGAAGGCGAGATGCAGGCGCCTTCGAGATCCGGAAGCTGGGATACCTGCTGGCTTTTGGCGGGTCGCTGGCATTCGTGACCAGGGACGCAATCAGCCGCCATGTACTGGGAAGCTTGGCGCTGGTGCCGCCATTTGTGGCGTCGGGGTTCGCCCTGGTATTCGGAGGGGCGATCCTCTTCGCCCTGATACACCGGGGAGTGATCAACAGCATCCGGCATCAGCCCATGCGCTACGTGGGTATATGCTGTATAGCGGGGCTGCTCCAGGGTATCGCCGTCGCCTCGCTGTTCCATGCGCTGAGCCGGGCTGACGTGACCATCGTCACGCCGATATATGCCAGCCAGCCCATCATCGCCCTGGTCCTGGCCTCGGTGTTCCTGCGGCAACTTGAGTCGGTGGACTGGCTGCTGGCCGCGGGCACGGTATTGAGCGTGGCCGGGGTTATTCTGGTAATCTTGGGGGCGACCCTGTAGGATTCGCCTTCGAGGTTTCACCCTCCCCCTCAATGGGGAGGGAATAGTCAAAGGATTCTGGAATTTTTAGCTGGAGGAATGAAAATGTCCGTTGGCGTTGTTGTACCGCTGCCTGCGTATACCCTGGATCCGGCCTTTATCGCCAAGAAGGCAGAGGACCTGGGATTCGAGTCCATCTGGTATCACGAGCACCCCATCCTGCCGGTGAACAGCGCAAGTCCTTTCCCTGCGACCGGCGGCGAGATTCCGTGGACCTACCGGCACTTCTCGGAGCCGTACATTTCGCTGGCGATGGCTGCCGCAGTTACCAGCAATATCAAGCTGTGCACTGGCATAACCCTGGTGCCGGAGCGCAACCCGCTGATTCTGGCGAAGGAGATCTCGGTGCTGGACCGGCACAGCAACGGGCGGTTCGTGTTCGGCATCGGCGCAGGCTGGAACCGCGAGGAGACCGAGATGATGGGCGGCGACTTCGATCACCGCTGGACGCAGACGCAGGAGGCGGTACTGGCCCTGAAGGAGCTGTGGACGAAGGAAGAGGCGGAGTTCCACGGCCATTACTATGACTTCCCTCCGGTGTATATGTACCCCAAGCCGGTGCAGCAGCCGCATCCGCCGGTGCTGCTGGGAGGCATGGCCCGCAACGTGTTGCAGCGCGTTGCCCGCTATGGCGATGGCTGGCTGCCCAACCGGATAACGCCGCAGCAGGTGGAGGATGGCAAGAAGGTGTTGGAAACCCTTGCCGACGAGCGCGGACGCGACCCGGAGTCGCTGACCATCTCGGTGTTCGGGCAGCCGCCCGGAACGACCCGACAGCAGGTGGACGACTTCCTCAACGCCGGGGCCGTCCGGGTGTCGGTATGGCCGACGCACTGCGACACCGAGCAGGAGATGGGCGACCAACTGGAGAAGATGGCAGGGGAACTGGTGCGATAGGGCTGAGTCCCGATTGGTGGTACCTGTCGAGGGGGGGGGGGGGGAGCCCCCCCCCCGAATTTGGGAGACCCAGGGGGCAGCCGTGGGCGGCCCGGGAGGGCCCAACACACGGCGGGGGGAGGCCCCGAAGA
>VXOI01000141.1:0-62307 GCA_009840175.1 Chloroflexota bacterium | reverse complement strand
TTTACCCACACACCGCCCTCCCCCCCCTTATCGTCT
Source organism: Chloroflexota bacterium (assembly GCA_009840175.1). Lineage (GTDB taxonomy): Bacteria > Chloroflexota > Dehalococcoidia > Lucifugimonadales > UBA3495 > VXOI01. The sequence continues at coordinate 62,271 of VXOI01000141.1, read as the reverse complement.
CCGTCTCGGGGGCTCGTCCTTTTGTATACTACCCCAGTGGCAGCCTGCGTAGGGACGGGTTTCAAACCCGCCCCTACGATTTGGCGAGACGATGGCGGCAGGCGAGTCCGCCAGGTGATGCACCTACTCAGGGCGGAGGACGCCGCAGAAGAGGTGCTCGCCGCAGCCGTCGCCGTCTCCCGGCAAAGGGATGCGGTCGGTAGTGAAACCGGTCTCTTCGAGCAAGGACATCCAAGTGGCGATGGGGAAGATGCCGGTCACGTGGATGTCGCGCTCAACGCGGACGGCTCCGTTCTCGGTGATGGTGTAGGTGAATTGGGACTCGACCAGCGTGTCGGCCGGGTTTTCGTCGTAGACCGTCTCTTCGGTAATGATTTCCACGCCATCCCGCTGCGTTGACCAACGAAGGCTCATACCTGGCCGAAAGGTGTCGCGCACGAGGTCGGGCGCTACCAGAAACAGTCCGCCGGGCCGCAGATGGGCCTTTGCCGTAGTGAAAGCGGCCCTCAGATCGTCCTCGGTACGCATATAGCAGATGGCGTCGTGAATCAAGACGGCGTCGAAGGTGCGACCGAGCAGGCGGAATTTCCGCATATCGCCCAGGTAGTGTTCGACCGAGGGGTTCAGACGGCGGGAAAGCTCCAGCATCCTGGGTGATATATCAACCGCCGCCGCGTCGAAGTCGGCCGTCAGGTGCGACAGGTTGTGTCCACCGCCAACACCCAACTCCAGCAATCGGTGGCGTCCCTCTCCCAGCTTGGCGCGTATGGCCATCCGCCAGTGGACGGCTTCCTCAACGTAGTCCTCCGGGGGGCTGATTACGGGCCAGAGGTAGGCCAGCTTGTCGTAAAGGATGATGTCTTGCATTGATACGCCTTCTTGTCTGAATCAGGATTTTCGGGATTAAAGGATGCACAGGATTGGGAATATCCTGAAAATCATCGAATCCGGCTGATCCTGATTAGGCCAACTGTTTAGACCAGGCCATTTTAGCCCCCATCCACCTCTATAACGCAGTCGCAGATTACGGCGGTGTCGCCGGGGAGGGCGGCCATGCCGGGGGCGGAGCGGGCGTGGCGGCCGGGGTCGCCGTAGAGGGCGACGAAGAGGTCGGACGCGCCGTCCACCACGGCGGCCTGCTCGGTGAAGGAGGGGGCGCTGTTTACCATCCCCACGACCTTCAGGATGCGGGTCACGCGGTCCAGGTCGCCCAGCTCGGCCTTCATTCGGGCCAGCAGGTTCAGGGCGGCCCAGCGAGCGGCTTCGTAGCCCTGCTCGACGGTGAGGCCAGCGCCGAGTTTACCGGATATGCGCTCGCCGGTTGCCAGCCGCGAGCCGACGCCGGCCAGCCACATTATGTTGCCGCTGCGAGCCAGGGGCAGGTAGTTTCCCACCGGGTCTGGCGGAGGCGGGAGTACGTAACCCAACTCCGCCAGTTTTGCTTCAACTTTCGCCATTGACGTCCTCTTCTATTGCTGCGACTCGCGGATGCACTCTTCCAATAGCTGGAAGGCGCGCTCGGCAAAGACCCACATATTGGCCTCGCGGTCGGGGTCGCCGGTCTCAATGGTGATGACCTTCTCGACCGGGCCGGCGACAGCGACGCAGGCGTGGCCGTAGTTGTCGCCATATCGGTTGCCGGTGGGGCCGCTGGCGCCGGTCTCGGCGAGTCCCCAGGTGGTGCCGAGAGACCGCCGGGTAGTGCGGGCGTTGAGCAGGGCGTAGGGTTCGGAGCTGGCCCTCAGGCCCTCCATTGCTATGTCGGGGACCAGCAGCAAGCCTCTCTGGGCCACCCGCGTATAGATGACGCTGCCGCCGACATAGTAGGCCGATGCGCCGGGGATGGCCACCAACGCCGCCGACATCAGCCCGCCGCAGGAGGATTCGGCCACGCTGATGCTCTGGCCAGTCTCCTTCAGGAGCGCGCCGACTGGCGCTGCTATTTCACTTAGTTGGGACATAATCGCCACCTCTCAGATGCGGTACGGGGATTCTGCCCATCATTATCCCGCAAAACCTCTGAGAGGGAAACAGGCTCCCTGCCGCCTCAGACTCCCAGATTCTTCGTCTGAACTGTGATTTATTTGATTTTGATGATTGCCATGATTTTTGATCCGGGAATCATGGCAATCAAGTGAATCAGGCGAATCACAGTTCAGACATTTGCGCCGGGAATAGAAAGTCCTGCCGCCGCCGTCTTCTTTCGGTATGGTAAACTGCCGTGAATCAGATGAAAGGCCGCAGTCCTGCGGCCTAGAATGGAGCGGAGGGACAGGTTGGCCGACAGCTTGATTACCGACGAGGTACGCGCCCTTATTGGCACGGAAACGCCGCCGGAGCGGAACCGCTTCGCCATCAGCGAGGAGATGATCTACGACCTGGCCGACGCCACCGAAGACCCGAACCCGCTGTACGTTGACCGGGAGGCCGCCGAGACCAGCAGGTTCAGGGGCATCATCTGTCCTCCGCTGGCGACGTGGAAGGATATTACGCCGCCCATCGGGTACTTCGGGGCGGGGCAGGAATCGCACTTTGAGGTGCCATTGCCCTTCAACAGCTACGGCCTGAACGGGGGAAGCGACTGGCAGTTTCTGCGTCCGCCCTACGTGGATAGCTGGATAACAAGACAGTTCAAGATACTGGACATCTTCCAGAAGCAGGGCCGCTCGGGACCGCTGGTGTTCGTGGAGCGTCTGGAGACGCAGACCGACCAGCACGACCAGGTGATACTTCTGGCCCGGAGGGTCAGCATACACCGGGCGCTGGACCAGGACGCATCGGCTCCGCAGCAGGGGGCGACGGTGGCCAATGAACTGCAGACGGTGAACCTGTCGCCGCCGGGGCCGGGCGAGGAGGTGCCCCGGCCACAACCTTCGGACAGCCCGCAGCTTTACTTCGAGGATGTGTCGGAGGGGATGAGCCTGCCTCCGGTGGTGAAGGGGCCGCTGACGACGACGCACCTGGTGCGCTGGGCGGCGGCCAACGGTAACTATGCCCGCATCCACTGGGACCTGCCCTTCGCGCAGATGCAACAGGGGCTGGAAAACGTGGTGGTCAACGGGTCGCTGAAGAACCAGTATCTGGGGCAACTGCTGGTGGACTTCGCCGGTCATGGGGGCTGGCTGCGGCGGTTCTACGTGCAGCACCGGGGAATGGACTACCCGGGCGACGTGCTGACGGCCAACGGCATCGTCAGCGGAGTGCGCGAGGAGGAAGGCATCGGCCACGTGGACTGCACGGTGACGCTGACGAACAGCAGGGGACACCAGACGGCGTCGGGCGTCGGCACCGTGGCGCTGCCCCGCCGGGGGCAGGAACTGCCGCTGGTCTGGCAACCGGAGGAATAGGGTGCTGGACGGACTGCGAGTGCTGGACATGGGGCCGGGTGTCGCCCCGTCTTTCTGCGCCAAGCTGCTGGCGGACTACGGGGCCGAAGTGGTCAAGGTGGAGCCTCCGGGACAGGGTGACCCAGCCCGGAGCATGGGGCCTTTCGTGGGGGACGACCCGCATCCTGAGAAGAGCATTCCATTCCTGTACCTGAATACGGGCAAGCGGGGCGTCACGCTGGACTATTCGAGCGAGTCGGGCCGCGCCTTGCTCCGCAAGCTGCTGGACGAGGCCGACGTTTTGGTGGAGGGATTCACTCCATCAGAAGAAGAACAGTCGGCAGTCAGCTACAAGGTGCTGTCGAAGTCGCATCCTCGTCTGGTGGTGACGTCGGTTACGCCCTTTGGGCAGGACGGGCCTTACCGGGACTTCCAGGCTACGGACATCATTACCTGCGCCATGAGCGGGCTGATGTATCACTCCGGCGACTCGGACCGGGAGCCGCTGCGGAACGCGCTGGACCAATCGCTATACGTAGCGGGGGCCAACGCGGCAGCGGCCACGCTGGTGGCGGTGTTCGCCCGGATGGCGTCGGGGGAAGGGCAGCAGGTGGACGTTTCGGTGGCGGAGTGCTTTGCGGCCCACCTAGTGCAGCCGGTGCCTTATTACAACTACATGGGGGCGACGAAGGGACGGCGTCCGGTGCGCGGCTCCGGGTTCGAAGAGCTTATGCCGGCGCGGGACGGCTACGTGGTGCCTTCGGTGCAGGGGTCTCAGCCGTGGGAGACGGTGGCCGACCTCATCGGGCTGGAGGAGTTGCACGACCCGCGCTTTGCTTCGGGAGCAGGGCGCATCGCCAATGGGGAGGAGTTGAAGGCGCTGCTCATCGAGGGGTTGGCGCAGTGGGACCGGCTGCCGCTGTTTGTGGCGTCGGGGGAGCGTCGGCTGGTGTTCGGAATGGCGCAGGACGCCGGTGACCTGGTCGCTTGCCCGCACCTGGAAGCGCGGGGGTTTTTCCGGGAGGTGGAGCATCCGGTGACCGGGCGGGCAGCATACGCGGGCATGGGGGCGCGACTGCTGGAGGCGGACGGGCCGGGGGTAGCCGAGCGGGTGGTGGATGTGCCGAAGCCAGCGCCGCTGCTTGGTCAACACAACGCCGAGGTTTATGGCAGGGAGCTGGGGTACAGCGGCGACGAACTGGCGGCGCTGCGGTACGCGGGGGTGATATGACAACATCTGTACGGGGCGGGCCGCCGCTGGAAAACATCCGCGTGGTGGACCTGAGCCGGGTGTTCGCCATGCCCTTCGCCGGGGCGAACCTGGCGGACCTGGGCGCGGAGGTCATCAAGATAGATACCTGCCAGGCCCAGTTCATGGAGACTACCCGCACCATCACCGGGCCGTTCCCGGACAACGAGCCGGGGGCGCTTTGGTGGGAGCAGGGCGGGACGTTCCAGACGCTGAACCGGGGCAAGCGCAGCCTGACGCTGGATTTGCGGTCAGAAGAGGCGCAGCGCATCGTGAAGGAACTAGTGTCGGTGAGCGACATCGTGCTGGAGAACTTCACGCCGAGAGTGATGGCGCGGTTCGGGCTGGACTACGAATCACTGCGGGCGGTGAAGCCGGACCTGATAATGGTATCCAACACGGGGTACGGACATTCGGGGCCGTGGAGCAACTTCGGGGCGATGGCGTCGGCGCTGGAACCCGCACATGGCACCGGAGCGTACATGGGCTACCTCGAAGATGACGGTTCGGGGAAATTGCAGCACGGGGGCGTCCCCAACAAGGTGGGGAACTCATACACGGACTTCCTGGCGACGTGGACGGCGCTGGTGTCGGTGATGGCGGCGCTGCTGCACCGGGCCAAGACCGGACGCGGGACGTGGATTGACCTGGCGATGTACCAGAATGGCGCGGCGTTTGTCGGCGAGGGGCTGCTGGCCTACGCCTTGAACGGCGAGCGAGTGCGGCGGATGGGCAACCGGCACCCGGCGATGGCTCCGCACGGGTGTTATCCGTGTGTTGGCGAGGACCAGTGGGTGACCATCGCGGTGCGCGACGACGCGGACTGGCGGGCGTTCTGCGGAGCCATCGGGGCGCCGGAACTGGCGGCGGACGCACGGTACGCGACCGTCCGGGGAAGGCTGGAGTGGCAGGATGCGCTGGATGCCATCGTTTCGGAGTGGACGGGGCAGCGTACTTCGTACCAGGTGATGGAGATTCTGCAAGACGCAAGGGTGCCAGCCGGGCCGGTGCTGACGGCGGGGCAGGCGCTGGCGGATCCGCATTTCCGGCAGCGGGGGTTCTTCGAGAGGGTTGACCATCCAGCGGATACCGGGCTGGGGACGAAGGAGTACATCGGTCGCGGGTGGAAGTTCTCGGGGAGCAAGGCCGGGGTCGGCGGGCCTGCGCCTCTGCTGGGCGAGGCCAACGACTACGCGCTGCGGAGTCTCTTGGGGTTGCCGGCGGAGCGGGTGGAGACGCTGGCGGAACAGGAGGTTACCGGCGTCGAGCCGATTGGGGGGCGGGCGCCGTCGCAGGTGCCGCTGGAGGCGCAGGTTGAGCTGGGGTGGGTGGCGGCGTTTGACGCGGGGTTCGAGGGACGGGGTTAAACGCAGAGGACGCCGAGGTGTCACGCCGAGAGGTGAGGGTGAGTTCTGGGCGTACACGGCTGGAAGGATTTCACCCCCATCCTAACCTTCCCCCTGAGGGGGAAGGGACTTTTGAGGCAGGTGATCAGTTCCGGAAGTGGGGCATTACCTGTTCGCTGAATAGTCTCAGGGACTTCTCCGTCTTTTCCTTTGACATGAGGCCGCGGTTGGTAAGCATCAGGTTGCGGATGCCTGATTCGCGCATCTGGGTTAGCTGCTCGGCCACTCGCTTGGGGCTGCCTATGATGTTTTCGGCGGCGTCCGGGTCGGGGGTTTCGGCGTAGCCCTCGCGGTTCATAGGCGGTGTCTGGCGCTCCATGGGGTACTCGGCGGGGTTCCAGCGGGTGCGGTAGTGCTCCATGCGGGTGAAGGCGTCATACTGCGCTGGCAGAAATTCCTCAAAGGCCTGTTCGTCGGTCTCTGCCAGGTGCATTTCGCGCCAGACCCAGACCTGGTCTAGGTTGCGCCCAATGGTGGCTTCGTCGTGTCCCGCCTCTTCCATAGCCTCGCGGTAGACGCCGATGTTGGCGGCGGTGGCGCTGGTGGAGCGGCCCCGCAGCAGGACGGGGCGGCCTATGCGACCCATCTCACGGACAGAGTCTGGGTTGAGGCAGGCGCGGGCCAGGCGGGGGTGAGGCTTCTGGTAGGGACGGGGGCGCACCATCGGGAAGGATGCCTGGTAGTGCTTGCCCTTGAATTCGAGGTTGTCGGTGGTCCAGGCCTTGATCAGCAGCTCTTCAGCTTCTTCCATCTGGTCCGCGCCGAGGTCGGGGTTGGTACCGAAGCCGATGTATTCGTAGGCGTTGTAGTTGGAGCCTTTGGCGGTGCCTACTATCAGGCGGCCCTGGCACAGGTTGTCGAGGAGGGCGGTCTGGATAGCCACCCGCACCGGGTTGTGGAGGGGAAGCTCGAGGATGCCGAAGCCCAGTTCGATGCGGCTGGTCTTGACCGCGACGGCGCTGGCAAATACCAGCGGGTCGCCGTAGACGCATTCGCCGGTGAAGTAGTGTTCGGCAATCCAGATGGCGTCGAAGCCCAGTGCTTCGACCAGCACGGCCTCGTCAAGGCATTCCTGTATGGCCTGCTCGTCGTTGGAGTCGTCGAATTTCATGGGGTAGAAAAAGTGGCCGAAGCGCATTGTGCCTCCGTGTTCTGTCTCTGGGAGTACCGGGCCGCTATTCCATGACCCTGGCGTCGGGCAGGTTGAGCATGAACTGGCCGTGGTTCTCGTAGGCGGCATCGCTGACCATCTGGTGTTGCGCCCCGGCGTTGATGTCGCGCAGGCAGCGTTGCAGAATGCTGTCGTCGAAGAGGGCCGCGCCTCCGGCGAAGCGGAAGGCCTGGGTCACTATGTCAACGGCCACGTCGGTGGTGTAGCTGCACAGGCTCCGCATTTCCGTCTGCAACAGCGGGTCGGGTGGATGGCCTTCGTTCACCGCCCGCGATGCCCCTTCCAGTACCTCCACATTGAGGAGCCTGGTGGCCCGCAGGCGCAGGTCGGCCTCGCTGAGCATCCGCTGGAAGGCAGGACGGCGAGCCAGGGGGTTGACCGAGGTGTAGCCGCGGGTCTTGGACTGGCCAACCTCCAGCGCGGTGTTGAGGGCGCGCCGGGCGACGCCCAGGGCGAAGGCGGAATGTTCGTTGGTGACGAAGCCGGGTCTGCCGAGACGGTATATTGGGCCGCCGCGCAGGGGTTCGGTCAGGGACACGTCGTAAGCGAAACTAGTGGGGACGAACAGGTTTTCGACACTGAAGTCGCAGCTTCCGGTGCCACGCAGGCCCATAACGTGCCAGTTGTCGTGAATCTTGACGTCGGCGGTGCGGACGGTGGCCCTGACCTGCGATGGGTGCCCCGGTTTCTCAGTTATCACGCGGGCGCCAGCAGAAATCCAGTTTGAGTGGCGGATGCCGCTGGCGAAGGACCACCGGCCGCTGAGAAGGTAACCGCCATCCACTGGCACGGCCTTGCCGAAGGGCGCGAAGACACCGGCGGTCTTGGGCGGATTGCCGTCGGCGAAGATTTCCTCGATGGCGTCGTCGGGCAGGAAAGCACCGACGCCACCCATGCTGGCCGCGCCAATCATAAGGCACCAGCCCGCCGACGGCTCTATCTCGCACACCGCTTCCAGCACATCGAGCTGGGTGACGAGGTCGGCTTCTGCACCACCCAACACGTAGGGCATCTTGAGGCGAAGGAGGCCGGAATCGTAGAGGGCATCAACGGAGGACTGGGGCAGGGTGCCGGTCTCTTCGCCTTCCTCTGCGCCGGCTTCGAGTGTGTCGCGCACACTTTCCACGGCGTCCATGAGGGCGCGGCGCTTGGCTTCTTTTTCTGCGGGGAAGGGATTCAATTCGCTCACGAAACCGTCGGCGTCTCAAAGGGTGTGTGGCAATCTGGTTTTCACCCCCATCCTAACCTTCCCCCTCAAGGGGGAAGGGATTTATCTGGGGTGATCTTCAAGCGTCCACTTTGGGGATGACTTCCTCGACGAGAACGTCCATTGAGTCTAGGAGGTTCTGGAGGCTTCCGGAGCCGTTGAAGTTTATCTGAAATTCCTCAAGTCCCGCTTCCTGACGGTAGCGTTTCATGTCGGAGGCGACCTGATCGGGGGTGCCCTGCCCGGTGGGACGGTCGCTGTCGGAGCCGGAGCTGCCGGTGATATTGCTGAAGTTGACGCGGAAGCTCATGCGAGTACGGGGCGGTTCCCGGTCCATCTCGGCAGACAGGTCGTGCAGATAGGCCCGGTTGCTTATCAGGTCTGCCAATGCCGTGGGCGTCGGCTGCCACACATCAGCGTAGCGTGCGGCGCGGCGCAGGGAGAGCTTGCCGGAACCGCCAATCCAGATGGGCGGATGGGGCTGCTGGACCGGCTTGGGGTTGACGTGCATATTGTCGAAGGAGAAGAAACGGCCGTGGAAGGTGGTGGGGCCAGGTTCCCAGCAAGCTTTCCAGAGGCGCAGGTACTCGTTGGTGCGAGCGCCGCGCTGTCGGAAGGTGACTCCCAGGGCGTCGTATTCCTCTGCGTTCCAACCCGCGCCGATTCCGGCGATGGCGCGTCCGCCGGACATCTGGTCGAGGGTGGCGAACATCTTGGCGGTGACGATGGGATTGCGGTAGGGCATTATCAGTACGGAGGTTCCCAGCTTTATGGTGGAAGTCCGCGCCGCGACGTAGGACAGCGCCATCAGGGGGTCGTAGACGTTCCGCCACGGCTCGTTGCGGGGTGAGTCGTCCACGATTACGTGGTCGTTGACGAACAGGGCGTCGAAGCCGAGTTCCTCGGCCTTGCAGGCCGTCTGGACGATGGCCTCGGTGGTAGCCGGGAAGCCGAGATAGTCTGCGTTGGGGAGCCGGAAGGAATACTGGGCCATATTGCCTCCGCCGTCAGTGCTGGCCGGTAGCTATGATATGGCTAACCGCGATTTGACACAATGGGGGGATAAGACGGACACGGCATGACACCCGCTGTATGTGCAGGGTTGCCTTCCGTTTTGGGGAGTTCGTTTACCTGGATGAACGGGATTTTGACAAGACGTAACCCCACCGCGCCAAAATCAGTTGAAGGCGTTAAAATAGCTCATTGTCTTTTTTCTCAGAATCGAAACGGCAGAGGTGAACATGGCTACGCTGCAAGGTCATCCGGCATACCGGATGGGTGAGCGTTACGGGGAACACCCGGACGACGACCAGTATCCGGGGACTCTGATTATCGTTGAAGGCATTGACGGCTCCGGCAAAAGCACCCAGATTGACCTGCTGCAAAAATGGCTGCGCAGCCGGAACCTTGTAACGGTGTATACCGAGTGGAATTCGTCACCCATTGTGAAGCGCACTACCAAGCAGGCGAAGGTGAAGGAACTGCTGACTCCGATGTCTTTCAGCCTGATTCATGCCGCCGATTTTGCCAGCCGGGTGCACGCGCAGATCCTGCCGGCGCTGCGGGCCGGGGCAATCGTGCTGGCAGACCGCTACGTTTATACCGCCTTTGCCCGGGATGCAACACGCGGCGTGAACCGCGACTGGGTGAGGCGCATTTACTCGTTTGCGGTCAAGCCTTCGCTGGGTCTATACTTCAGGGTTCCCCTGGAAGTGTCCATCGAACGTCTAAGCGCCGGGCGGGCCGAGCTCAAGTATTATGAGGCGGGCCAGGATATGGGATTTTCCAACGACCGGGAGGAGTCCTTCCGAATCTTCCAGAGCAAACTGCTGGATGAATACGAGGTCATGACTGAAGAGTACGGATTGATGACCATTGACGCCACGCTGCCCATTTCGGTGCAGCAGCAACAGGTGCGCCGGTACGTTGAGCCGCTGATCGAGGACGCGATGGAAGCCGGAGGGCAAACGGTCCCGGAGGCACTGGGCGGCGCAGGTCTGTCCGGGCGCTACATCACGGAACCACCACGGCGGAGACTCACCGAGCAGGACGTTCTGCGTCAGGGACTCGGCCAAGGATAGGGATTGTATCTCTGGTTTGGCATCCTTCGACAGGCTCAGGATAAAGACAGGTACAGGGTAAGCCCAGGAAAGCGGGGGCAGTGAAATGAGTACGTTGAGCTTCTATGGCCACACTCCTCCGGGGATAGGCGCGGAATCGGTACCGGGCCGTCTCATCGTGATTGAGGGAACCGACGGCGTGGGCCGGTCAACGCAGATCGCCATGTTGCAGGAATGGCTGGAGGCAGAGGGATATGCCGTGCTGGTCACGGGGTTCCGCCGATCCGAACTGGCCGCATCGGGAATAGACCGGGCCATGCGGGGAAACACGCTGGATGCCCTGACCCTGAACCTGTTCTACGCCACCGATTTCTGGGACCGGATGGAAAAGAGCATCGTGCCAGCCCTGCGCACCGGAATGGTGGCACTGGTGGACAGGTACATATTCTCCATCATAGCCCGGGCGCGGGTGCGGGGAGTGCCTACGGGCTGGCTGGACGACGTCTTTGAGTTTGCCCTGGTGCCGGACCGAGTGCTTTTTCTCGACGTGGACGTGGAACATCTGCTGCCCAGGGTGCTTTCGGTACGGCAGCTCGACCACTGGGAATCGGGCGAGGACTTCCTGCGAGGGCCGGACCTGTACGACAACTTCATCCGCTACCAGGGTGCGCTGATCGAGGAGTTCCGCAGCCTCGCCAAGCAGCATGAATTCGTGACCGTGGACGGGAGGGGAAGCGTGGGCGACGTTTTCCGTATGCTGCAAGCCGAAGTCAGGGATGCTCTGAAGGATATGGGCAGTTGAGGTTGAGGGTCTCAGTCAGCGAAGGGCCGAGCTCGTATCCACTTTGGAGCCGACGATGACCGACATTTACCTTGACTACAACGCCACCACGCCCATTGACCCGCAGGTTGCCGAGGCCATGCTTCCCTATGTTCACGGTCTCTTCGGCAACCCCTCCAGCGGGCACTCTTTCGGGCTGGCGGCGCGGCAGGGAGTTGACCTGGCCCGGCAGCAGGTGGCCGGGATGCTGGGCTGCGACATAGATGACCTGATTTTCACCAGCGGCGGCACGGAAGCCAACAACCACGCCATCAAGGGCGTGGCCGGGGGGTATCGGGAACGCGGGAGTCATATCATTACGTCAGCCATCGAGCATCCGGCAGTGACCGAGGTGTGCCGTTACCTGGAAACCCAAGGGTTTCGAGTAAGCTATCTGCCGGTGGACGAGTACGGGTTGGTGGACCCGCAGCAGGTAGAGGAGGCCATCACCTCCGAGACGCTGCTGGTCAGCATAATGCACGCCAACAACGAGGTCGGAACGATACAGCCCATTGCGGAAATCGCGGCGATCGCTCACCGCCACGGCGCGCTGATGCACAGCGACTGCGCCCAGTCGGTGGGGAAGATTCCGGTGCGTGTGGACGAGCTGGGAGTTGACCTGCTCTCCATTGCAGGGCACAAGCTGTACGCCCCTAAGGGCATCGGTGCTCTGTACATCCGCCCCGGCGTCAGGCTGGAGAAGCTGATGCACGGAGCCAGCCACGAGCAGGACCGCCGGGCGGGGACGGAGAACGTAATCGAGATGGCCGGGTTGGGGAAAGCCTGCGAACTAATTGAGCAGAACCTCAACCTTTACGCCCGTCGCATGGCGGCGATGCGCGACCGGCTGGAACGCGGGCTGATGCAAGCCGGGATGGATGCGCGAATCAACGGCCACCCCGACAAGCGGCTGCCCAACACCCTCAGCATCAGCTTCCGAGGGGTTGAGGCTGACCGCGTTCTGGCCAGCCTGCCCACGGTGGCAGCGTCGGCCGGTGCGGCCTGCCACAGCGATCAGGTTGAGATATCGCACGTTCTGGCGGCGATGAATGTTCCCGAGGAGTACGCCATGGGTACCCTCCGGCTGACCGTGGGGCGGTTTACGACGGAGGAGGAGATTGACCGGGCGATTGCCGAAATTCAGGAAGTGGTAGGGAACTTCGCTCCCGTACATTCGGCGGCTGACTAAGATAGTCTGAACTGTGATTTGTGTGATTACAGGATGACCATGATTAAGGTGCTGAATCATTACGATCCCGGAATCATATAAATCACAGTTCTGGCAACTACAACAGGCAGAAAACCTGACGTGAAGGATTGAATTATGACAACAGAGACCAACCCGGGAGCACTGAACTCCGCAACGATGGCCGGCTTTCAGGAAGCCTTCGATTCGAAACCACACCACCAGTTGATGCAGAACGTGGTCACGCAGCATGACGTGAACGACGTGGCCCTCAACCGCAACATTGTGGCCGAGGCAGTGCATAGCTTCTCGACGGTTCTCGACGACTGGAGCGTCACCAACCAGGCACGTTCCGGGCGGTGCTGGATGTTCGCCGGGCTGAACCTGTTCCGGTCGGAGACCAAGGACCTGCTGAACGTCAAGGAGTTTGAGTTCAGCCAGAGCTACGTAATGTTCTGGGACAAGATGGAGCGGGCCAACTATATCCTCGAAGCGGTGATAGAGACCGCCGACCGCCCGGTGGACGACCGGGTGGTGGCCTGGCTGCTGCACCAGCCTCTGGGCGACGGCGGCCAGTGGGATATGTTCGTCAGCCTGATCAGGAAGCACGGGGTGGTGCCCAAGACGGTCATGCCGGAGACGGAAAGCTCGGGCAACTCCATGCGGATGAACGCCAGCCTCAACTATCAAGTGCGGCAGGGTGCGCGGAACATCCGGCGCATATACGCGGAAGAGGGCGGGCTGGATGAAATGCGAGTGGTCAAAGAGGAGGCCCTGCGTTCCGTCTATCAGATCCTCTGCACGCACCTGGGGAACCCGCCATCCAACTTCGACTGGCAGTGGAAGGACAAGGACGGAGAGTTCCGCCGCGACGGGTCAATGACCCCGCTGGAGTTCGCCGAGAAGTATATCTCCACGCCGATGGAGGAGTACGTCTGCCTAGTCCACGACCCACGGAAGTCCAACCCGCCGGGCCGCACCTACACCGTGCAGTATCTCGGCAACGTGGTGGACGGGACCCGAATCAAGTACCTGAACGTGGACATCGAGCTGATGAAGGACATCACGATGCGGATGCTCCAGGACGGCCAGCCGGTGTGGATGGGCTGCGACACCGGCAAGCAGATGCACCGCGACAAGGGACTGTGGGACGCGGAGCTGTTCGACTATGGCAGCGTCTATGACGCCGAGTTTTCGATGAACAAGGAGGAACGGCTGGAGTACCACCAAACGGCAATGACCCACGCCATGCTGTTCACCGGGGTGGACGTCGTGGACGGAAAGCCGCGCCGGTGGAGGGTGGAAAACAGTTGGGACGACAAGGTGGGCAACAAGGGGTTCTTCCTGATGAACGACTCCTGGTTCGCTGAGTATATGTTCGAGATAGCCGCGCCCAAGAGCTACCTGCCGGAAGACCTGCAACGGGCCCTCGACCTGGAGCCAGTGGTGCTGCCGCCGTGGGACCCGATGGGGTCGCTGGCGGGCTAGACTTCATTGTTCTGCCGAGGGCAAGGAGATGCCCCACCCTCTCTCCGTGAAAGGGTGGGGCATCTTGCGACACGCTTGCCGACGGGTTATGCCACGGGCGTTGCCAAGGGGCGGGAGCCAGGGAGGCGTTCGTAGGGGCCGGGGAGATCCAGTTCCTCGGCAATGCTGCGCATGGCGGGTAGGACTTCCTCACCAAGGAGGCGGATGCTGGTCATGCGGTCTTCGTGGCTGACCGGGCCGTGGTGGTGCCACATGGAGAAGATTCCGGGCCGGATGGTCTCCATGATGTGGCGTATCTTGGGGATGACGGTGTCGGGGGTGCCGCAGATGAGTTGCAGATTGTCCTGCTCACCCTGGAACCGGCGATAGATTTCGTTGCGGCTGGCCTCCAGTTCTTCCTGGGTGTTGGTCGGCTTCAGCACCAGCGCATCCTCGCCGCTGCTGGGGTCAACAGAGACGCGGGCGAGCCGGCGGGTGGCGGCCTTGGAGTTGTAGCCCGGCGGGAACATCCACTCCGGGCGGGCGAAGGCGCTGATGCCGCCGCCGTACATGAAGGCGCGGCCCATTTCCTGGGCCTTCTCCTCGGTTTCCGCCACCACGACCCGTTGCAGGTAGCCGAAGTTTTCCGGGCCGGACTCGTAGCCTTCCTCGGCAGCCGTGTCCCGGTACAGCTTCACCATCTCCAGCGTTGGTTCGAGGAAGGTGGCGAGGGCCAGATAGGGGTACCTGTGACGGGCGCACCAGACCACCGTTTCTTGGCTTACGAGGCCCGGTATCCACATCTGAGGATGCGGCTTCTGCACCGGCAGCACCCAGGGGTTGACGTGGCGGTAGTGGTAGTGCTTGCCCTCGAATCGGAAGGGGCCGGGAGTTGTCCATGCCTTGACCACGAAGTCGTGGGCCTCGTTGAACAGTTCGCGGTTGTAGGCCGGGTTGGCGTTGTTGTAGATGGACTCGCTGCCAGCGCCCCGCACCCAGCCGGGCACAAGACGCCCGCCGGAAATCATGTCTATCATCGCCAGCTCTTCGGCCAGGCGAAGCGGGTCGGCCACCGGGAGAGGGTTGCCCAGCAGCACTATCTTGACCCGCTCGGTAATGCGAGCCAGCACTGCCGCCTCAATGTTCATCACTGAACCCATGCAAAAGGGGGTGCCGTGGTGCTCGTTGAGCATTACCCCGTCGAAACCCACCTGCTCGGCGTAAACAGCTTCGTCGAAGTACGAATTGAAAAGCTGTCCTCCGATTTCCGGGTTGAAGTGTTCGTTGGGGATGCCGAAATAGCCGGCGTTCTTGATAATTTCGTCTTCGGGAACGTCGTAGTAGGGGCGCTCGGTGAACATCATAATGTGCATGGCGATGCCTCCTGAGACTTACTATTACGCCAGGAAATCTCGAACGCGGTTGACGAATCTGGAGGTGTGCTCGATTTCCGGCCGGTGTCCGCAGTTGTCCAGGACCAGCAGTTCGGAGCCAGCGATGGCGCGGCTGTAGGCGTGGCCCGCCGAAACGGGGACAATCCGGTCCTCGCGGCCCCAGACTATCAGGGTGGGCAGCCCCTGTACGCCCTCCAGCAGGTGGGGCAGGCTGGGATTGTGCATATAGGGCTTCCAGGCCAGGCGAGCAGACTCGGCCCGGCCGTCCTCCCAGGCCTCGAACTGCTCCGCCGTTTCCTCGCCGTATAGAGACGCGAATTCCGGGGTGGCCGCGGCGTCGTTTACGCTGGCGTCCAGATAGGCCCGCGCCGTGAGGATGAAGAGGTCGAGGATTTCGCCCTCCGGGGGCCTGACCCCCGTGGGAGCAACCAGGGCCATGCGCCGGAATTGCCCGGCGTCCGCCGCCGCCATTTCCGCTGCGATCCAGCCGCCGAGGGAGAAGCCAATGACGTCAATCGGGCCAAGGGCCATCTCCCGCAGCATCCGGGAGTAGAAGCCTGCCAGGTCGCGGACGTTGGCGATCCAGTCGGCCCGCGGGAGTTGACCGAACCCCGGATGCACCGGCAATAGCAGCGAGCGGTCTTGGGCCAGATCCTGATGCCAAGCCAGCCAGCCGGGGTGACCCAGTTCCTCGTGCAACACCAGCAGCGGTGCGCCGGAGCCGCCGCGCAGTAGGGTTACGCCAGTGCCGCCGACGTGGATGGTGCTTTCGGTGTACCCGTTGGTGGATGCTGTCATTTTACGACGCCTCCCCGGCAATGCTGGCGAAATTCGGTTTAATTATAGCCTGACTGCCAGTACATTCTTGAACGAAGCAAACGAAGTGTCAAGCCAATACGTTGACAGCCTGCCATCAGGGTCATTTGCGGAAAAACTAAATGGATTTCGGACAGCTTATTTCGTATACTGCTGGAAAGCTACATATATTCGCTTAACATCAATGAGAAAGCAGGTTAAGGAGGGTAATCGCTATGGGAAAGGACTACAGCATCTGCGTGGGAGCCGTCGGATTCGGCGGCGGGGTGTGGCACAGCCCGGACGGCGGCGACAACTGGAACCGCATCAGGGACCCCTTCCCATTGGGCAGCCAGGTGAGGGGGATGGCCGTGTACCCAGACAACCCCAACCGCATCCTGGCAGGCTCGGAACACGGCATCTACCGGACGGAGGACTGCGGGGCCACCTGGAAAAAGATGTGGTCGCCCATGGAAGGTATGCCAATATGGTCCATCGCCATTGACCCGCAGAATACGGACAACATCTTCGTGGGGATAAAGCCCGCCGCCCTGTTCCGCTCGCAGGACGGCGGCCAGAGCTGGGCAAAGTTGTCGGTGCAGATGGCCCAGGAATGCCACATCGGGCCGCCGATGGTGACCATGCTGATGGTGGACCCGCAGGACAGCCGCACCGTCTGGGCGGGTGTCGAGGTGGACGGCGTTTACCGCAGCCTGGACGGCGGCGACACCTGGACGCACGTCCAAGGCGGGGTGCATCCCGACATTCACGGCATGGCCATCAGCCCCGAGGCTTCCAATAAGGTTCTGGCCAGCACGCCGCGCGAAATCTACGCCACCACCGACATGGGCGAAAGCTGGCAATCGGTGGTGACCACGGACAAGTTCGTGCTGCCGTACAGCCGGGGCATCGCATTCAAGCCAGACGACCCCAACGTGCTGTTTGCCGCCGTCGGAGACACGGCCATCGGCAGCATCGGAGCCGTCCAGCGCTCCACGGACGCCGGGGAGAGTTGGGAGACGCGGCCCCTGCCGGTGGAGCCGAATTCCAACATCTGGAACATCGTCACGCACCCGGCGGATCCCGACTTTGTGCTTGCTTCCAGCCTGCTGGGAGAGGTGTACCGGAGCACCGACGCCGGGGACTCGTGGGACAAGCTGAAGCGGGAGTTCAGCGAGATAGGGGCGATGGTCTGGGTTCCCAATTAGGGTGTTGGGCAGTAATCTATTCCGAAGACCGTTTCTGTTGCGAGAATTTCACCCCCACCCTAACCCTCCCCCTCAAGGGGGAGGGAACAAGACAAGGGGACTGACAGGAGTAGCTTCCGGCGTGAGTGACAAGACTTTAGCGACGATTCTTTCCAACGTGGGCTGGGATACAGGCCGGGCTGCCGAACCGGAGTTCACCGGCGGCGCAGACCCGATTCTGCCGACACCTTTTCGCATCGGCGAGACTGCGGCTGCCAGCCTGGCCGCAGTGGGCCTGGCCGTATCGGACTTGTGGGAGCTGAGGACGGGACGGGGGCAGGAGGTGAATGTTGATGCCCGCCGGGCGACGGCCTCGCTACGCAGCGGCAAGTACCTGGAGATGGACGGGACTCCCGTCGCCGCCGAGCGGACTCCGGTGATGGGGGTGTACCCAGCCAAAAACGGACGCTGGAGCTATCTACATTGCAACTTCCCCAACCACCGCGACGCGGCCCTCGGCGTGCTGGGCGTGGAGGAAGACCGGGAGGCGGTGCGCCGGGCAGTGGCGAAGTGGGACGCGCTGGAACTGGAGGAGGCCATCATCGCCGCGAAGGGCGCTGGCGGGATGGTGCGCTCGATGGCGGAGTGGGCGCAGCACCCACAGTCGGCAGCAGTCGCTTCCCTGCCTCTGCTGGAAATAGAGAAGATCGGCGACTGTCCGCCGGAAGCCTTGCCTGATGGCGACAGGCCGCTGTCAGGGATACGGGTGCTGGACCTGACGCGGGTGCTGGCCGGGCCGTCCTGCGCCCGCACGCTGGCAGAACACGGGGCCGATGTGATGAAAATCAGCGGGCCACACCTGCCCTTCAGTCCATCGCAGGAACTGGACACGGGGCACGGGAAACTGTCAGCCCACATTGACCTGCGCAAGAACGATGAAGTGGAAACGCTTCGTGAGCTGGTGTCTCAAGCCGACGTGTTCTCGCAGGGCTACCGTCCGGGGACGCTGGCGCGACGAGGCTTGTCGCCGAAAGACCTGGCCAAGCTGCGGCCAGGTATCGTGTACGTCTCACTGTCCGCCTTTGGCCGGGTGGGGCCATGGGCCCATCGCCGAGGTTTCGACACGGTGGTGCAGACGGTGAGCGGCATTACCCACAGGCAGGGCGAGCTGTTTCCCGGCGCGGAGCCGGGACCGCAGTTCTATCCAGTCTCGGCCATAGACTACCTGACCGGCTACCTTATGGCCTTCGGCGTGATGGTTGCCCTAGTCAGACGGGCCACGGAAGGGGGGAGCTGGCTGGTGCGGGCATCGCTGGCGCAGACGGGGCGCTGGCTGGTGGACCGGGGGCAGGTGCCGGAAGCAGAACTGCGGGACGTGCCGGAGGAATTCACATCTGACGAAGTTAAGCGCTGGTCCACGGCGACCGACGTTCCAGCGGGTCGGCTCCGCCATCTTGCGCCGGTGGTGGAGCTTTCCGAGACGCCGCCGCACTGGGCGAGGCCCACGGTGCCGCTGGGCTACCACGACCCGGTATGGCCGGAGCGGACGGCGTAACTTTCGCCAAGTACAGACTATGCAACACCGAGTCCTCTCGATTGCGGTCGAGGGGACCTGGTGTCTAAAACAACCTATCGTCGGCCTCTGTGGTTAGTCGTCGAGGTGGACGGTGGCGACTACCCTGGGGGCATCGCCGACAACGCGGGTGGTGTGCCCGCGTCCGGTCAGGTCTTCGGCAAGGTTGACGTCGCCGGGGCCAAGCCGGTGAACCGTGCCGTCGCCCAGGCCGATTTCCGCCTCGCCCGAGAGGGTGATGATGTACTGGCGGCGGGGGGCGACATGCCAGTCGCTGAAGAAGCCCGGGGGCAAAGCCCGGAACACGATTCCCTTGGCGTTGTGCAACTCGGTCCAGTCCGGGTGGGAGGACGGATCTATCACTTCAATGTGAGATTCGCCGTCTTCGCCGGAATACAACCTTATAGATGCCATATGGCCCTCTCCTGCTTTTTTGAAATTCCGGGTAGCATTTTAATCCGTCATCGCTCTCGGTGTTGTCTGAACCTCAAGAGACTGCACCATAAACCTGGCCGCTGAGAGAAAATAAAATCATGAACGAGAGCAGGTAAAGTGGCGGAGGGAGTGGGATTCGAACCCACGATACAGTCGCCTGCATAACGGTTTTCAAGACCGCCGCCATCGTCCACTCGGCCATCCCTCCGCGGGCGGTGGCAACCTTCCATATTGTAGCCTCTTGTGGCTTTCCGCGAAAGCTGGCGGAAACCTAAAGCCACGGCGCGCCGGTGTACTTTAAAGGAGCATCGGAGCGGCCGCGGAGCGACACTCAAGTTGACATTCAATGAATTCCAAGCTAGAATCCGGGCAATTTCGTAGCCGTCCTCAGCTTGCACTGAGCTTGCCTTATGGGCGGTTTCGTGTTGCTTACCAGTGGCACCTTCGCCTCGGTCGCCAGCGTCGGATATGTTCAGTCAGCGGTCGATGAACACCCTGAGTCTGTCGAAGGGCCAGTGCAAGCCCGCAAGGAGAATAGGCCATGCCAGAAATCGTGAAGGGACTCAAGGATGTCTACCTGGACACCACTGAGGCCAGCTTCATCGACGGTCAGGTAGGCAAGCTGCTATACCGCGGCTACAACATCCACGACCTGGCCGAAAAGTCCACCTTCGAGGAAGTCATCTACCTGCTACTCTACGGCAGCCTGCCCACGCAACAGCAGTTGGCCGACTTCGACACGGAGTTGCGGGCCAGCCGCCGCATCCCCGACGGCATCATCACGGTACTGGAAGTGATGAAGGACGCCCATCCCATGGATGCCCTGCGCACAGGCATTTCGGCGCTGGCCGGTTACGACGTGGAAGAGGTGGCCGATAACTCCACCGAGGCCACTATCCGCAAGGGCATCCGCCTCACCGCCCAGGGGCCGACCATCGTCGCGGCGCATCACCGTCTGCGGCAGGGCCTGGAACCCATCGCTCCCAATCCTGAACTCAACCACGCCGGCAACTTCCTCTACATGATGTTCGGTGAGGTTCCCGACGAAGAGACCACCGGCCTGCTGGACGTGGACTTCATCCTTCACGCAGAGCACGGCGCCAACGCCTCAGCCTTCGCAGCCCGGGTCACCGCCTCCACCATTTCCGACCTGCACTCGGCGGTGGTCACCGGAGTGGGCACGCTGAAAGGCCCGGCCCACGGCGGGGCTGCGGAAGAAGTGATGAAGATGTCGCTGGAGATCGGCAATCCGGAGAACGCCGAGGAGTACGCCCGCAATCACCTGGAGTCGGGGGGACGTATCATGGGTTTCGGCCACCGCGTCTATCGCGCCGAGGACCCTCGCGCCAGGCACCTGCGGGAGCGTGCGCGTGTCCTGGGCGAGAAGAAGGGCGAGCCGCGCTGGTTCCAGATTCTCTCCCACCTCGAACAGAACACGATGATGCCGTACCGCGACCGGGGCATCTGCGTCAACGTGGACTTCTTCGCCGGGGCAATCTACTACCTGCTGGACATACCCGACGACCTGTTCATTTCTATATTCGCCCTGGGCCGCATACCCGGTTGGACGCTCCAGTGCGTGGAACAGTACCAGGACAACATCCTAATCCGCCCGCTGCTGGAGTACACCGGCGAGATGGACCTGGAATACGTGCCGATAGAACAGAGGGCATAGCGTGACGGCTCAATCAACAGAGCACACGACAAGGGGCCATGACAGGCCCCTTTTTCATTGCCTCGGGTTGGCCATGCTTTTGTGGGTCGGGTTCTGGCGAACGGGACATAATGTGTGTAGAGTCACTTCATCTACATGACAGCCGAAGCCGAAATACGCCGCCGCATCGCCGAGCGCGGCCCTATCACCTTCGCCGAGTTCATGGACGTGGCTCTCTACCACCCTGACGGCGGCTACTACACATCCGGAGAACGAGTTGGGGCAGCGGGTGACTTCTATACCAGTCCGTCGGTGCACCCAGCGTTCGGGACGTTGCTGGCCGTGCAGTTGTTCCAGATGTGGGAGTTGCTGGGGCGACCTGAGCCGTTCACCATCGCCGAGGCGGGGGCGGGCAACGGGCTGCTCTGCCGCGACATCGTGAGGGCCGCCGCCGGGCTCCCCGGCGGGTTCGCCCACAGCCTGCGCTACGTGTGCCTAGACCGGCGAGGCAACAGCGGTCACGAACGCAGGCTGCCGGGCGTCAGCCGCCTGGCTGCGTCCGGGCTGCCGCTGCGAGGGGTTACGGGCTGCGTGCTGTCCAACGAACTGCTGGACGCCATACCTGTGCATCAGGTAACGGTGGAGCAAGGCCGGCTGCGGGAGGTGTATGTGACGCTGGACGGCGATGAGCTCGCCCTGAACACCGGAAAGCCGTCAACCCCACTGCTGGCCCAGCGGCTGGATAGCCTGGACATTGAGCTGAGCGAAGGGCAGACCGCTGAGGTCAACCTAGCCCTGGACGACTGGATTAAGGCGACATCCCAATCCCTGGAGCGCGGGTTCGTGCTGACCATAGATTACGGGCGGCCTGCCGAGGACTTGTACTCGGCAGCAGAGCGGTTCAGGGGAACCTTGACCACCTTCGCCGCCCACCTGCAAACGGACCGGCCCCTCGAGCGCATTGGGCAGCAGGATATGTCGGCCCAGGTGGACTTCACCACGCTGGCAAGGGCCGGATCTCAAGCCGGGCTGGACTTCCTTGGCTATACCACCCAGGCGGCGTTTCTGCGTAATCTGGGGTTGGGGCGCCTGGAGCAACGCCTGCCGGCCGGCTCGCCTCGACAGGCGCAGACCAGCCGCGTCGGGATGCGGGAACTGGCGAAACCGGGGGGGTTGGGCGACTTCAAGGTTTTAGCGCAGGGAAAGAACGCAGGCAAGCCGGAACTACGGGGGTTCCACGCCTCCGGTAAAGCGACAGATTTAACGGAGCGGATGCCTACGCCTTTACCTACCCCGCAACACCTGGACTTGCTGACTGGCCGGCTCCCACCTGCCGAATCTGAGTTCGAAATGGCTTGGGATACATTGTGGCCCGATTCGCCTGAACGGTAGCTGCCCAAGCAAACCTTGAGAAGCATCTTCCCTTGCTCTCTCCGAGACGCTCAGAGCTTACCCGCAAAGCATAGCGAAGCAGACTTGTGGGCCTCATACAGACTGCACGATAGCGTCGTCCAGTATCTCCGCAGCTTCGTCCATTTGCGCCTCGGTGGTGGTGAAGGGTGGCACGAAGCGGAATACGGAACCGCTGCGCCGGACGCTCATAATAAGCCCGTTTTCCAGGCAACGGCGGCCTATCTCGCGGCCCTGCGCGTAGGCTGGTTCGCGGGTGGCGCGGTCGGTGACCAGCTCGATGCCTTGAAGCAGCCCGCGCCCCCGTATATCGCCGATGATTTCGTGGCGCGACGCCAGCCGTTCCAGGTGTTCCCGCCAGTAGGCTCCGATGCGCTGGGCCACGTCGGTCAGCAATTCCTCCAGGATTATGTCTATGCTGGCGATGGCGGCGTGGCAGGGCATGGGGTCGTTGGAGTGGGAGTGGCCCACCACCATACCCGTTTCCGATGCCTTCTCCTCAATGGCGTCGGTGGTTATGGCCGCGCTGATGGCTACCCCGCCGCCGAAGTGCTTGGATATGGTGAAGATGTCGGGCACGACACCTTCCTGCTCGAAGGCCCACATCGTGCCCAGCTTGGCCAGGCCGGTCTGGGCTTCATCCACGATGAGCAGCGCGCCTCGGGCCTCGCAACGGCGTTTCAGTTCAGCCAGCCAGCCGTAGGGCAGGTCTATGACGCCGCCGGCGCTGAACAGCGGCTCGGTGATGACCCCGGCCAGCGGGCCATCGGCCTGGGCGTCCAGCAGCTCGAAGCTGGTGTCAAGGCAGGAATAGTCGCAGGCCGGACGGTCCTGGCAGAAGCGGCAGCGATAGCGGTAGGGCGCGATGATGGGGTAGTGGCCGGGCGCGTAGGGGCCATAGCCTTCATGCCAGCCGGAAAAGGTAACGGCGCGGGTGGAGTCGTTCATGCCGTGGAAGCTGACCGCCGGGCTGGCGAACTCGTAGCCTCCGGTATAACGCTTGGCGATGGCCATTGCCGCTTCGTTGGAATCGCTGCCGGAGGTGAGGAACATCGAGCGGTTCATACCTTCGGGGGATATTTCCGCCAACCGCACCGCCAGGATGATTTCCCGGTCGTTGAACATACTCATGTGGCTGTGAATGAGCGTCTCGCCGCTTTCGTGCAGGGCCTGTACGATGCGCGGGTGGTTGTGGCCTAGCGCGGCGCACATCTGGCCGGAGTTGAAATCGAGATACTCCTTGCCGTTAACGTCGCGCACCACCGAACCACGGCCCCAAACCATGATGGGGCCGGTGACCACGTTCTTGTCTATGCGGCTGCGGAAGCTGTACTTCCGCGCCATTTCCAGTAACTCGGCCTCGGTATATTCCTCGGGCATGGTTCCCCCTTTGTCTGAACTGTGATTTCTGAACTGTGATTTTTTTTGATTTGTCTGATGGCCGTGATTATTGGCTGCCCTAATCATGCCCATCATAAAATCAGACGAATCACAGTTCAGACTATCCCTGCGCCTTGAACTTGGGCATCACGTCCTTGCCGAAGGCTTCCAACTGTTCGAGAATCACGCTCTGGGGCGTTCCGATAACCGAACCGACGTTGATTTGATTAAGTCCCGGGTAGGCGTCCTGTACGGCCTCCAGTCTCTCGGTCACCAGTTCCGGCGGGCCGCAGAGCCAGGAACCGGCCTTGATGCCGTCCTCCAGGGTGGGCAGTCCGGCGGAACGGGCCCGGCGCGGGTCTTCCACGGCCCGAATCTGCTCCTCGGACAGGCCGCGGACGAAGCCAAGGGGAGCGAACATCTTCATGTTTTCTTCAAAGAAACTGCGGGCCTCCTTAACGGCCTTTTCCTCGGTTTCGGCGATGTGGATAGTGAAGCCGACGGCCAAGCCTTCACCGAGTTCGGTGTCGCGCCCGTGTTCAGCCTGTGTTTCCTGCCACTGGCGCATCACGCCCTCGATGGCGCCGCCGGGCGCCGCGCCGCCGCCCACGAGGCCCTTCATGTTGTGCTTCGCCATAAATTCCATGGCCCGCTTGCTGGCGCTCACCACCGGCTGCCAAGTCTCGACTGGAAGGTTGACGGGCCGGGGAACCAGGGTGATTTCCTTCAGCGTATAGCCGCGATACGGGACCTCCGGCGGGATCTGGTAGAACTTGCCTTCATGGGAAAATGATTCCTGGTGAAAGGCTTTCATTATGACTTCCACCTGTTCCTCGAACATCTCGCGGTTCGCTTCGTTGTCGGAATTGGTGCTCGGCACGCCGAAGGTGTCAACCTCCCGCGAGTGGTAGCCGCGCCCAACGCCGAAAATGACCCGGCCGCCAGTGAGGATGTCGGCGGTGGCATAGTCTTCAGCCAGGCGCAGGGGGTGCCACATGGGGTTGATGTTGAAGCCGCAGCCGAACTTGAGGTTCTTCGTCAGATGGGCCAGGTGCACGTAGAGCAGCAAGAGGTTGGGCAGGCATTCGTAGCCTTCGCGCTGGAAGTGATGTTCCGCCGTCCAGAAAGTGTCATAGCCCATTTCCTCCATTTTCAGGACGATGGCTTCTGTCTTGTCGAACACGCCTGCGAGCTGGCTGTCCGGGAGCCAGCGGTCGTTGACCGGGGTGCCATCCAGCCCGATGTTGTCCAGGTCAACGTGCCCGGCGAAAAGGCTGCCGAATTTGGTAATCATCAATTGCCTCCTGCGGTGTTGTAGAGCGGGGCGCCTGGAATCCATTTTGACGCAATTGTAAAGGGGCGGGTAGCCATGTCAACCTGCGGAAAACGCTGTGGTCAAGCTAAGTGGAATTCGCGCAGGGTTTGATAGAATAGACAATGTTGGGCCAACCGGGCTGCTTTGCACCGGCACAAGGTGTGGATGGAGTCAGATAGATGGCGTCTAACCAAACAGCCCAGAAAATACTGATCGTGGATGACGAAGCCGAGTCTTCGATTCTCCGCACGGTGCGACAGCGGCTGGAGGAAGAAGGCTGGCGGACCGCGGTGGTGCAGCCCACTCCAGGCGGCGCGCTGGGCGAGGAATTCGAAGCGGCGGCCTTGTGGGACATCGAAGAGGAACGCCCGGACGCGGTCTTGCTGGACGTGCGTTTCGGCGACCATCGCGATGACCGCTTCAAGGGGCTGGGCATCCTGGACGAAATCGTCAACCGCTGGCCCAAGCTGCCAGTCCTGATGTTCACCCAGTACGCCCAAGGCCCGGACCGGGAGACTGCGGCCAGGGGCGCGCTGAAGTGGGATGCGCAGGTGGACTTCATAGACAAGCTGGCCGGCACCGATGAGGTGGTGCTGAGGCTGCGGCGGCTGATAGGCGCCGCGCCGGAAGTCATTTCCGTGGGCGGAGGCATTTCTCTTGACGCGGCTTCACAGACAGTCTACGTGGAGCAGGACGGAGAGCGACGCCCGGTCACCGATATTCAGGGGATGAAATTCGAGATATTCCGGGAACTGGCAACAGCGTGGCACCGTGGCTCCGGCGGCCTGGTTCCCTTTTCAAGACTGGAGCGCTACTCAGAAGGGGAAGACCCGCGAGCGTCCCTGCGTGTGCGTATTCGGGAGATTAAAGTATCCCTGGGCCGGGCGCTGGGAGTGCGCTTCGGTCCTTCGGAACTGATCCTCAACGTGCGTGACAAGGGATACCGCTTGTCCCCTCCCCGGGAGTGAGCATGGCTGCCGGAGAAGGCCCGGTTTGGCCGGGGCCTCATATCAGCATTCCGCCAGGTTTTCGACTGCCCCAACGCCTCCTTCTGATGATGCGGCTGTTTGGCCTGACGGCGGCAGCTGCGGGGTTTGCCTGCCTTATTCTTTCTTTCTTTACCGGCCCTGTTGTTTTTGATTACCTCTGGGGGGTAGAGCCGCTGGCATACATAGGGGGCGTACTGCTCATCGTTGGACTGTTTGCCGTTGCGCTGGGGGCAGGAATGGCAAGGCGCCAGGACGCCCCTCCGGGGCTGGAACTCTCACACCAGTGGACGGAAACTACCAGGCAGTTCTTCGAGCTGTTTGACCATGACCTGGGGCGTCCTCTACGCCGCATAGCCGGCAAGGAGAGGGAATTGAGGGTAGCCATGCGGACTTCAGGCGAGCCGTCCGCTTCCGAAGTGCTGGAACTGCTGGACGAAATCGAGCGTCAAACCGTCAATTACCGGCTGATGCTCTCCAACATACAGGTACTGGTATATCTGGAGTCGCCGGAACTCCCGCCACCCACAGGCCCCGTGGAACCCGCGGAGGTGGTGCGGCGCATCGCCGACCGTTACTTCCCTGTAGCAGCCGAGGCGGGCAAGGAATTGACATGGTGGGCCGAGCCGCCGGACTTCGGCATAGTTTCCTCCGATTCCCACGCTATCGAACATATCGTCGCCAATCTGGTGGACAATGCCGTTACCCACGCTTCCGGCAACGTGGAGATTTCTCTGAGCAAGGACGATTCCAGCTTCTATGTCCATGTGTGGGACGACGGGCCGGGTATCGCATCGCACTACTTGGAATACCTCTTCGACCGGGGGTGGACACCGGAAGTAGGGAGACGAGAGGAGAAGACCAGCTCCGGGCTGGGCCTGTTTATCGCTCGAAGGCTGGCCCAGCGTTGCGGCGGCGAGCTGACGGTGGAATCCGTGGCCGAACCGCAAACTGATCACCACACGGCATTCTTGCTGGCCCTGCCGCTGAAGGGACAGTGAAGCGTTCGTCCTCTGGCGGCGATGGGACGCCCCCAATCGTCTCAGGACGCCCGGCATGGCTGGTTCTGGCCGCGCTGGCTATGGCTGTTCTGATGGGTTGTGTCACAACTTTGCCGCGCCCAGACGCAGAGTCAACCCCGGCTCCCACCCTTCCGTTCCCGACGCAGTCGCCGACACCCACGCTTACGCCGACACCGCTTCCGACACTACAGGCTACGGCCACTCCCAAGCCAACGCCTACGGCCACGCCGACGCCGACGGAACCGCCCACGCCGGCCAGTCCTACGGAGACGCCCACACTTCTCCCTCCAAGCACAACCACCCAGGGAGACCTGTTCCTGGCAGTCTATGCACCCGAGGACGAATCCATAGTGCCCGGCAATTCCGTTGTTGTTTATGGTCAAACAGAACCGGGAGCCAGGGTCGTCGTCTCGGAGGAGGAGGCCGTGGTGGACAGCCGAGGGGGGTTTCGGGCAGAAGTGTCTCTGGAGCAGGGTGAGAACCTGGTGGAAGTTACGGCCAGCAGTGAGGACGGCGCTCGCAGCTATATTTCGCGCCGGGTGACATCACTGGCCTCGCCCTTCCTGTTGCTGATTACCGAACCGGAAAACCAGAGCGTCGTTTCCAGTTCGCGCCTGCCGTTGTCCGGACGTACCGGCCCCAATGCCATAATCAGCATAAACGGCCGGTCGGCGCCGATTGACCGTTTCGGGTACTTCTCCACCACAATGCTGCTGGTCGAAGGCCCCAACTTCATAGACGTGGTCGCCACCAATGATGACGGGCAGACTCTCAGCGAGGTCGTGGCCGTAATCTACCGCCCGCCCAGCGAATAGAGACGGACGGCAGAGGCATAACGCAGCAGCGACCAGGCGAGGCCGTGATTTGAGAGGCTACAGCTTGCCCGCTGTAGTCCGTGAGGACCTGATTGACGCCAGGGAATATCAACCTTCTCGAACGGGGAGCCAAGGTATGGCGGTTGCCCGTGCTATTTGCGAGCCTGCTGGCCATGGCTGCCTTCGCCCTTGTCAACCCCGGCACGGCGTCGGCCCAGCCCGTGGCGGAATGGCGCACTGTGCTGGGGGGCGGCGAGGACGAGTTCGCCCATGCCGTGGCACTGTCCGATGACGGGGGATATGTCATCGCGGGCGAAATGCGATCCTTCGGGTCAGGGTCGCAAGACGGCTGGCTCGTCAAGCTGAACGTCCTCGGCGAGCAACAATGGTCGCAGACATACGGAGGGCCCGAAAGCGACGTCATTTATGCCGTGCAGAAAACCGAAGACGGCGGCTATATACTCGCTGGTGAAACGCACTCTTCGGATGGAGCGACAGCCGCTCAAAGCGACTACTGGCTGGTCAAGACAGATGCCGATGGAAAACCGGAATGGGAACGCAGTTTCGGCAACTCGGAACAATCCCTGACAATCACAACGCCGGATACCTCCGACGTAGCCCACTCCGTGAGGCAGACGAGGGACGGAGGGTACGTCCTGGCTGGAAGTTCATCGAGTTCCTCCGGCACCGGCGTGTGGCTGCTTAGGACTGACAGTGGCGGCGAACTGTTATGGAGCCGAAACCCCGGCATAGCCACGGGCGCGGTAGCATACGACGCTGCCGAGACTCCCGACAATGGATTCATCGTTGCGGGCAGCGCCGACTCCGTTCTTCGCGGCAGCGAGGCCATTCTAATCAAGACCGATTCCGACGGGGATACGAGATGGACCAGGTCCTTCGGAGGCGAATTCAACGACGAGGCCCGCTCCCTGGTCCTGACCAGCGACGGCGGCTATGCCCTGGGCGGGTTCAGTTGGTCGGACAGCGCCGGGCTGTCTGACTTCTGGTTGGTCAAGACTGACGGCGAAGGCAGACTGGAGTGGCAGCGCACCTTCGGAGGCGTCGCCAGGGATGCCGCGCACTCGCTGGCCCAGACCAGCGACGATGGCTATGTACTGGCTGGCTGGTCTGAATCGTTCAGTAGAGGTGACCGCTTCTGGGTAGTCAAAACCGGCCCAGCCGGCAGGCAAGAATGGAACAGGGCCTACACGCAAATCAGCTCCGCGGACGCCGGGATTGGAGCGGTCCCGGCGTCCTCCGGGGCGCGGGCCATCCGGCAGACGGAAGACAGGGGATTCATCATTGCCGGATGGACCATGGCAGCACAGGGCAACAGGGATATTCTGGTGGTCAAGACCTCCCCTACTGAACCCTGGCCTGCGGCTGCCGAAGGGCCGGTGGTGACCCTGCGGAACACTGGCAGCGTCAGCATCGTTTCAGCCGCTATCGGTTTCGACGCCAATGGTTCTGGCGTCTCTGAGTCCCCGGTACAGTTCTGGCATCAAGGAAGACTCCTGGGTCGAGACAACCCTTTGCCCGCCAACGGTCTGGCCTGCTCCCAGCCAGTTCCGGGATTGACTTCCGGCAATCGTGTCGTCCTTGACCAGGTTGGCTCTTTCGAGTCTGTCTACATCAACGCTCTCTCAAGCCGAGCGGAACCGCCGGAAGCGGAAGTAGACCACGGAGCCATAGAATTCAACTTCGGCGGCAACGGCGGCGCCGTCGCCGGAAGTCTCGCCGTGGTTACAGAGTCGCCTTGCGAGCAAAGCAACCGTCTGCTGCCCGAAGGCCCAGGAGCGCCCAGCAGTCTCGAGGCCGAGGTATCGGACGCTCAGCCCGGGGTGGTAACCCTTGACTGGGAAGACAGCGCCGAGTCTGAAGTATCAGGATATGCCGTATACTTCGCCCAAAATGCCTCCGGCCCTTTCACCAGGCTGGCCTGGCTGCTTCCTGATTCCTCCTTCACCGACGTGAGGACAGGGGACGGCACGACTTATTTCTATGCGGTAAGCGCCATCAACTCGTGGGGGCTGGAGTCTCCCATGTCGGCAGTTGCGGAAGTCACGTCCATTGACGTAACGGCCCCTGATCCCCCCACCGGTCTTCGGCTGGTCAGTTCAGACCGCAGCGCCGGAAGGGCCCGGCTGGAGTGGAACATCAGCAGGGGAGACACCATCAGGGGCTACCGCCTGTACCGCCAGGACGGAGAGGGCCCGAGCACTCCGATAACCGCTCTTCTGTTTGGCACCGGGTTTGAAGACTGGACCTTGCCTGCCGAGGGAGATTTTACCTACTCGGTTACCGTTATAGACTTGGCGGGCAACGAATCCGGGCCATCAAACATCGTTCCACCAAAACTGGATTTCTTCGGCGGTGTCCTGGAGGTACGCCGGGATTTCGGAGGCGGCGGGCGGTTATCGGTCAGCACGGACAGGGGCAGGGTGGACGTGGATGTCGCACCCGACACGGAAATCGCCGTTCCCAACCGCCAGGATCCCGGGCTGAACAACCTGGAGACTGGAGATCAAGTGGCGGTATCCCTCAAACCGGACGGCGCCGGAGCCCGCCAGATCCACCTCGTGCCGTCAAGGACCCGGAACCGGCACCTTGCCGGCAGGGTAATCGCCGTCAACGATAGCGAAATCGTCATCCAGCCCGCTGACGGAGAAAGTGAACCGGTTACCATGCCTCTTACCAGTTCAGTGGAAGTCAAGCTGCACCTGGGCGTACCCGAGTTGGCGGAAGGCTCCTTCATCATTTTGTCCTCAATGGTGGCAGATGGGGAGTCTATTCCAACAGTCAGTGAAATCAATGGAATTCCTGGCCGCGAGGCAGAAGAGTCAACGGAGGCGACTGAGGGGCCACAGGATTCCCGCAACGTGGCAGTAGTGAGTGGCGTATTTCAGGGCATCAACCAGGACAACGCGAACATCATCATGTCCTATACCGAAGTGTCTCTCGATGTAAATACAGTCATGGAAACAGGGCTGTCCGTAGGTGAAGTGCTGGTAGTGGAGGCACTGCTGCGTCCCGACGGCTCGCTGCTGGCCCGCCGGGTTGGGCAGGATGAGGGAATAGGCCAGACTGCCGCCCGGACCACAATACGCGGCGTTTTCCAGGGACGCGACTCCATAGCAGGGCATTGGAAGATTAGCGGGACAGAGGTGCTGGTTGACCGGCACGCCTACATTGATGCCCTGCCGCGCCCGGGCCAGCGGGTGAAGGTGATCGCGACTCTGCGGGAAGACGGTTCCCTTCATGCCCGAGAGGTAGAAAACCAAACGGAGACCGAGAATCCCGAAGGCGAGCACACGGTCTGGCTGGAAGGGATTTTCCGTGAAATCACCGGCAGAGGCGCGTGGGACATAGGCGGCGTCCCGGTAGAGGTCAACGCTGATACCGCGCTCTCGGGGCGGCCCTCGGTAGGCAGTCGTGTCTCCGTGACCGCTGCCTACAGCGAAAGCGCCTTGCTGGCCACTGAAGTTTCCGCCGCTCCATCGGAAACCAATGAAGCCATCCGCAGGGTCAGCATACAGGGAATCGTCGAGCAGGAGTTTCGGGGCATTTGGCTGGTCGTGGACGGTATGAGAATCGTGTTGAGCGACCTCACCAAGACACTGGGCAACGTCGCCATTGGCTCCACGGTAATCGTCAAGGCGGAGATACAGCCCGACGGGTCCCTCATCGCGCGCGAGGTGGCCACAACCGACCCGGACGACCAAACCGGCGAAACCAGGGCCAATCCGGTGGACATTGAAGGCCGCATCGAGCGGGTAGAGGCTGACGACAGGCTGCTGGTGAACGGCATTCCAGTGGACATCAGCGCGCTGACCGAAATAGACGCCGCGCTACAAGTGGGTTCTCCGGTGCAGGTACGCGGACTGTTGCAGCGCGACGGCACAGTGCTGGCCCGCGAAATCCTGGGATACGGGCCTGGAATCACCGCTGGCACCGAGGCCAGCATCGAGGGACTGGTCACTGAGGTCGCAACAGAAACGAACGGCCGCGTGTCCGGCTTCTCAATAGGCGGCATTCCAGTGACCGTAGACCGCCTGACACGTCTGGCAGTAGAGCCGACTATCGGGATAGCCCTTGCAGTCCAGGGAATCGTTATCAGCGGCGAAATCCTCGCAGTGACGGTTGAGTCCCAACCCATCGGTAACGTAGGCGTCCTGCCCAGGGTTCAGATGCAGGGAATAGTGGAAAATATGCCCTCCAGACCGGTACCCTTGCCCCTTGATGTTACTATCAACGGTGTCACGATCCGCATTTCCAGCGGAACGCATATCATCGGTTCGCTGACCGAGGGAGCCGTGGTAAGAGCAACCGGCAAAGTTACCGGCGGTGTTTTCCTGGTCGAGGAAATTGAGCGCCTGCCAGCCTACGACCCGCAGGATGACGGGGCATCGGCTCGCTTCAGGATCAAAGGCGTCATACAGGAAGCCAATCTGGACAGCGCCGGCCGGCCCGACCGCCTGCTGGTTTCCGGCGAGCGGATCATTGTGGAGGCATTAACCGTGTTCCAGGACGAGGTCGCCGCCGGTAATTCGGTGATTGTGGAGGGAGTGATACGAGAAGGCATACTCCTCGCAACGAGAATCAGCCTGGACGAAGGCAGCAGCGTAGCGGGGGAGTCGCAATGAATCACCCTCCGCCCGAAATTTCCTGTGATTCAGCAGCGGCATAACCATTCCACTAAAATTTCTAACCGGCGGTCTTAATGCTGGAACCTGAGATATTGAAGAAAGGCGACGATGCGGGCAACCGGATGGCCGTCAAGTACAAGTCCGCCACGACAGGGGCGGAGGTGTGGGCCCTGGGCATTCCTCAGGCGTGGGAGACTCCCCTGGGGCCGACGTGGTGCTACGTGGTCGAGGGCGAGCAGTTGACGGTCATAGACCCAGGCTGCCACGGGTCGGAACACTACCTCGCCGAGGGGCTGGAATACCTAGGATATTCGCTGGACTCAGTACAGCGCATCGTCGTTACCCACGGACACATGGACCACGATGGCGGTTGCCTCGACGTTGTGCGGGCCAGCGGAGCCGAACTGTGGGCCCACGAGGTCTACGGCAGCCTGCTGCTGGAGGACCGCTGGGAACGGGAGATGAGTTGGCGCAAGCAGGTGAGCGGTTTCCAGGCTTTCGAGAACTCCGAGACCGTGGAACGGGTGAAGGAGCATCACCAGCGCGCCCTTGAGTTAAAGCTGGACAAGAGAGTTACTGACGGCCTGCGCTCAGACGGTCTGACCTACTATTACACTCCCGGGCATTCTCCAGACGAGCTTTGCATCCAGTTCGACAAATTTATGTTCACCGGCGATCACGTGCTTCCGCAGATAACGCCGCACCCGTCGGTGGCGCGAAGCCACGTCAGCTTCCGCGCCAATTTGCCCGAAAGATACCGGGGCACCAATGAAATCTACGGCTTGAAGGCTATGCTCCGCTCGCTGCTGCGGGTGGCCGCGCTGGATACAGGCCATGCAGTGCTACCAGCGCACCGGGCCTATTACCGGGGACGGTTCAACCTGGTAGGACTGGAGCGGGCCAGCGAAATCGTCGAGCATCACCTCCTGCGCTGTCAGGACCTGGTGAACATTCTCAAGCGATGGCCGTGCGACCTAGTCTCCCTTACACGCGACCACTTCTCCCACCGTGAGCTCACCGACAGCAACTTCTTCCTTGCACTGACCGAAGTGATGAGCCACGTCGAGCTTCTCTTGGAAACCGGCGACGTGTCCGTAAGCGGGGAGCTAAGCAAGGGCGGCACGGTGCGGTGGAACGGGACTGAAACCTTCCCAGAGTTTATCGAAGAGCTGGGCGCAGAGTTCGTCGCTGCGCCCGATAGCGCGAATTGACAGCCGGGGCCGCGCCGATATAATGATTCGACTAGCCCTTCGACAAGCTCAGGCCGGAGATTGATGGCGTGTCTGCCGACGATGTGAGACTGATTGCCGCCGTGGGCGCGATCCTGCTGGCCCTACTGGGAATGGCGGGCGGATTGTGGTACAGGATGGGCCGGTTGGAAGGCCGACTTGATGCCTTGACGGAATCCCAGAGGGCGGAATCGGAAGCCCGCCGCGCCGACACTGCCCATATCGTCTCGCGGATAGACCGTCTATTTGAGTTGCGTGGAACTGCGCCGGAGTCCGGCGATGATGACTAGCGGACTGGCCTTTGGCAGACTCAGGACGAGCGGCCGGGTTCGGTGTATTGCATCCGGTGAAAGACTAGATACGGATTGAAACAACTCCCTCGGAGGCCCTATTTATGCCCAAGAAGGAAATCATTTCGACGGACGCTATTACCTCCGGGAATGCGCCGCTGTCGCAGGGAGTCCGCTACGGCAACCTGGTCTTCGTGGCCGGCTGCACCGGACGTCACCCCACGGACAACAGCGTGGGCGCGGACATCCGGGAGCAGACTCGCTACGCCCTGCAACGCATATCCGCCATCCTTGAAGCGTCTGGTTCGTCGCTGGACCAGGTGTTGACCAACACCTGCTATGTGACCAACCGGGAAGACCTGCCGGGGTTCAACGAGGTCTACGCCGAGTTTTTCCCCGCAGACCGCCCGGCGCGAACTACGGTCGTAGTCAACTTCGGCGCACCTGACAACTTGGTGGAAATCACCAGCACCGCCGCCATTTCGGAATAGCACAGCTCGTCCCAGAAGCCGCAGAGCGCAGCAAAGGCATTGCGATGGCGACGCGAGCATACATCCTGATTGAGACCAAAGTGGGCGCCGCAAGGGATGTCCTGACGGCGCTACGCGCCATGGACAACGTCCCGGAGGCCGACATCATCACCGGAACCTACGACCTAATTGCCCTGGCCGAGGCCGACGACATGGTGGCGCTGGTGGACCTGGTTACAGCGCAGGTGCAGAACATCGAAGGAGTGGAGCGCACCATCACCTGTGTCGCTGCATAGGGGATGCGCGGCAGTCGGGTTTTCACCTACATCCTAACCTTCCCTCTCAAGGGAGAAGGAAATTCCAAGAATCAGAATAGGAGGGCACAATGCTTTACCAATTGCGGACCTACACCATCAACCGGGGCATGATGGATGCCTGGGTGGACCTGTTCAACGACCAACTGGTGGGAATCCAAGCGAAGTACGGGATCACAGTAGACGGGATGTGGGTCAACGCGGATGCCAACCAGTTCATCTGGATTCGCTCCTTCCCCAGCGCCGACGAGGTTGCACCCAGGGAAGAGGCTTTCTATTCCTCGCCGGAGTGGCAAGGCGTGATGGACCACGCCCGCAGCCACATCGCCCGCCTTGAGGTACAGGCGATGACCTCGGTGATGAAGGTGCCCGCCACTGCGTAAATGCAGGCGTTCACTCATCGTCCGGGGATTGCACCCGTTCTACGAAACCCGTTCATCTCCCGACTGGAGCGAGATGAACGGGTTTTTCCGTTGGCAACCGCCTTCCCTTAAAGTCGAAACCAACTAACGTGGACGAATTTCTCCACCCAACAGCATCTCAGCGACCCAATCGCTTCGGCTCATGGGCCGCTCTTTTTGCTCCTCGTCTGCTTCCCCTTCGCCTGCAGCTAGTAGGTCAGCGCGGTAGTGGTGCCTTCGGGCAGTTCCACTTCGAGGGCTTGCAGGCAGTGGGCGAGGGTATGGTAGTAGCCGCTTACTATCAGAACGTCCACGGCCCCGGCATTGCCCACCAGAGCGCGCATCGCCTCGAAGGTGGCGTCGGAGATTCGGTGCTGGCGCAGCAGTTCGAGGACGAACTGGACCACCGTGGCGTCGGCGTCGTCGAAGCCCGCGGGAGCGCGGTACTCGCGGATGGCGGCGATGATTTCGTCCGTCAGCCCTGCTTCTCTGGCTGGTCCCTGGTTGACCGTCCAGACATAGTGTCCGCAGGCTTCACGGGCGGCGGTCAGCACCGCCAGGGCCTTGACGCGGGCGGGCAGCGGAGTTTCGTAGCGGGCGTAGCCGCCCAGCCCGGCCATGGCGCCGGCGGCCTGCGGGTTGTTCAGCAGCGCGGCGTAGTTGCGGGCCACGCCGCCGCGGCTGGTCTCGATCTCGTCCCAGATGGCCTGACCGGCGGCATCCATAGCTTCACGGGTGGCAAACGGTACTCTGGTCATTGCGATTCTCCTTTCTTGACCCAGATTGTCTGAATCAGGACAGGAGTTACGCAGTTGGGCCACTGGATTCCCGCTTTCGCGGGAATGACGGGTATGCGGTTGAGGGCTTCCATGCTGAACTGCATAAGTCCTACAGGATTCACCGGATCAGAGGACTTTCAGGACGGCAGTTCCCGATTCGGAGCATCCTTGAATCCCGAAAATCCTGATTCAGACGAGAAAACGGTTAACACCAATAATACCTTAGGGGCGCACGACGGTGCGCCCCTATATGATTTCCGATGGTCTGGTACGGCCAAAGGTTAGTCGGCGGCCTGCGCCAGACCTGCCGGTTCGCCGTCCTTGGCCCAGAGGCTCTCCAAGATGGCGTCGGGGGACATGGGGAGCTGGTTCATCCGCACGCCGACAGCGTGGTAGATGGCGTTGGCTATGGCAGCCATGGGAGGCACTATGGGCACCTCGCCGACGCCGCGGACGCCGTAGGGGTGGCCGGGGTTGGCGACCTCGACGATTACCGTGCCAATCATGGGAAGGTCGAGGCTGGTGGGCATCCGGTAGTCGAGGAAGGAGGAGTTCTCCATCCGCCCGTCGGCGTTGAAGCGGTATTCCTCGTTGAGCGCCCAGCCGATACCCTGAACGACGCCACCCTGGATCTGGCCTTCGACGTAGCTGGGGTGGATGGCCTTCCCGACATCCTGAATCGCGGTGTAGTCGAGGATGGTGACCTTGCCGGTGTCGGGGTCAACCTCCACGTCCACGATGTGGGTGGCGAATGCGCCGCCCGCGCCGCGGGGGTCAACGCTGACCTGAGCGGAGATGGGACCGCCGGTGCGGTTGAGCTGGCCGGCCAGTTCCTTGAAGGTCATGCTCAGTTCCTGGTCGGAGGCGTGCTGGAATACGCCGTCCACCAGGTCAACGTCGGTGGCCTCGACGTCCCAGATGCTGGCCGCGCGGTCAATCATCTTCTGCTTGATTTCCTGGGCGCACTCATAGGCGGCCCAGCCAGTGGCGAAGGTGGTCCGGCTGCCGCCAGTGAGGAAGGTGTAGCCCACGGAGTCGGTGTCTCCCACGGCCGGGTCCACGTCTTCGGCGGGGATGCCCAAGACTTCGGCGGCCTGCATAGCGATGGAGGCGCGGGTGCCGCCGATGTCGGTGGAGCCTTCGACCAGGGAGATGGTGCCGTCGGCCTGCACACTGATGGACGCGCTGGACTGGAGTCCGATGTTGAACCAGAAGCCGGAGGCCACGCCGCGCCCGCGGTTGGGGCCTTCAAGCGGACGCTGGTACTGCTCAGACTCGCGGGAGGCTTCCAGTTGCTCGACGTTGCCTATTACCGGGAAGACCGGGCCGTCAACACGACGGGTGCCTTCCCTGGAAGCGTTGCGGAGGCGAAATTCGATGGGGTCTATGCCCAGCTTCTCGGCCAGCTCGTCCACCACTGTCTCGCAGGCGAAGGCGGCGATAGGCGCGCCGGGCGCGCGGTAGGCGGCCACCGGCGGCTTGTTGGCGACCACATCGTAGCCGTCAACGCGGGCGTTTTCGATGTCGTAGCAGGCGAACATACACTGGGCCCCGGCGGTCACCGGAGAGCCGGGGAATGCGCCGGCGTCGAAGGCCAGCATCGCTTCAGCGGCCACTATCTTGCCGTCGTTGGTGGCCCCCATCTTGATGTGCATATAGGAGCCGGAGGTGGGGCCGGTGGCCTCAAAGACCTCGGCGCGGGTCATGGCCGACTTGACCGGGGCGCCCGCCTTCCTGGACAGCAGGGCGGTCAGGGGCTCCAGGTAGATGGGAATCATCCCGCCGAATCCACCGCCGATTTCCATGGGGATGACCTTGACCTTGGAAACGGGCAGGTCCAGCACACCGGCCAGGGCGTCGCGGGTGGTGAAAGCTCCCTGGGTGCTGACCCAGATGGTGAGCTCGCCGTTCATGTTCCAGAAGGCCGCTCCGTTCTGGGGCTCGATGTAGCCCTGATGCACGGTGGCGGTGGAATACTCCTTCTCGACGATGATGTCGGCAGCGGCGAAACCCTGGTCGAGGTCGCCTTGCTCGTACCGGAAGTGAGTGGCGATGTTGCTGTGAGTATCGCTCTTTTCGCCCAGTTCATCGGTAGTCTGGTCTTCGTGGAGCAGTTCGGCGTCGTCGGCCATCGCCTCGCGGACCTCGGTGGCAGCCTTCAGGATTTCATACTCCACCTCAATGAGAGCCAGGGCCTGCTCGGCGTCGTGGGCGCTGGTCGCGGCGACGGCGGCAACCGGGTGGCCCTTGTAAAGCACCTTGTCCTTGGCCATCACCTTGCGGGCGGCGGCGCTGTCCGTGGGCACGTCAGCTCCTGTAATGACGGCGCGGACGCCCGACGCGGCCTCGGCCTTGCCGGTGTTTATGGACTTGATGCGGGCGTGGGCATGAGGGCTGCGAAGCACTTTGGCGAACAGCAGTCCGGCCGCATCGAAGTCGGCCCCATATTTGGCGCGGCCGGTGACCTTGTCGGTGCCATCGTGGCGCACGGGCCGAGTGCCGACGACCTTGAAGTCGGTATTGGACAGTACGATGTTGGATGCCATTGGCAATCCTCCTGGCGCGGAGTATTGGTGGCCCGGCGTAGGTTCGCCTGCCGGGCGGGCAGCAGGATTGTACCACAAGGGGCGATGCGCGGGGCGAGCATGATCAACCATATCCAGAACCATCTTCGTTCAACCTGATATTGCTGACAGCCACACATTTGTCCTGCCCGCCTTTCAGTTTATAATGCGCTGGAAGCAAGCAAATCTTACCCTCGTCCGCGAGGCCGCCTATGACCACCAGAATTTTCCCCGTCAGCGAGGCGGTACGCCGCGCTCCCTACAACTTTCCCGACGCGCCACCGAAGGAAGACGTGAACGATTATCTTTTCCTATCCGTTCCGGGCTACCCGCCTGCATTGATAAGGCATTTGGGGCGCCCGGATACCACCGCGGTTATGGCCGGGATTTACATTTCCCAAGAACTCCCCGCCACGCAAAGGGGATTGTTTTATCCCGACCTTGTCATCGCTTTCGACATTGATATGGAAGCCATCATCGCCCGCAAGGGATTCGTCATCAACGAGCAGGGCAAGCCGCCGGACTTCGTGCTGGAGGTCGGTTCTGAAACCACGGGACGCAGAGACGTCGGCGCAAAAAGGGAAGGATACGCCGCATTGGGCATCCCAGAATACTGGCGTTTCGATCCATCCGGGGGTCTCTATCACCGGAGCCCGTCATTGCCGGGGGCGGCCCTGGCCGGCGACCGACTGGTGAATGGCCGCTATGAGCCTTTCCCCATCCACCGGACGGACGAAGGGGACTACCGGGGCCATAGCGGGGTACTGAACCTGGAACTGCGCTGGGAAAGCGGCAGTCTGCTCTGGTTCGATCCGGTGGAGCAACTGTATCTGCCCAGCTACGATGAGGCGATAGACGTTGCCGAGGGCAGGCGCATTGCCGCCGAGGGTCGTCGCGTTGCCGCCGAAGAACAGCGCGACGCCGCCATGGAGCAACGCGCCGCCGCAGAAGCGCGTGTCAGAGAACTGGAAGATCAACTTCGCAGACTACAGAATCCCGGCCAGACGGAAACGCCGTAGCCTGCCTGTCTCTGCTTGCTATATCAGCCCCGCTCTACCCCGGCGGGGCTTTTCCTTGCCGGTGTATAATCCCAGGCGAACCTCTTAACCAAAGAGCCACATCCGCTACCGGAGGCTTCTATGCAACCACTCGCCGGAATTCGCGTCCTTGCCGTCACTGTATACCTGGCGGGGCCGTTCGCATCAATGAGCCTTGCCCGTCTCGGCGCGGAGGTCATCAAGGTGGAGATTCCGGGGCGCGGCGACCCGGTGCGGGGAAACGGCCCCTTCGCCGGGCCGGAAGGCACTCACGCCGGGCGGAATTCCGACGAGGACATATCTACTCGATTCCTGAAGCGTACGCAAGGGGTCAAGAGCGTCACGCTGGACCTGAAGACCGAGCGAGGCAAGGAACTGTTCCTGGAACTGGCGAAGCAGAGCGATGTGGTGCTGGAGAACCTGGCCCCGGGTTCGCTGCGCCGCGCCGGGCTGGGCTACGAAGAGGTGGCTGCCGTCAACCCCGGCATCGTCTACGCCTCCATCTCAGGCTACGGGCAAACCGGGGCATACAAGGACAAGCCGGCCCATGATCCGCAGATTCAGGGGATGAGCGGGCTGATGGACATTAATGGGGAAGAGGGCCGTCCGCCCGTCAAGGTGGGCTTCTACATCGGCGACCTGGTCACTCCGATGTTCGCCTGCTACTCGATACTGGCGGCGCTGCGGGAGAAAGACCGCACCGGCAAAGGGCAGTATCTCGATGTTTCGATGATGGACACGCTGGTCTCCCTGATGTTCATGGAAAACCTGGAAGAGAGCATTGAGGCCGGACTGCCCCTGCGCACCGGCAACATCAGCCGGAGCGGGCCGACGGGGCTGTACAGCGCCATCGGCGGGGACATCTCCATCACCGTAACCAGCGACGACCAGTGGCGACGGATGTGCAACGCGCTCGAATGCCCGGAACTGCTGGATGACCCCCGGTTTGACACTTATGTCAAGCGCACCGACAACGTGGAGGAGGCCCGGCAGGAAATCCAGCAACGCATCGGCAAGATGACCCTGAATGAAGCGCAGGAATGTCTCGAAGGCCATGATGTGCCGTGCGCTCCTGTCCGCACTGCCGAGCAGGTGATGAACGACCAGCACTTCTGGGACCGGGGCAGCCTGGTGCCTATGAATCACGGCGCGATGAACGAGCCGGTGGCTGGAGCGGTCGGCGCCGGGTTCCCGGTCCGCTTCTCCGGCGGCGAACTGCCCCCACTCCCGGGCGCGCCGACCCTGGGGATGCACAACGACGAAATCCTGTCCGGGATTCTGGGCCTCAGCGATTCCGAACTGGATGAGTTGAGGGCGCAGGGGGTAGTCTAGACATCAATTAACCACAGAGGACACAAGGAGCGCGGAGCTTTTCTTTTCCCTCTCTGTGCCCCTGTGTTCTCCGTTGTTAGTCGTATTTGGAGGAACACAGGTGAGATTCAAGGCCAAACCCATCCGGACCGAGCTGTTCGTTCCGGGGAACAAGGAAGACTGGATGCGCCGGGCGCCGCGCTTCAACGCCGACGCCTATATCCTGGACCTGGAAGACTCGGTGCCGCCACCGGAGAAATCTGCGGCCCGCGAGTCGGTGGGCCGGATGGTGCAGGAGTTGGGCGAGGCGGGCCAGACCATCGTGGTGCGGGTGAACCGGTTGGAAACGGGGCTGACCGGCGGAGACCTGGAGGCCATTGTAGGCCCGCACTTGTACTGCGTGCTGCTGCCCAAGGTCGAGGGGCCGGACGACGTGGTGGAAGTGGACATCTTGCTGCGCCACTTTGAGCGCGAGAAGGGGCTGGAGGTTGGCAAAATCTTCATTGACCCGGCGCTGGAAACCGCCTCAGGCATCCGGCAATCGTGGGAAATCGCCAACGCATCGCCGCGAGTGGCCCACATGGGCGCCAGCGGCGGCAAGGGCGGCGACACCGCCCGCTCCATCGGCTTCCAGTGGACGCCGGAGGGCATGGAAACTCTGTTCCTGCGCTCCAAGGTGCTGGTGGACGTGCGGGCCGCCGGGATTCCCTATCCGATGAGCGGCGGCTGGATGGACATTCACGACCTGGAAGGGCTGCGCAGATCGGCCCAGCAGGCCAAGCAGTTGGGTTACACCGGGATGCACCTGATTCACCCGTCGCACGTTCCGGTGGTCAACGAGGTCTTCACTCCGTCCGAAGAGGAAGTCGCCCACTACAAGGGGCTGATCGAGGCGATGGAGGAGACTCGCGCCCAGGGTGGCGCGGCGGTCACCTTCGGCGGCGACATGGTGGACATCGCCCACGAGGAAACAGCGCGGGCCATGCTCGAAATCGCCCGCGAGATGGGAGTGCCGGGAGCATGAGAGATACCCGTCATTCCCACGAAAGCGGGAATCAGCAGCGGTGGCTGCCTATCGAGGGTTGTGTCAACTTCCGCGACTTGGGGGGCTACCGCAACTCGCAGGGGCAGACCGTCCGGTGGCGAAGGCTTTTCAGAAGCGACGCATTGCAAGACATGACTGCTTCCGACGCTGCCTATGCCATCGAAGACTTGCACATTCGGCTGGTGGTTGACTTGCGCAACCCCGATGAAGCGGAGCGCGACGGAACTGGGCCGCTACCGGGGTTGGGCGCCGGTTACACTCACCATCCGCTGCTACGGGAGCGCGGCTTCCCGCCCTTCACCGGCGGCGATGTGGTGGAGCGGCTTTCGTCCACCTACCAATGGTTGATTCACAACTCGGGCCCTCGTGTTGCAGATGCGGTCAACGCCATCGCAGCCGCGAACGGGAGCGGGGTTGTGTTCCACTGTAGCGCGGGCAAGGACCGCACCGGGTTGCTCTCCGCAATGATACTGGAAGTCCTAGGAGTGGACGCCGAAACCATCAAGGCCGACTACCTGCTGACCAACCAGGCGGTCGAAGGAATACTGAGACGCATCAAGGGGATGCAGCCCGACGCCTCGCCCACGACGCAGTCGCTGGCCGCCCAGCCATTGGCATTCCAGGGTTTTCAGGATACGTTGCATCAACAGTACGGAGGCGCGGAGTCGTATTTGCGGCTTCATGGCGTGACAGACGAAGCACTGGAGTGGCTGCGGGGCAACCTGCTGGAGTAGTTGGGGTGTGCCCTCACCCTAACCCTCTCCCGGAGGGAGAGGGGACATTGTAAAGGACGGCGATATGGCGAACTATGTTCTGGTTCACGGCTCGGCCCACGGTTCATGGTGCTGGGAGCGGGTCGTGCCGCTGCTGCAAGAGCAGGGCCACACGGTTACGGCGGTGGATTTGCCAGGCAACGGACACGACGAAACGCCTCTGGCCAAGGTTACTCTGGAATCCTATGCCGAATACCTGTGCGGCTTGCTGGACTCGCAGGACGGGCCGTCGGTGCTGGTAGGACACAGCCTGGGCGGAATCTCCATTAGCCGTACAGCAGAGTTGCGGCCCGATAAGGTCGCGGTGCTGGTGTACCTCACAGCGGTTCTGTTGCCGGACGGGGCGACATTCATGGGAACCGTTTCAGGGGAATCGGACGTGGAGAAAGCGCTACGGGAACGGCCAAGCTGGGACCTGGCCGAAGACCGCAGCCACGTAGTCTACAAGCCGGAACTGGCGCAGCATCGCTTCTACAACGATTGTACGCCTGAAGATGTTGAATGGGCCAAGTCCAAGATAGTTCCGCAGCCCGTCGGCCCCCTAGTTTCGCCAATGCGAATCACCGACGGCAACTTCGGGCGCGTGCCGCGAGTATACATCGAGTGCGCTCTGGACAACGCGGTTGCGCCGGAATTTGCCCGCGCGATGTACACTGCCCTCCCTTGCGCCGAGGTCATCGAAATGCAGACCGGGCACTCGCCCTTCCTGTCCGCGCCGGAGGAACTGGCCCGGCGCCTGGACGCACTGGCGCGATACGCCGTGGCAGGTACGGCGGCATGACCTACGGGCTGCTGAACGGACTGCGGGTGCTGGAGTTGGGCGAGTTCATATCCGCGCCCTACTGCGTCAAGCTGCTGGCCGACATGGGGGCCGACGTGCTGAAGGTGGAGCGGGCCGACGGTGGGGACTGGGCCCGTGACTACGGCCCGTACCCCAATGAATTGCCCCATCGTGAATGCAGCGGGTTGTTCCTCTACCTCAACGCCAACAAGCGCGGCGTAACCCTCAATCTGGACACGCCTACCGGACGGGAAATCCTTGCCGGGCTGCTCTCCCGCTTCGACGTTCTGGTTCATAACCTGCACCCGACCGAGATGGACAGGGTGGGTCTGGACTACGACACCCTGCGCGTCCACAACGACGGGCTGGTGATGGCGTCCATCACCCCATTCGGTCTGACCGGCCCCTACCGCAACTGGAAAGCCTACGACATCAACCTGGCAGCCGGTGGCGGCATCTGCGAAGGGCTGGGCAGCCCGGAGCGCCAGCCGCTGACTTTCGGTACGCCCGAGGTGGGCTACTTCGCGGGAGCCGCCGCAGCGTCGTCCATCGTGATGGCGCTACTGGCCCAAGACAATCTGCCCCATCTCCCAGCGGGAGAGGGTTGGAGTGAGGGAGAAATCCCGCCAACACACCCCGGCCAGCACATAGACATCGCCGAAATCGAGACGATGGCCGGGCTGTACAACGGCCCCGAGGCGCTGATGGCCGTCT
Source organism: Chloroflexota bacterium (assembly GCA_009840175.1). GTDB lineage: Bacteria > Chloroflexota > Dehalococcoidia > Lucifugimonadales > UBA3495 > VXOI01. The sequence continues at coordinate 18,059 of VXOI01000141.1, read as the reverse complement.
ACCAGTGGCGTGTCACCCGTCGCACCGGGCATCACGCGCTGGACTTCCCCTATCCCAACTGCATCCTGCGCTGCAAAGACGGCTACATCTTCGTTGGCTCGCCGGAGGGCCGCCAATGGCGGCGCCTGTTGGAACTGATGGGCAGCCCGGAGTGGTCTCAGGAACCCCGCTTCCGCAACCGCACGGTTATGAACAACGAGTACGCCGACGAGGTGGACGGCTACGTCGAGGAATGGCTGCTAAAGCATACCAAGGCCGAACTGCTGGAAATGGCTTTGGAACATCGCATCCCCCTGGCCCCGGTGCGCGGCTTCGACGAAGTGCGCCACGACCCCAGCCTGTCTACCCTGTTTACTGAAATTGACCGTTCCGATACCGGCCCGGTCACCATCCCAGGCCCGCCTTATGCAATGTCCGGCGAGAATGCTTGTCCTGAGCCTGTCGAAGAACTCCCTCGACCTGCGCCAACATTGGGTCAGCACAACAGCGAGGTCTACTGCGGCGAGCTGGGCTATACACCGGAAGAGGTGGCCCAACTCTACCGGACAGGGATTATCTGACGGCTTAATCGTCAGGGCGTGGGGTATACTAAACGCCCGCCGGACAGCAGTTTGGGTGGCCCTAATTGGTGAGGCGTTCTTGCGGGGCAGGAGGTTTCTCAATGGCTGCAAGCACCAATTATCCTGTGGAATTGGTTGGTGAGTACGCGGAAAGAGTCAACCGCTTCCTGTGGCTGATCAAATGGCTGCTTCTCATCCCTCACATTGTAGTCTTGTGGCTTCTCTCGATACCATTGATTGTCACCCTTCCGATCTCGTGGCTGGCCGTGGTAATTTGGGGACGCAATCCCTCTTTTCTTTGGAATTACCACACCGGGCTGTTGCGGTGGGGCTGGCGCGTCAACTTCTACTCGTATTCCGCGGGCAACACCGACCAGTACCCGCCTTTCTCCTTTCAATCCCAGGAAGAATACCCGGCAGACTTGATAATAGAATACCCGGAAAGCTCATCGCGCCTTACGGGGTTATTCCGCTGGATCCTCATAATCCCGCACTGGATTATCGCCGCAATACTTTCGGAAATCGTGAATATCCTGGTCCTTTTTGCCCTGTTATTCCTGCTGTTTACCGGGCGTTATTCCCAGGATTTGTTCAACATCATTATGGGGCTGAACCGGTGGATATATCGCGCCAACGCCTACGGCTGGCTGCTGGTGGACGCCTATCCGCCCTTCAGTTTCGACTAGCATGACCGTGAACGCACAGCAAGGTCCCCTCAGCGGCTATCGAGTGCTGGACTTCGGCTGGGTGCTGGCCGGGGCGGTGCCGGGCATGATCCTGGCCGATATGGGGGCCGAGGTCATCAAGGTGGAAACCCGCCAGCGCATGGACTATATGCGCCTGGGACGGCCCATCATCGGCGACCAGCCCGACCCGGAACAGAATCCGATGTTCCACAACGTGAACCGGGGCAAGCGCAGCATCACCCTCAACACCACGCAACCGGAAGCGGTGGAGCTGGCACGTGGGCTAGCCGCAAAGTGCGATGTCGTCATAGAAAACTTTTCTCCCGGGGTAATGGAGCGTATAGGGCTGGGCTATGAAATGCTGAGCGGCGACAACCCCCGGCTGGTTATGGCGTCCATCACGTCCAACGGCCAGACCGGGCCGCTGCGCGACCTGCGGGCCTACGCCCCGTCCATCGGGGCGCTGTCGGGACTGGACAGCACCATGGGCTACGAACCCGCCGAGGGCGAGACAGGGCGTCCCTTGGGCCTGAAGCACGCCTACGCCGACCTGTGTGGCGCATTGCACGCCGTCTTCGCTATCACCTCCGCGCTGCATCAGCGGCGGCGCACCGGGCGCGGACAGTATATTGACGTTTCGATGCTGCGGGCCACGGTGGCAACCATGGGCACGGGGCTGATGGAGTACGAATTTACCGGCCGGGTTCCCCAGCCGAGGGGTAACTATGATCCGGTGATGGCCCCCTACGGCAACTACCCTTGCCAGGGTGAAGACCAATGGGTGTCCATCGCCGTGCGTACTGAAGCCGAATGGCAAGGACTGGTGAGGGCGATGGGCAACCCGGCATGGGCCGATGAGCCGATTTTCGCCAGCCGCTACGCCCGCCTGAATCACCGCCGGGAGCTGGACGCCCGGTTGTCGGAGTGGACGCGGGAACGGACGCCGTGGGAAGCCACTGAGCTTCTGCAAAACCACGGCGTAGCGGCCTTCCCGGTACTGGACGCCGAGGGACGGCTGTTCGATCCGCATTTCCAGGAGCGCGGCCTATACTCGGACATCGAACACCCGGCGTTGGGGACGGAGCCTATCTTCAATCTGATGTGGCAACTCAGCCGCACGCCGCCGCGCATACAGCGCCATGCCCCGTTGCTGGGCGAACACAACCGCGAGGTGTTCTGCGGATTGCTGGGCATGGATGATGCGGAGGTGTCGCGGCTGGAAGAAGAGCAGGTAATCTGGTAGCAAGCTGACAAACGGAGATAGACCTATGACCAGCCAGAACGAGCGTGAGCGCGTAGTCGAAACATTGCCGGAGGTGGAAGGCGGCATCTCGCCGGAGGCAATCGCCCGCGCCAAGGCGATGATTGGCACACGGATGCGCACCGAGAATTTCGTCCGCGACGCTTCGCTAGGTGCGTTGCTGAACTTCGTCAATGGCATCGGGGACACCAACCCCATCTTCCGCGACCAGGAATACGCCGCTTACTCAAAGTACGGCTCCATCATTGGCCATCCCTGCGCCCCGTATATGCGCCACTGGTCCGGGCGCACTCGCTGGGGGTTGCCCGGCGTCCACGGCTTCTTCGCCGGCAACGACTGGGAGTATTTCCGCAATCTCCGCCCCGGCGATGCCGTCAACTGCGTCGAGCGGGTGCTGGACGTGCAGGAACGCCAGAGCCGCTACTCGGAAACGCTGGTCATACAGTTCGTGGAAACCACCTACACCAATCAGCGGGATGAGGTGGTCGCCCGAGTCGTCGGCTGGTGCACCCGCCACCAGCGCCGGGCATCCCGCGAGCGGGGCAAGTATGCCAGCGTCCCCCGCCGTCATGAGTACACACCTGAGGAACTGGAGGCCATAGACCAGCATGTGCTGGCGGAAAAGGCTCGCGGCAGCCAGACCCGCTACTACGAGGACACCAACATCGGCGACGAGTTGGAGCCGGTGGTGCGTGGGCCGCTGTCCTTGCAGGACGTTTCGGCCTTTCTGGTGGGCACCGGACGCTCCAGCGCCCACGGCGTGCTGCTGCGGGAAGCCCTGCGGCATCCCGACCACTTCTTCCGCAACCCGGAATCGGGTGGAGGGTTGGAATACACCGGCATCGGACACCTGCGCGACTCGGTGGCAGAGGCGGTGGGCGTTCCCGGCGCTTACGACTACGGCCCGCAGCGGGTGTCGTGGATGGGAACTCTGGTTACCAACTGGATGGGCGACGACGCCTTCCTCAAACGCCTCCGGGTGGAATGCCGCCGCTTCAACGTCTACGGTGATACCCAGTGGTGCAAGGGCCGCGTCATCGGCAAGCGCATCCACGACGGCGCGCCGCTGGTGGACCTGGAAATCTGGGCCGAAAACCAGCGCGGCGAGGTCACAGCGCCGGGGCAAGCCACCGTGATGCTGCCATCCCGCGATTCCCGCGTCCCCTGGTTTACCGACGGCCGCGCCCTCAACTTGCACAACGCGCCCCGCAGCGAGCAGATGCCGCCTATATTGCCTGAGTAGCCGCGGTGATATGATGGCCTGAACAATAACACACTAGAGGATTGCAGCCTATGGGCAGAACATTTGTAGAGGGAGTAATCACCGGCCCATCCGAGACGAGGCAGTACAGCTTCTTCGTGGACACGGGATCTGCCCTCATGGGCCTGCCGGTTGAGGAAATAGAGGCATTGGGGCTGGAAGAAATTCCTAACGGCAGAAGGCGTTTCATAACTGCCAACGGCGTGGCCGAATTTGAGACTTACCGGATTGACGGCGAGATACGTGGGCGGGGTTTCGCCACGATGGTTGCTCCATGCCCGATTCCGTTGGTGGGATATGAAATGCTGCAAAATATGCGGCTGAGGGTCAACCCGGTCAGTGAAGAAGTCGAAGAAGTGCCGGACGACGAAATCCATCCACCGTATATGATCAGCAGGTTCAGTTAGAAGCGGCGCGCTGAAATGACGATGGTAACCCCAACGCATACGCCCGCCGCCCTCGCCGGCCTCCGCGTCCTCGAGCTGGGCGCGATGGTGGCCGCGCCGTATTGCGGTAAGCTGCTGGCCTCGCTAGGCGCGGACGTGGTGAAGGTTGAGCCGCCCAAGTCGGGTGATCCCTCGCGCCGCCGCGGCCCATTCCCCGATGACGCCCCCCACCCGGAACGCAGCGGGATGTTCCTGTACCTGAACACCGGCAAGCGCGGCGTAACGCTGGACCTTGATGACCCGCAGGGCCGCGAGATTCTGAAGCAGTTGGCCGCAGGAGCCGACGTCATCATCCACGACTCGCCGCCCGCCTTGGCCGTGGCGCGAGGGCTGGAACAGGAAGCGCTGGCCGAAATCAACCCCCGCCTCATCGTCGCGGCGATGACCCCCTTCGGCTCCAGCGGCCCCAATGCCGGGTACGCTGCCCATGACGTGAACGTGTTCCACGCCGGGGGAGAGGGCAACCTGCTGCCCAATGGCCTGGCCCTAGATACATTCCCCGACCGCGCTCCAATCGCAGCCGGAGGAATGATGGCGTCGTACCAGAGCGGGCTGACCGCGGCGGTGGGGGTGCTGGGCACGGTGATAGCACAGTGGAACGGCGGCATCGGGCAGTCGGTGGACTGCTCGATGCAGGAAGCGCAGATCGCCATCGGCTATCTGCCCATCCAAAGGCTGGAAGCGGAGGATTTCGTGGAAACACGGTTCTCGCGGTTTTTCAGAATGGGCGGGGTCTTGCCGGCCGCCGACGGCTACGTGGAGCTGTTGACCCTGGAACCCCGCCAGTGGGAAGGATTGGCACGCCTGCTGGGAGAGCCGGAATGGGCATCTGTCGACAAATTCCGAGATCCGGCAACGCACGGCCCGGCCATCAACGAGAACCTGCAACAGTGGACAGCGGAGCATACTCGGGAGTGGCTCTACCGCGAAGGCCAGGCCCACGGAGTGCCCATCGCCCCTTATCTCACGCCCGGCGAAGTCTTTGACAGCCCGCAGCAACGGGAACGCGACTTTTTCGTGGAAGTGGCGCATCCCGAGGAAGGAACCCACGATTATGCCGGGCTGCCCTTTCGTATGAGCGAGACGCCGCCCGTACTAACGAGAGCTCCGTTATTGGGCGAGCATAACGCTGAAGTCTACGGCGCGCTGGGCTACTCGCCGGAACAACTAACTGTGCTGGCCAGAGCCGAAGTTATCTGATGCCGCCTTTCGAAAAGCTTAGGAGAAGGCAGGGGTAGGGTGTGAACTCAAGCCTCTACCTGCTCATTGGATTCATCGGGCTGATAATGGTTGTGGAGGTGTTGAACGGCCTCATCGACCACTCGCTGAACGTCTACGGCCTGGTTCCCCGCACTACCAGCGGGCTGGTAGGCATTCCGCTGAGTCCCTTCCTGCACGGCAGCTTCCTGCACGTCCAGTCCAACGCGGTGGGACTCTTGGCGCTGGGGTGCCTGGCTGTCATTCGGAGCCGAGAGCGCTTCCCGTGGGTCTGCCTGGTTATCATCCTGTTTGGGGGCTTGGGCGTGTGGCTAATCGGCAGGTCGGCAACCCATGTCGGGGCCAGCGGCTTGGTCTTTGGCCTGTTCGGATACCTGTTGGTCAAGGGCTTGCTGGACAAGAGCATCCTGTCGATTCTCGTGGCGGTTGTTGTCGCCGGGGTTTTCGGCTGGGCGATGCTGTCCGGTATTCTGCCTACCAACGCTTACGTTTCCTGGGAGGGCCATCTGTGCGGGTTGGCGGCGGGAGCACTCGCGGCCATAATTGTCCGCGACGGACGGCCATCCCTCAGGGAAGAAAGAGCGCCCACGACGAGGTAGTTCAAATGGAATCAACACAAGGAAACCCAGGGACGGAACGCCCGGGCCCACTGGCCGGAATCCGCGTGGCCGACTTCTCGGTTCACGCCGCTGGGCCCTTCGCCGGGCTGATGCTGGCCGAGATGGGCGCGCAGGTTATCAAGATTGAAAGCTCCGCCCGACTCGACATCACCCGCCGCCCCCACGCGATGTACGGCAAGCCGCCCTCCAGCTTCGAACAGATTAACGCCAACAAGATGTCGGTCTGCCTCAACCTCAAGGAGCCGCGGGCGGTCGAACTGGCGCTGGAACTGGTCAGTATATCCGAGCTGGCCTTGGAAAACTTCCGTCCCGGCGTATTGAGCCGACTGGGGCTGGGCTACGAGGCGATGCGGGAAGTTCGCCCCGACATCATACTAGTATCGCTGTCGTCCAACGGGCAGACCGGGCCCGAGAGCAACTACGCCGGATACGCTCCGATGTTCTCCGCCCTAGGCGGGTTGGGCCACCTGACCGGCTATCCCGACGGCCCGCCCGTGGAGTTGCGCCACGCTATGGACCACACCGGCGGGATGCTGGCCGCCTTTGCCGCCGTAGCCGCTCTGTCGGCCCGCCAGCGCACCGGGATAGGACAGCACGTGGACGTTTCCGTGCGGGACCTGGCGACCTCCTTCATCGGGCCTGAACTGCTGGACGTCGCCATGAACTCCCGTGAGCCGCACCGGAACGGCAATCGGGATGTCTCCGCGGCCCCTCAAGGCGTTTACCGCTGCCTAGGAGAGGACGAGTGGGTTAGCATTTCGGTAGCGTCGGAGGCGGAATGGCAGGGTTTCGTCAAGGCTGTCGGCAGTCCGGCTTGGGCTGTCGGCGATGACTACGGCGACGCTTTCCGCCGCTGGCGAAAGCACGATGAACTGGATGCTCATATCGAGGAATGGACTCGCTGTCACACCGCAGAGGAAGTCACGCAAAAACTGCAAGCCTGTGGCGTGGCGGCCCACCCATCACTGGCTCCGGATGCGATGATGCGGGATACGCACCTGTTGGCTCGGAAAGCTTTTCCCACGGTCTACAACGACGATACCGGCGAGCGGCAGCGGGCGGTGACTCCGCCCTGGCGTTTTTCGGAAACCCCGGCCCGCGTAGACCAGTGGACGCCAACCCTCGGTCAACACAACCTAGACGTGTTTTCCGGCATCCTCGGACTGCCTGAGGATGAAGTGCTAGAACTGGAACAGGCCCAGATCATCTGGTAGCGTTGGCCCGGGCGCGATTGTTCCGGCAAGGCGCATCGGTTTAATGCAAATTTCCGGCGGCGCGGTTATCATAGGCGCAGCCGAGACGGAGAGGTTGCTATGCCGAAGAAAGGCACCGGAATTTTGATTATGTGGGCGGAAATTCCGGCGGAATTGGAGGACGAACTCCGGCACTGGTACGATGAGGAGCACCTGGCCGAGGTGATGGCCGTTCCCGGAGTTCTCAACGCCGCCCGCTATGAGGCCACCAGCAGCGGCCCCAAGCACCTGGTGGTCTACGAGCTGGAGAGTCCTGCGGTCGTCGAGTCCGAGGCATGGACCAGCCGTCCGCGTACCGAGTGGGGCAAGCGGATAGCCCCCAGTGTCATCGGCACCGTTTATATCAGCAACGTCTACGAGATGATTCACCCGGCCCAGCTCACCGACGAAATTGCCAATAGCGACATGGCGCCCGCCCTGCAAATCGGCCGGATGGACGTGCCTGCGGAGAACGATGCGGAATGGAACGAGTGGTATTCGGGCGTCTACGTGCCGAATTACGAGAAGGTTCCAGGGTGCATCCGGGGCCGCCGGGTGAGAGCCGTAAGGGGTAGCCCGGCATACGCAACGGTCTATGAATTCGACGACGAAAATGTCTCGCAGACGGAGGAATGGCTGCGGCAGCGGGAAATCCACCCTGACAACCAGCGGATGCGGGACATTATGACCCACGCCCCCGGCTCCCCCGGCATTTGGAAAAAGGCATTCCAGTTGTAGCGCCTCATCCCTTCTGGCTTCTCATTCCACACCGCGACGGAGAACCGCAGCCTGGTTATCGCGCTGGCTCTGATTCGCGGTTATCATTCTCACAACTTATTCAATGCGTACAGCGCTTTGGAGGTAGGCATGGCTAAGAAAGGCACCGGACTGATGATTGTGTGGGCCGACATTCCTGCGGAAATGGAAGACGATTTCAACCGCTGGTACAACGAGGAACATCTGGCCGAGTTGCTTTCGGTGCCGGGCGTGTTGAGCGCCGCCCGCTACGAGGCCACCAGCAGCGGCCCCAAGCACATGGCGGTCTATGAGCTGGAAAGCCCGGCAGTGGTGGAGACCGAGGCGTTCACCAGCCGCCCCCGCACGGAATGGGGCAGCCGGGTCAGCCCCAGCATTATCGGCACCAACTTCATAAACAACGTCTACGAGATGATTCACCCGGCGGGGCTGACCGACGACATCGCCAACAGCGGCATGGCTCCCGCGCTGCAAATCGGGCGGATGGACGTTCCCGCCGAACAGGAAGCAGGGTGGAACGACTGGTACTCCGGCGTTTACGTGCCCAACTATGAGAAGGTTCCCGGCTGCATCCGGGGCCGTCGCTGGAAGGCTGTCCGGGGCGCGCCTTCCTATGCCGTCGTATACGAGTTTGAGAACGAAAACATCTCGCAGACCGCCGAGTGGCTGGAACAGCGCGACATCCACCCCGACAACCAGCGGATGAGGGATGCGATGACCCACGCTCCCGGCTCCCCCGGCATCTGGAAAAAGACTTTCCAGTTGTAAAGTCCCACCTCCCACACTTCCCATCCCACGCCCTGACGGAGAACCGCAATGGCGACTGGCCTCCAATGGCAGAACACCGGCGGCGGTGAAGAAGGGGGTGGCGCTGGCCGCCGCAGCCTGATTATCGCGCTGGTCCTGGTTCTCGGCATAATGATTGCCGAAATCATCGGAGGGCTGCTGTCCGGCAGCCTGGTCCTGCTGGCCGACGCCGGGCATATGCTGGCCACCGCCTCGGCCATCGCCATTGCGTTGTTCGTGGCGTGGGCCGAAAGCCGCCCGGCTTCCATTGAGCGCACCTTCGGATACCATCGGGCCGAGGTAGTCGGCGCCATGCTCAGCGCCCTGGCCCTGTGGCTGGTGGCCGCGTGGGTGCTTTTCGAGTCCATCAACCGCCTGCGCGACCGCTCCGAACTGGAAATCGAGGGCGGGCTGATGCTGGTCATCGGGGCCATCGGGCTGGGGGTCAACGTCCTCGCCGCGCTGGTTCTCCGGTGGGGAGGCCGCCGCAGCGAGAGAGCAGGCGACGCTTTGCGCCATCTTCTTGCCGACCTGCTGGCATCGGTTGGTGTGGTGGTTGCCGCCATATTGGTGCTGGTCAACGGCTGGACGGTTGTTGACCCGATAATATCCATAGGTGTCGCGGCGCTTACCGCCGCCAGTTCTTGGCGGCTGATTCTCCAAGTGTTCCATACCCTGCTGGAAGGTACACCGGAGCATATAGACCTTTACCAGCTCTGCGCCGACATTGAGGACGTTCCAGGCGTCACGCTGATTCACGACGTTCACGCCTGGAGCATCTCGGATAACAACGACGCCTTTACCGCTCACGTTATCGTGGAACCAGGGTACACCGGGAACACCGAAGAACTTTTGTCTAGGATGCGACAGCTCGTCTATGAAAAGCATGGCGTCCGCCATTTGACGCTCCAGTTCGAAGAATCGGCGTCTGAATGCCTTGAAGACCATCACCTCAGCCACCTGGAAGCCAGGTCCCGGTTCGACGGGTGACAAAGAAAGTCCGCGTTAGCAAAAAGCCGTAACATATCGCTCGATTCAGAATGCGCTAACATGACATCTGGCCGTGGCAGGGTTCCGAATCAGGAGGTCAAAACGACAGGCGACGCGGGTTTGGATTCCCACTCTCGCGGGATTGACGGGTTGTCTGGCGGAAGACCACCTAAACCGGAACGGTATCGCTATAGAAACGCGCCGTGCGGAATCCGACACGGCGCGTTATACTGGAATCAGGCATCAAGCTCACAGCCCTCCCCAGCGCATACGGCGGACGCGAGCGCGAAATGACTCCCATCACCTCCCTGCGGCTATCCCCGCGCCGGATTGCCCTCGCGGCCCTCGCCGCGCTGCTGGTGTTGGCCGCTTTCTCCCTGTTGACCGCTACGGCGACTGCGCAGGATTCCACGAAAGAGGAAGTGCGCTACGTTGGGGCGCACGATATCCGGGTCGTGCCCGTCAACTACAACCTGGGGGTAGGCTCCGCCCAGTTCGCGGTATTTGTCACCGACCCGGCCACGGGAGAGCCGGTGTCCGACGCCAGAGTGGTGATGCTCGCGGAAAGCGCCGAGGAGGGGAATCCGGGCTGGGCCTTCGCCACGAACTCCCCCGCAACGCCCGAGCGGTACATCGTTCATCTGAAACTGGACTCTACCGGAGAGTGGGACATCAAGGTGGACGTTTCTTCATCTCTCGGCGCAGACCTGGCCGACGTGACTACGCTGAAAGTGCCTTCGCTCAACCGCCTGACCCAAGGGTCGTGGGTCTTCTTCGGTATGTTCGGGATTATCATTCTGGGCATTGCTTACGTCTGGTGGAGCGCGCGCCGCAATTACCGCCGCAAGCGGGCAGCGGCGCAGGCTGACTCCCCGTGAAGGCCGCCCAGCAAGTTATTCCCACTCTCTTCGGGGGAGGGTTAGGGTGGGGGCGAACTCCCAGCCGCCGCTGGCTGCTGATGGCGTTTGCCGTGGCCGCCGGCCTGTTGGCGGCGTTGTGGATTGCCCCGGCGGCGCTGGCCCACGGCGGCATTGACGCCGGGCAGGAGCCGTGGACGGCGTGGAACACCAATCCGCTGCCGACTATCCTGGTCCTGTTAGCCGCCTATATCTACCTGAACGGGCTGAACAACTGGGACCGCCCCAGCCACCCGGTGAACAACTGGCAGAAGGCGTCCTTCCTGTTCGGGCTGTTCCTGATTTTCTTCGCCCTCCAGTCGCCGCTGGACCCGCTGTCGGACCATCTGCTTTCCTTCCACCAGGTGCAGCACTTCATCCTGCGGATGGTCGCCCCCATGTTCATCCTGCTGGGCGCGCCGCTGACGCCCATGCTGCGGGGAATGCCGTCCTGGACGCGGCAGGGCATCATCCGGCCCATGGCTCGCAACCAATATGTCCGCCAGCTTTACCGGCTGCTGACCAACCCCATCTTCACCATCTTCTTCTTCCTCGGAAGCCTGTACCTGTGGCAGTTCCCGGGGGCCTTCAACCTGGCGCTCCGCAACGACGAGGTACACGCGCTGATGCACCTGACTATGAGCGCTTCAGGGTTCCTGTTCTGGTGGGTAGTGATAGACCCGCCGCCCCATCGCTCGCGGCTGCACTACGGGCTGCGGGTGCTGTACCTGGGGCTGATAGTGCTGCCAAACACGCTGCTGGGCGCGGCCATCACCTTCTCCAGCCAACCGGGCAAGCATCTGTACGAAGCCTATACCGAGGTGGTCCAGCCCTACGGCCTGGAGTGGCATATTGACCAGCAACTGGGCGGGCTGATGCTCTGGGTTCCCGGCGATATGATGAGCATAGTCGCCGCCGGCATCGTGATGATTATGTGGTATCAGCGGGAAGAGGGGCAGCACCGGGCCGAGGCGCGAGCGCGGTAGGCGGCATTACGCCCTCACCCTCTCCCTGAGGGAGAGGGAATTATCCATTCGGAAGGGAAGGCCCAACCATGCTTGATGGCAAGGACGGAGTACGCTTTAGCTGGTTCATTCCCATAGACGGCGACGGCAGCCGGGCCGGGACGATGCGGGCGGAGCAGCCGCCGGATTTCGACTACCTGCGCCGGGTAGTGGAGACGGCGGAGGAGTACGGCTACTACTCGCTGCTCATCCCTACCCGCTTCGCCAACGGGCTGTTTGGCGAGGACGCGCCGCTGGCCGAAACCTGGACCACCGCCACGGCTCTCGCGGCGGTGACCAGCCGCATCCGGTTCCTGATTGCCGTCCGGCCTGGCTTCATCGCGCTGGGGCTGTTCGCGCAGATGGCGGCGGCGTTGCACCAAATCTCCAAGGGGCGGGTGGACATCAACATCGTCCCCGGCGGCATCCAGAATGACTTCGAGCGCGTGGGCGAGGAAAGCACCCACGAGACCCGCTACGAGCGGGCCGAGGAGTTCATCGCCGCCTGCCGCAAGCTGTGGACGCAGCCCGGCCCGGTGGACTTCGACGGCGAATACTACCGGCTGCGCGACGCCTACTGCGCGCCGCACCCCGGCCCTTCGACAAGCTCAGGAGCGGGGCCGCGCTTCTACCTCGGCGGGGCGTCGCCGCGGGCACTGGGACTGTCGGGGCGGCAGGCCGACGTGCATCTGTCCTGGATCGAGCCGCTGGAGGACACCGCCCGCCGCAACATAGACGTGGCCGCCGAGTTCGACAAGGCGGGAAGGACACCGGAGCTGGGTCTACGCACTCACCTGGTAGTCCGCAAGACCGAAGCCGAGGCGTGGGACGCCGCCAACGAGCTAATCGCCCACGCCGACCCGGCGGTGAAGGCCCAGCGGCAGAAGGCCATCGTTGGCACGCAGATGGTGGGGCAGCAGGCCCAGGCCCGAGAGGTCCCCGACCATCGTGTCGGGCGGCACCTGTGGAACGGTCTCTCCGAAGTGCGGGTCAACTGCGGCACTGCCATCGTCGGCACGCCGCGACAGGTTGCCGATACCCTGTATGACTACGCGCAACTCGGCTTCCAGGAATTCATACTCTCCGGCTTCCCTCACGTAGAGGAATGCCGGAGAGTTTCGGACGAAGTGTTGCCCCGCCTGCGGGAGAAGCTGGCCGGGAATTAACCACAGAGAACACAGAGGCCGCAGAGATTTTTATATTTTCTCTCTGTGTTCTCTGCGAACTCTGTGGTCAATTAGACACTACTCAAACCCCGGCGGGCGCTTATCGGCCCAAGGGCGGGCGCGCTCGAAAGCCGCCGATGCTTGCAGCACTCTGGCCTCGGCGCGGCGCGGGCCAATGATGTGCAGGCCGATGGGCAGCCCGTCCGCCGAGAAGCCGCAGGGTACGCTGGAAGCGGTCTGGCCGGTCATGTTGATTGGGAAGGTGAAGGGAATGAATCCCCACATGGGATCAACCTCCCGTCCGCCGATGACCGAGGGCTTCCGGCCTATCTCGAAAGCGGGCGTCGGCATGGTGGGAGACAGCAGCAGGTCGTAGGTATCGAAGAAGTCCTCCATCTGCCGCCCCAGCACGTCCACACGGTGGATGGCGCGGGAGAGGCGGGCGCCGTCAACGGTGGCGCCGTGCTCCAGAGAGTAGAGGCCCGGCTCGGAGAATTCGTCGCGGTGTTCTTCCAGCAGATGAGCGTAGGATGTGTATGTGGCGGTAGCGAACACGTCGAAGAAGGCGTCGAAGGGGTCTTCCAACTGGAGCGGCGCGTCCTCGACGGTTGCGCCCAGCTCCTCGAATACGCGGGCGGCGCGGGCGGTAATCTCGGCCACCTCGGGGTCAACGGCGGCATAGCCGTAGTCGGGAGTCCAGGCGATGCGCATACCCTCGACTCCGCGCCCAAGTCCGGCACTGAAGTCCGGCGGCGTTTCCTTGATGGAGTTGGGGTCGCGGCTGTCGGGCCCGGCCAGCACCTGCAACAAGAGGGCAGTGTCGGCCACGGTGCGGCTCATTGGGCCGGACTGCGAGAAGTGGTTGGCGGCAGGCCGCCCGTAGCCGCCATAGCGGGGAACGCGGTGCTGCGTGGGCTTGATGCCGAAAACGCCGCTGAAAGCGGCCGGGATGCGGATGGAGCCGCCGCCGTCGCTGCCGGTGGCGATGGTACAGAGGCCGGCGGCCAAGGCCGCGCCCGCGCCGCCGCTGGAGCCGCCGGGCGTGCGGGCGGTGTTCCACGGGTTGCGGCAGGGTTCGCTGACCCTGTTCTCGGTGGTTCCCGACTGCCCGAACTCCGGCGTGTTGGTCTTGCCCAGCACGACGGCCCCGGCGGCCTTGACCCGCTCCACCACCACCGAGTCTATTTCCGGCGTGCGGTCGCGAAACAGGGCCGAGCCCATGGTGGTGGGTATGCCCTTGCTCATCTCCAGGTCCTTGATGGAAATGGGGATGCCGTGCAGCGGCCCCAGCGCCCACCCTCGCCCCACGGCGTCATCGGCAGCGCGGGCATCGGCCAGCGCCTGCTCCTGGCAGAGGGCGAGATAGGAGTTCAGCCGGGAATCCAGCCTCTCGATGCGCTCATAGAAATGCTGGGTGACCTCCACCGACGACACCTGCCGCGTCCTGATGGCATGGGCAAGTTCCGTGGCGGGCATATAGGACAGTTCACTCATAACGACTCCTGAACGGGTCGGCTTTTCGGGTTCAGACCCTGCGGCTGATAATGGCACTCGCGGCGCAATCGCGCAACCGGGTGCGGCGATTATAACGGGCGGCGCATTATGCAGTGGATGTTGCCGTAAATGCCCCCGGCCAGACTGGACAGAGAAGGGTGGGTGATAACCTCCAGGTCGCCCAGCTTGCTGGTCCACTGGCCGTCTTCAAGCTGTCTTGCCACGTGGGTAAACTGGCCGACGAAGGCGTAGAGAGCGATCTTTTCGTAACTAGGGTCCGGCGCGTCGTCTTCGCAAAGCGAAAAGCCTTCACTGGCGAACAACCTCATCAGCGTACCTACTTCCTGATTCCGGGGTAGAGACGGCGGCCAGTAACCGTGCGGACGATCGTAGTCCCACTGCCGATTAGTAGTCCCAAGGGCGCAAGCGGTGCAGTTGTATTCCGCTGAAGCGTCGCCGGTGACTTCGTACCCGGAACCGGCCAGATTCGGGAAGGCGCTTTCTATCTCTTCGACGCTCATCTACCAGCTATACCCCTGTTCACGGCCCCATTGCAGCCAGGCGGCGCTTACTTCCTTTACATCGACCGAATACCATCCCTCGGTTTTCAGCTTGGTTTTGCCGGTCGGAGACGGCATTCCCGTGATGGTTTCCAGGGCGTGATACCAGTGACCGCCCTGCCGCTCCATTCGGCGCAGGATGAGCGGGATGGCTTCCTTTCCCATGCCAAGGATTAGCTGATATGCGTAATGCTGAGACCTTTGCGCCATGAGGGAATAGAACGCCATGTCTTTTTCCCACTTATCCGCCAGCGCGTTGAAACTGGATTCCAGTTCTTCCGTCTTCTGCGTCTTCGGTTGCATCGTCTATCCCTCCTGGGTTTGTCGAAGGGGCCGTTCCTGTTGAGTCGGACACCCGGTTACGCCGACGGACGGCGTATGATGCAATGCACCTCGCCGTAAAGCTCGCCGGTCAGGTCTTCCGGAGACGGATGGGTAATGTCTTCAAACTCGCCTATCTTGCTGGTCCACCGACCATCATCGAGTTGTCTCGCCTCGTGCTCCCAGAGGCCGTTTCTGGCGCAAATGGCGACTTTTTCGTATCCCGTTTCCTTTTCGGTATTCTCGCAAATCGAATACCCTCTCTCGGTAAAGACTTGCACCAGCGCTTCGACTCTCCATGATCGTGGGACGGAGGGAGGCCAATACGCCCGCGGATGCAAGTCCCACCAATCCGTGGTATCTCCCGCAGCCCAAGCGATGCAGTTATATATTGAGCTGGCTTCGCTGGTGATTTCGTATCCGCTTGCCGCCAAGTTTGGGAAAAACTCTTCAAAGTACAACTCCATACTTTACCAACGATACCCCTGTTGCCGGGCCCAGATCAGCCAGGCTTGCTCCATTTCTGAGATATTCAACGCTACGAAATCCTCGTTAATGCGTCGGGGAGGAGTCGTTGGGTCTGCCCCAGTGATAGCGCTGAGGGCGTGGAACCAGAAGCCGCCCTTGCCTTCTTCCATGTAGCGGAAAATCAGCGGGAGCACTGCTTCACCCATCCCGACGACTTCCTGGTACGCCGGATGTTTGACCCTATCGGCGATATGGGATGAAAAGCCGGTGTCCCTTCTGATTTGCTCCGCTAGCTCGTTGAACTTGGCTTCCAGTTCTTCCGTCTTCTGTGTTTTCGGTTGCATGGTTCATTCGCTCCGTTCCAGGTTCGGCGCCAGCAGCCGCTCCAGTATCTCGGCGTCCGGCAGCGTGGCCGGCCAGCCGTAGGCGGCGGCTACGGCGGCATCCAGCGTCGCGTGGGCGTTGGCCAGCAACGCAAGAATTCATTGTACGGAGCGGAAGGAGGATACGATGAGCAGCGGCGGCGTCTTCAGGTGTACCTGGTAGCGCAGCAGTTGGTTCAGCCCGGCGTCCAGGTCGGCGTCGTCACCCTTGAACCCCCAGCCGAAATGCTCTTCGTAATAGGCGTCGGCGAAGCCGCCCGGCACCCACTTCTCGAAGGTGAATACCTCGGGGTTGCCAAATGCGACGGGCGTGTCATGCCCCACCAGGGCGCAGATGTCCAGGAACATCTCCTGAGATGCCTGCTTCTCTCCGAACTGGACATTGCGCCACTTGGCGACGAATTCTTCGGGCTTCATTTCTCGTGTTCCGGTCGTCTGAACTGTGATTCATGTGATTAATGGATTGGCATGATTTCTCAATCATGGCAATCTTGGAATCAGAAAAATCACAGTTCAGACGAAGAATCGAAAGTCCCTGCCGCTAAGCCAGTATAGCTTGCTGCCCGGCCATTGAAAAAGCGGCGGCCTTATCCTGAAAATCCTTGAATCCTGTAAATCCTGATTCAGACAAAATCGGGGTTGCCTGACTTTGCATTCGTCCTACCCAACACCCGGCGGTGCTATAATCGCGCAGGTCAATTCTTCCGAGAGTCTTTGTGGATTCCCGTAAGCAGGTCCTGCCGGGACCGCCGCTTTGGGGAATCAAGCGCCTGCATATATGCTCAAGCAACTCGACGAGTTGCCCCCTTCTACCCAGCGGCGAATCCGGCTTGTTGCAGCCCTGCTCGTGGCGGTTGCCCTGCTGGTTGTGGCGTGGCAACTGCTTCTCGTACTGGTGCCTCTGGCGGTCAGCGCCGTCATTGCCTCCCTGCTTATCCCGTTGATGCGTCTGGGAGAACGGACGCCACTGGCGCGACGCTGGCCACGATTCAACCGGGTGATGGTGGCGGGAATCGCCACGCTGCTGGGCGTCGTCATAGCCCTGACCGTCATCGGCATAGGAGCCTATGCGCTGGTGGGCGGCGCGACTACCATTGCGGAGGTGGCGCCTGCAATCATCGAGGAAGCCGACAGCGCGTTTGCCCAGATAGCGGAGGCATACCGGGAGCGAGTGCCGGAGACGATTCAGGAGCAAGTGGACCCGCGCCTGGAATCGTTACGAGATTCCATCTACGATTCCGGCGTCTCGGCGGTGGAGAATGTAGCCAACCTCATCCAGAGCAACATCGGCCAATTCGTAACGCTGCTGGCGACGCCCATTGCCGTGTTCCAGTTCCTCTACCAGCCGAGCGCGGTACCCCAAGCGGCGAGGCGGTTGATTCCCGCGCCGATACGGGACGACCTCAGCGAGATGGGAAGACTTGCCGGAACGACTGTCATCGCCTATATCCGCGTTCAGTTGGTAGGGGCGATCATGGTGGGCGTGACTCTCTGGCTGCTGTATTGGGCCGTGGGCATCAAGCTGGCGCTGCCCCTGGGGATGCTTGCGGCAGTCACTGAGTTGGTGCCAGTCATAGGGACTACGCTGTTTCTGCTGCTAATGGTCATCGCGGTGGCGCTGACAGACCTGCGGCTGCTGCCTCTGGCCCTAGTGTTCTACTTCCTGGTGCAGGTCATCCAGAACAGCCTGGTTACGCCACGCCTCCACGGGATGGCCCTGGGCGTGCATCCGATGGCGCTGGTGCTGTCCCTGGCAATCTTCGGGATGTTCTTCGGGATACTCGGGGCGCTGGTGGCGGCGCCGGTGACCGGGGCGGCATACCGGGTGCTCCAGTACGTGGGCCGGGAATGGGAATCAGCGGGGGTAGAGGAAGCAGGGGAACTTTAGCTCTCTGCCGGGCCATTGAAAAAGGCGGCGGCGTGATTGACAATGGGCAATCGTGGCGGGGAT
>VXOI01000091.1:11174-14831 GCA_009840175.1 Chloroflexota bacterium | reverse complement strand
GCACCGCCGACTCGGTGGTGCGGGTGATGCACGGCCTGTGGGAGCAGTGGGGTCCCCGGATGCAGTCCATCCTGGAGCACGCGGTGAAGAGCCTCCACGAGGCCAACGAGCAGGTGGAGGCCGATAAGCAGTACACCATCCTGGACGGGCTGCCCCTGGTGGCCGACTCCAGGTTCCGGCGGGAGGTCCTGGCCAGGGTCAACGACCCCTACCTGCTGCGCTTCTGGGCCAGGGATTTCCTGAGCTGGAACCGCGAGCGGCGCGGCGAGGCCATCGCTCCGGTGCAGACCCGCCTGGCCTACTACGCCTCCTCCAAGAAGGCCCGGGCCATCCTGGGCCAGTCCCGCTCCACCATCGACATCCGCCGGACCATCCTCGACGGCGGCATCCTCTTCGTCTCCACCGCCCAGGGCAGCGTGGGCCGGGACGTCTCCGCCCTGGTGGGCGCGTCCCTGCTCAACCTGGTGGACTCGGTAATAAGGGAGCAGGAAAACCTGCCCCTGGCCCAGCGGCGGGGGGCGCTGGTGGTGGTGGACGAGATGCAGTCCATGCCGGGCGTCGATTACGAGGCCATGCTCAGCGAGCTGGGCAAGTACGGCGCCAGCTTCGTCCTGGCCACCCAGAGCCTGGCCAAGCTGGAGGACCTCTCCCGCACCATGCGGGACACGCTGCTGGCCAACGTGGGCTGCCTGGCCGTCTTCCAGGTAGCCGGTTCCGACGCCCGCCAGATGGTTTGGGAGTTGGGCCGTGACCGGGTGTCCGAGGAGGACATTGTTTCCCTGGACGTGCACCACTGCTACTTCCGCGCCACCGTGGGCGTGGAGCGAATGCCCGCCTTTTCCATGGCGGTGCTGAAGCCCGAGCCGGGCGACCCCGCCGTGGCCGAACGCATCCGGGCCGCCGCCTCGGCCTACCTGCGGCCCAATGACGCCGGCGACGCCGAGGGACGCCGCCAGGTCGGCGAGTACCGCAAGCTGCTGGCCGAGCGGGGGCAGGACGCCGATACCCCGGCGCCGGGGCAGAACGGGGTGTCGGCTCCCGACGGAGACAGCCACTCCGGGGAATCCAACGAGGTCCGGGAGTACCGCCGGCTGCTGGCGGCCATGCAGGACGATGAGGGGGAGGTCCAGGAATGATACCCAGGGGTTGCGAGAACGATATACTCCGCCGCCTGGCGGAGATGCCCTTCCTGGACCGGCTGGAACTGGTGGCCCTCTGCCGCCGGGCCCGCAGTGCCGTCTATGCCAGCATGGACCGGCTGGCGGAACGGGGGACGGTCCAGGCCGTCCTCCACGCCTCCGCACTGACCTGCCCCACCCGCCGCTACTGCCTCACCCCCTACGGTCTGGAGCGGCTGGCGGAGCTGGAGGGAGTCTCCGTGGAGGAACTGCTGGCCTCCCGTCCCGTCTCCGCCCGCTGGCAAAGAGTCCTGCTGGAGCGGCTGGACGCCCTGGCCGTCATCTACCGCACCGCCGCATCCTTTCCCCAGGCTGAACGTTCCCTGGGTTTCCGGTGGCACCGGTCAGGCACCCTGGACGCGGGCATCACCCTGCCCGGCGGGCGCACCCTGGCCGTGGTCCGCATGGGCAACGCCGCCGACCGCACCGCCTTCGCCAAGCGGCTGTGGCGGCTGTCCCAGGAGGCCCGTCCCGGCGCCGTGCTGCTGCTGGCCCCCGATGAGGTGCGGCTGCGCCAGGTGAGCCGGATGCTGGACAACCTGCCCCTGCTGGGATTCATCGCCCTGGAGGGCGACGCGGCCCGCGCCGGCAACGGCGGCGAGGCAAGGATATGGCGCTCACCGGGCAGCCCGGCGCCATCGGACCTGGGGGAAGCGCTGGAGTATGTGCCCTCCAGCGGTGAGCTGCCCGAACCGGCTCCCACTCCTGTCGAAGCTGTCCCCACAGAGTTGCGGCTGGACCTGCCTGACGATAAGGTTCCGCCCCACCTGCTGCCGGTGCTGCTGAAGCCCGCCGAGAAGCGGTTGCTGGACCTGCTCCACGACTGGCCCTGGCTCACTCCGCCTCACTTGCAGCAACTACTGGGAGTGAACCACTCCCGGGTCTACCAGGTGTCGGAACGCCTGAAGTCGCTGGGCCTGGCTCTGGCCGTGAACGCCGGGGGGAAGCGCTGCCTGGTCCTCTCCGACGCGGGGCTGGCGTTCCTGGCCCGCCGGGACCGTTCCGCCGTGGGCGTGGCCCGGCAGCGGTGGAGCGCCGCCCCGGTGGACTCCGAGAGTCCCCTGGACTGGCGCAACGTCCACGGCTCCCGCAGCAGGCAGTTGCTCCGCAACCTGGACCACACCCAGGCGGTCCACTGGTTCCTGGCCGAGCTGGCCGGCCAGTCGCGCCGTCTGGGCTGCGAACTGACCCGGTTCGACCCGCCCCGCCGGGCCTCCCGCTTCTTCCGGTACAACGACCGGCTGCACTCGGTGCGCCCCGACGCCTTCGGCGTGGTGGAAAGGGACGGAAAACAGTGGCCCTTCTTCCTGGAATGGAAGCGGCGGGCGGTGCGCCCAACGACCATGGCGGCCCGCATCGCCCCCTACCTCCGTTACTACGCCAACCCCCGCCCCCTTGACGACCACGGCGCCATCCCCTACGTACTGGTGGTCTTCGACGACGACATCGCCGCCGGCCATTTCGTGCGGGTGGCGGACAAAGAGATGCGGCGGACCGGGGTCAGGGTGCCCCTGTGGGTGTCCCACCGGGCCGCCCTGGAAGAGTTGGGGCCCCTGGGCGCGGCCTGGCAGAGGCCCGGGTCCTTCCAGCCCCAATGCGCCTTTTGAACCGGCCGGCGCCAATCTATTAGGAGGAACTGAACGACATGAGAATCTACTACGCGATGGAGGCGGAGGGTCTCCGTCATCACGTCCGCTCCGCCCTCGGCGTGGACGAGAGGGCCTGGAACCGGCTCAACCAGCGGGTCCACGAATGGCGCCGGGGCCTGGAATCCCGCCACGGCATCCCCGCCGATCTTGGACTGCGGCCCGGCGAACTCGTTCCCGCCCCACAGCCCTGCACCTGCGGCTGCCACCCGGAACCGGCGTCCCGCCAGGGGGCCGAGGTGATTGCCGGCGGGCTGCGCCTCATCGAGGACTTTGCCGCCGAATTCGGCGGCGTCAGGTTGACCAACATCTGCCTGGACAAGGGAGACGTAACGGCCTACCGGCGGGTGAGCCTGGACCGGCTGTTCAACCGGGTGAACGCCACCGCCGCCCAGGACGGCGCTCACGCCTTCGTCATCTTCGGCCAGGAACCAGAGGAGATGGTCACCGGCCTCTACCACCGGCTCAGGAACTACAACCCGGTGCCCGCGCGACACGGGGCCTGCGACGACGGCTGGCACACCCGCAACGTCCCCATAGAGAGAGTCATCGGCGGCCCCGCCTTCCGGGACCCCGACGGCGACTGCCTGCTCCAGGCGGCCGGCTTCGTGGCCCACGCCCTCCTCTCGCAGGAAGAGCCGCCCGACACTGAAGGAGACTTCAACGGTCTGGCCGGAACCTTTGATATCCTCGACCGCTCCCTGAATCGCCGGGCCGCCAGGGGCGACCCCCGGGGGGTGGTCCGGCGGTGATGGAAAGCGGATGAGGGAGAACGCAGAAGGGGGGGGGGGCCAATAACCGCACCCCCGGGGGGGTTTTGTGTGGGGGTGCGG
>VXOI01000091.1:0-11164 GCA_009840175.1 Chloroflexota bacterium | reverse complement strand
GGGGTGCCCCGGGGGGGGGGGGGCGGGGGTTTTATGTATGTCGTTTGTGGTACACTCCCGGCGGCCGCTCTTTATTCCCCGGCCGGGCCCTTCTTGTTTTTCTGGCTGGAAGCGGCGCGGCAGTTGGAAACCGCCCCGGCCACTATGCTGACTCCTGCCCCTCCTTATTCAACAAAGGTTACTACCATGAGTCTCAGCCCCGCCCGTGGGCTCGGGTAGCGGTGTTGAGGCGACCTAAACACAAGGTCCCCTCGACTCGAAAGTAGCAGGGAGAAAGGCTGCTGATTGAAATTCGTACTATCAGGAACTTTATTCGTCGTGCTATGCTGTTGATGTAACGGGAACACCGAGCAGAACCCTTGATGAGTCTAGCTTGGTACTGTTTGGGGTGTCCAACATCCCTCAGCACGTGGGATTCTTGGATCTCTTGCCTGTATCGAAAGAACAATAGGCTATTCAACCTATTTCATAAATATACAAGAGAGGAAAGATTGAGCTATCCCTCCCACGATCCGCTGCACCAAGTCTCCGTTCTTCAGCAATGCCTTTCAGGAGGCAAGAAAAGGATTGGACTCTTCCTGGGGGCGGGATGCCCCATGTCCATTAAGGGTGAAAACCAGCAGCCGTTAATACAAGACATTGCTGGCATCACGAAGTCTGTCGGGGACAAACTGACTTCTTGCAGCGAGATCGAGGCTCCATACGCGCTGGCGGAGGAACAACTCAAGAAGGACGGGATACCCGAACCCAATGTGGAGCATCTGCTTACGCATATCAGAGCACTCCGTGCTGTTGCGGGTACCGACCAGGTACGCGGACTGACTGCCGAACAGCTTGATGCATTAGACGAACGAATTTGTGACCTCATTCACCAGGAGGTCAACAAAGATCTCCCAAGCGGCCCAACCCCTTATCACAGCGTTGCATTATGGACGGACGGGATACCACGGGAATTCCAGGTTGAGATTTTCACAACCAACTATGATCTGTTGCTGGAACAGGCACTTGAAGATTCGCGCGTCCCGTACTTCGACGGATTTTCTGGTGTACGAAGGCCCATCTTCAATCCTCGAGCTATCGAGGAGGAAAGGCTCCTACCGCAATGGACTCGATTGTGGAAGCTCCATGGATCAATCAATTGGTATCAGAATGAGAATGGTGAAGTGTTCAGGGGAACTGCTAGCGAAACAGCGATAAGGAGGGTTATCCATCCCTCACATCTGAAGTACCAGGAAAGTCGGAGAATGCCATATTTGGCGATGGTCGACAGACTACGGACATTTCTTAGTGACCCAACGGCGGCTTTGGTACTCTGTGGTTACTCGTTCCGGGACGACCATATAAACGACACAATTATGCAGGGGCTACAGCATACGCAGACCTCAGTCGCATTTGCCCTCGCCTACGGTTCCTTGGAACATAGCCCAGATGCCACGACTTTAGCCAAGAGCCGCCCTAACCTCAACGTTCTGGCGAAAGACGGCGGCGTGATTGGAAGTCAACAATATGCATGGCCCCGCAGACCCTATCAGCCAGAGTCAGGGAATGAAGCTAACCCTGTCAGTTGGGAACCAGCAGGCCAAGAGGAAGAAAACAGCGAGCAAATAGCTCAATTCAACCTCGGGGACTTCAGAGCATTTGGACGTTTCCTCCAAAGTTTAGTTGGCGACGGAATGTGGCCGCGGGAGGTGGCATCCAATGGCTAGTAGCCCGACATTCTTGGGTATTGTCCAAGACGTTCAAGGTGCTACCGTCCATGTCGAACTCGACAAAGACACTATATCCGGCCTAGTTTTCATTGACGGCCAGGGATATCGAGTCGGGCAAATTGGCAGTTTTATACGCATACCAATAGGTTTCACGGACCTCTTCGGTATCGTTTCCCAAGTTGGAGCAGGCGCCGTACCCGAGTCGTCCGCAATATCCGAACCGTACGGGCACAGATGGCTGAGAGTTCAGCTCATTGGTGAGGGCCAACGTTCAGGACAATTCAAACGGGGTATCTCCCAGTACCCAACCATCAACGATGAAGCTCATCTAGTTACCGAGCAAGATCTGGCACGAATCTACGGAAGACCAGACGAGCTTAAATACGTTAGGGTAGGAAACGTAGCAAGTGCAGAATCCATTCCAGCACTCGTTGACATTGACCGCTTGGTCACTCGTCACAGTGCGGTCTTAGGCACAACCGGTGCTGGAAAGTCTACTACAGTAGCAAGTCTTCTGGCTTCACTTTCCGATTCTGAGCGTTACCCATCGTCTCGCATTATTGTGCTGGACATCCATGGCGAATATCACTCTGCGCTGAAGGACAGGGCCACTGTTTTCCGCATACACCCCGACCCCGCAAGTGATGAAAAGCCCTTTTTCGTTCCGTATTGGGCACTAAGATTCGAGGAGTTACTTGCGATAACTCCCTTTGGAGGAATCTCCGATACTGACCGCACCGTCTTGGTCGACCGGCTAAAGGCCATAAGACTTTCCTCTCTCAAAAGGCAACCACGTGAGGGAGTAAGTGCTGACACGATTACAGTTGATACGCCGGTCCCCTTTAGCATCCACAGGCTCTGGTACGAATTGTACCGTGAGGTATTGTCCAATCACACAGTGGGGCCTAATTCCAATCAAAACAGCGAGACCGAGGCTGTCGCTTGCGACGATTCCGGCAACCCTTTGATTGGCAACATAATGGGAGTCACGCCGCCCACCTATAGGCCTATCACGACGGGCGGAGATAACCGGGTCTACAATAGCGGTAGCAAGCTGAACATAAGCAGGCAGCTGCTTGCCACAGAGTCACTCTTGAGGGACTCCAGGTATGATTTTCTGTTTCGTCCCGGTCCTTGGTGCCCGGAGCCCACAATCGAGGATCGCGACGCACAACCCGAACAAGACCTGGATTCGCTGTTGGAAACCTGGATTGGGCATTCCAACCCCGTTACGATTTTGGATCTATCTGGTGTGCCTGAACCTATTCTGGTTGACCTTGTCGGAGTGTTGCTTCGTCTGTTATTCGACGCGTTGTTCTGGGGCCGGTATCTCCCAGAGGGTGGGAGGCAGCGTCCTTTGCTGCTTGTACTTGAAGAGGCGCACAGCTATTTGGGAGCAGGTAATGAGGGACCTGCATCTGTAGCTGCCAAGCGGGTTGTAAAAGAGGGCCGCAAATACGGTCTGGGAGCGATGGTCGTCAGTCAAAGACCATCGGAAATAGATTCAACCATACTGTCGCAATGCGGGACCATGTTCGCCATGCGTTTGTCGAACAATACAGATCGGAACCACGTAACAGGAACGGCCAGCGATAATCTAGAGGGAATGTTTGGGATGTTGCCCACGCTTCGTACTGGCGAAGTAATCATAGTTGGAGAAGCTGTCAACCTCCCGTTGCGGGCAACTATAGACCCCCCGCCTGAAAACCGACGCCCCGACAGTCTCGACCCTCAAATCTTTGACCCCGAAGGAATCCAGGGTTGGAACGCTGAAATGGAGGGCGAGGACTACCGCAAGATTCTAAAGAAATGGCGCAGCGAAGACCCGAGGTTGATTGAGGAGGATTCGGGAAGCCAATGAACAGAACCCCAGTGAATTCAAGAAGCTTAGCATCTGTTGGCTACGACGTGGATTCGATGACCTTGGAGGTCGAGTTTCTTGATGGTCAGGTGTATCAATACTTCGATGTGCCCGAGTTTGAGCACCAGAGCTTAATGCAAGCCGATTCACATGGCACGTATTTTCATGCCAACATAAGGAATACTTACCGGTACACGCGAACTTAGCACGCCTGATGCCAAACTGGGAATTGTCTAGTTTCAGGCGGCGATGGGACGTGTCGTCCAACCCACTGTTTATTGTTCTGGGGAGAGACCTAGAGCCGCTCTGCAATCACCTCAATGAGGACGGTAAGCGCAACTAGTTTCTAATGTTCAAAATTACGGCCGCTTCCTACATACTATTCCGTCTATGAGTTTAACCCAGTGTAATTTCCCGAAAGGGGGTAGACCTCCGGCAGCAGCAGATGAAGCAGGCCCAGGCTGGCCGCCAGGCCGAACAGGGCAACCAGGTGGGCGGAATCGGGCCTGACCCCGTTGCGACAGCGCTTGATCAGCCGTATGTCAATGCGCAGCTCCCGCGCCAGCCCCCGCCAGGAAAATCCGGCGGCCTCCTTGAACCGTTCCAGCCTTTGGGGAAAGTCCTCGGGGAAGGGGCACGGCTCCACGCGGTAGACCCACCGCTGGCGTCCCACGGCCCTACTCCCGGCCCCGAACCGTGACCACCACGTCCCGGCCGGTGAGAATCGCCAGGCCGTCCTTCACCTGCAAGGCGAAGTCCACCAGGGCCATCACGGCCCCGCCCGAGGGTTCGGCCCCTTCCTTGCGCCAGCGCAGCACCTGCCGGTAGTCCACACCTATCATGCTGGCAAACCCCTGCCAGGTGAGGCCGGAGGCCTCCTTGAGCCGCGTCAGGCGCGCCCAGAACTCCTCGGGCAGCAGGGCCACGCCAGGGACGTAGCAGAACCTCTGCGGTTCCCGTTCTCTACTCATCCACTTTCACCACGACGAAGAGGGCGTCGAAGTCGTCAACGCCCAGGATATGCTGGATGCGGCGCCGGGCCGAGGGGGAAGGGCTGCGCTCCCAGTTGAACAGCTGGGACATGTAGCCGGAGGTGAGCCCGCATAGCTCGGCCAGTTCGTTCCGCGACATATTGAGCTGGCGGAGCAAAGCCTTGGCCTCTTCCGACCGGAGCATCACCCTCTCGGTGTCGGGCTTACGGGCCATGACCGCCTTCCTTGCCGCCAGCCTCCGTGTCTCCGGCATCGTGGCCGTTGACGACGGGACCCTCCCCGTCAGCCCCGGGGCTGGGATAAAGCTCCGGGTGGGCCAGGTAGTGGCGGGCGATGATGCGGGCCAGGATGCGCAGGCCCTCGATGCGGCGGCGCTCCTGGGTCCTGGTGAGTTTCCCTTTCCTGCTCAAAAGCCTTGTCTCTCCCTGGAAATCCGGCGACGCTTGCCGGTGGCGCAACGCCCGTCCCGGGGTTATAATGCCGAATGGAAACGGGCGTTCTATTCAAGGAAAGTGTAACAACATCGCACCCAGTCAGACAATGTGTTTGCAGTCCTTTCGTGCCATCCGATTGACAAGTGTTTGCAAAACTGGAACAATTATTCGACAGGAATCAGGCAGGAATACGGCAGCATCAAGTGGTTGCTGCAATGGTACGAGGGGGCGACGTGATGGAGCGGCACAAAGAACAGGAGGAGATCGGCCCGCTGCTGCGGAGATTGAGGGGAGAGACCGGGCTCAGGGAGGTGGGAAGGCGCACCGGCATTTCCAACTCCTACCTCTCCCAGATCGAGCGGGGAGACCGCAGGCCCGGCCCCAGCGTCCTGAGACGCCTGGCCACGCTCTACGACGTGGACGTGCAGGACCTGCTCCGGCGGGCCGGGTTCCTGGACGAGCCGGAGGGAATAGAGGCCAGGGACACCGAGCCCCAGGAAATCGAGCGGGCCTACCAGTACGTATTGGCCGACCCCAAGTTCCAGGTGGGCACCCGGCCCTCGGGACCCCTGTCCCTGGAGGCCAAGCGGTTCATTGTCCAGATGTACGAACAGTTCACCGGAAAGCGGCTGTTGGAATAGTGATGACGAGAACCTTGGAAGACTTATGTGACGGGCTGATGACCGATGACGAGCCGATGACGCGGCTGGAGCCGGAGGGATTTGCCGCCGAGTTCGGCGCCTTCTTCGGCTTGTCGGGACGCCCGACCCTTGCGGAACTGACCGACACATTCGAGCGGGCCGGCATTGGCAAAGTGTCCGCGGCCAAGCTGCCCGGAGACCTGCGGGGCATCCACTACCCCCTGCCCGACGGAGGTCGGGCTATCCACTACCAGGAGGGACAGTGGGAGGCTTCCTGCGAGTACACCGTGCTCCACGAGGGCTACGAGATCGTCTATGAGACCCTGTGGCAGCGCAGCCACGGGGAGGCGTCTACCCAGAAGGTGTGCCCCGAGGCCGACCGGTTTGCGGCGGCGGTGCTGATGCCGCCGGATACCTTCGCCGCATACGCTCTGGCCAGCGGGCTGGACGTGGTGGCCCTGAAGAACGTGTTCCGCTGTTCCTACTCGGCGGTGGCGATCAGGCTGGGCGAGGTAATGGACCGGCAACCCCTGCTGGCCGTTCTTTACGAACGGAAGCAGCAGGGCGACCCTGCCTGCTGGTCTTCGCCCACGCGGTTGGCAGACCTGCGGGTTAGGGTGCTTAAGCGGACGGCGGACATGGGACCGTCCCGTTCCCGGCTGCTCAACGGCTGTCGGGGCGGCATACTCCGCAAGGGCAAGCCCCTCTCCGCCGGCTCCTTGGCGGAGCAGGCCGCCCGCAGCGGCGAGCCAGAGTACGCCGAGGGCGACGGCATCGCCGTGGTGGCCACCCCGGTCCTGTGGAAGGGCCGCCTGTCCAAGGTGGTAGTCGTCGCCGTGCCCAGGGCGCAGCGCCGGGTGCTGGAGCCACAGTTGGGGCGCCGGAGTTGGCGCTGTCCGCAGGGCAGTTCCGGTCCGGTGCCGGGGTTTGCCGCTGGCTGAGTGGGCTGTGATGACGGCCCGGGCTTGACAAGCCACGCCGGTCGCCGGATGATATTTAGTAAGACAATATATTACACAGATTGGCAAAAAGAGAGACCATGCCGCCACGCCGCATTTCCAGGACCATCACCTTCTCCCTGCCGCCGGAGATGTTCGAGCAGGTGCAGCGGGTGAAGGAAGAAGAGGGCCGCGACATGAGTGAACTGGTGCGCGAGGCCCTCCGCCTGTACATGGAAGATAGGGAGCTTCGGCGTGAGCAACGCCTGGAAAGGCTACGCTCCCGCCGTGGCGGGCAGGACGAATCCGAAGAAGGAGATAGAGAATGAAAGAACGACTTGACCTGGTACCGGCGGCCCTCTACGCCCGGGTCTCAAGCGAGCGCCAGGACGTGGACCTCTCGGTGGCCGCCCAGCTTCGGGCGCTCCGCGACTACGCCGAGCGGAACGGCTACCTGGTGGTCCGAGAGTACGTGGACGAGGCCGAGAGCGGCCGCATCGCCGACCGGCCCCAGTTCAGCCGGATGCTGGACGAGGCCGGCAAGCAGGAGGCCCCCTTCAAGGAGATATTAGTCTGGAAGTTTTCCAGGTTCACCCGCAAGCGGGAGCACGCCGTGGCCTTCAAGTCCATGCTGCGGCGCCGGGGTATCCGCGTGGTCTCCATCACCGAGCAGGCCGACGACACTCCTACCGGCAAGCTCCTGGAGGCCATTATCGAGAGCGTGGACGAATTTTACTCAGAAAATTTGGCCCAGGAGGTTTCCAGGGGGATGCGGGAAGCGGCCTCCCGGGGTTTCTGGATGACTTCCTACGCGCCCTACGGTTACAAGAAGGTCCACGTCCAGGACGGGGCCAAGACCCGCCCCAGGCTGGAACTGAACCCGCCCTCCGACGCCGTGGTGCGCCGCATCTTCGAGATGGTCCTCCACGGCAAGAGCATCCTGGACATCACCAAGGCCCTCAACGCCGAGGGCATCCCCACCACCAACGGCAAGAAGTGGCTCAAGACCACCATCAACACTATGCTGGCCAACGAGGCTTACACCGGAACCCTTGTCTGGGGCGCCAACGCGAAGGACGGAACCCCGCCGGTCAGGATTGAGAACGCCTTCCCCGCCATCGTCAGCCAGCAGGAGTTCCGCAAGGTCAGGCGGCTGCTCAAGTCCCGCGCGCCCAACAAGGTGAACCCCCGCCGGGCCTCCAGCGCCTACCTGCTCAGCGGGCTGCTCAAGTGCGAGACCTGCGGCAAGGCCATGACCGCCGCCGACGCCAAGAGCGGCAGGTACACCTACTACGTCTGCCACTCCCTGCTGAAGAAGGGCAGGGGCACCTGCGACACCCCCAGGCTCAACTCCAAGTCCTTCGAGAAGTTGATCATCGACCAGATTCGGGAGAACGTCCTAACCGAGTCCAACATCCGCGACCTGGTGAAGATGCTGGACGAGGAGATGGACGGGGCTGCCCGCGAACAGCGGGAGCGGCTGGAGACCATCGAGCAGGAGTTGGAGGATGTGAAGAAGCGGTTGGGCCGCATCTGGCAGTTACTTGAGACCACCGACATCGAGATGGCCGACGCCTCGGAACGCATCAAGGAGCACCGGGACCGTCAGCAGCAGTTGGAGATAGCCGCCGAGAGGGCCAGGTCGATGCTGGCCGAGCGCCGGGCCGTGCTGGACAGCGCCGATACCATCGCCGCCTTCGCCGAAGAGATGAGCGAGTTTCTCAAGACCAGCGAACTCACCGAGACCCGCGCCTTCGTCAACTCATTCGTAAAGGAAGTGCTGGTCAAGCCCGGCAGAGCCGCCGTCGTCTACTACCTGCCCATGCCCGACGACAGCCCTATGGGGGAAAGGGATACAGCAGAACTCGCCCTGAGCGGGCGAGTTATCGCTTCGGGACGTTCTGGTGGGCCAAGCGTGACTATACTACAAACCTTTGAGTGGGTGGTGAACGTCTAGGCGGTGCATCCATGCATCACTGGATGTCCGAGTCTTCATAGGTGGGCCTATTTTGGCGATAGGCCGAACCGTCTTTGAGATGTGGTTGGAGACCCTGTAATCACTGCACCGAAATCCCTTAAGCTAGTCCGGTCGCATAGGGTCAGGTTTTGGCGGTCTCACGCAACTGGTCAATTTTCTTTGACCAGAATGTCAGGCTTCTCGGACGAGAATTGCACTTGGGGAGCTTGCGGAAGTGTGGGTTCGAGCCTTTCAAAAACCCCCTCTGGCCCGCAGACGAAAACTTCTATGCCTCTAAGTCCACTCACCCTTTGCAACCGTTCCTTTGCTCGTGCATCTTCAGTCATGAAGCAAACATCATTGGCATACCCGCCTTCAACGAGCCTGAGAAGCAGACCATCCAGAAAAGATGCGGGCATAATCTCTATTCCATTCAGGTCAAGTACCACTGGACCATCGTTCAGTAGCGGCAAGAGGCTCTCATAGGCTTCCGCGCCCCGACCTCTAGTCGAAAAGGACGGCGAGAGTTCAAATAAAGAAACTGGACGAAATTCATTCATTTTAAGGCCCCGACCGGTAGAGAAATTTCGATCTGCACCCCTGGCAACTGGGAATCCATCCGTCCGGACTGGATGCCTCCTGTAGCCCCCTCCACCAAAATCCATCCGTCTCCAGTGGACAAGAACATATGCCCTCCGAGTTCCAGCACATTGTCCCGAACCGTGCCGAATCCGGTCCCACCCTCGGCTCCGCCGGTGACGCCGTCTTCCATGGCCTTTACCGCTGCTTCCTGATGGGAAGCGTTGATGAGTTGTTCGTACACCGGGTTCCGCGCGAGGCTGGCGCGAATTCCCACTCCGCAGTCTCCTATGGCGAAATCCAACCGGTTGGCGTTGGGGTAGAGTTGCATAGCGCAGGAACCGATTTGCTGCCCGGAGTGCCGACTGAAGTTGTCAACCAATTCGATGACCAATTCGGTCACCAAGTCCACCTTAACCGCAATAGCATTCTTGGTGAGAATATCGTAGACCATTCTGCCCACATCTTCAGCAATATACTGGTTGTTTTCTATATCTATCATATCTCGTAACGAAGTAAACCGAGCCATGCCACGATGACCCTCTCGGTCCGGTCCCGCGGCAGATATGTTGAATCGCTCCCAAAACCGCTGTGAGCTCAGGTATGCCGTCACTGGTCGGGAACGAGGAGGAATTATCGTGAATACTTTACCCAGGCTGTTGTTGTGGCGAATGAACATGCCCAAGTAGACCAGCCCGTAGGGCTCCACAAAAGTAATCCTGGAGAGGTCAATTTGAGGCCTCACTGCTGTTGTGTCAACGGCGGCACACAGCCCATCTACGCATTTAACGTCGAGTCGCACAGCCTACACTCGAAATGACTTCATGGAATTTAGGATAAGCATGGAACCTCGTTTTTGCTGCGACACTCTCTCCCTTTAGGCTTCTGGCCGAAACTCGGCCACTGTTAGGCAAGATAGGACTGTATCCCTGCCCCACGGGGGAGATAATAATTGCAGGAAGAAAGGAGTTCAGTCAAGTACCCAAGCCTGGATGCCCAACATACCACACAAAATCCTGACCTATGTTGCCAGTGCCTTCGTGTCGACAGCCGCTCTCCCGGTGCGGTGAGACGACGGTTAACACAGTCAGCGATGCAGCAGAGGTCATCTACCTGCTGCGGTCGGGTCCTATCCTAACGGCCCCATTAGGGAGGTGCGCTGTTTTGGTTTCATTCGGCAAAGCAGTGCAGGCAGGCGGTGCAGACCATAGCATGTTGACAAACGTGCCCGAGCGAGGTGCGTGTAGCGTTTGAGCGGTCCAGGGCAAAAATCCAACTAGACGCCCACATCGCGCTCGAATGGACCGGACCAATTGTTTGGTGCGCATGATCGGAGCACGTCAGACTGACATCATGAGACCGTTTCGGAATCTTCGATCAGGCCCACGGCGAACTGCCGACAAGAGCTCCTCAGCCAGTTGTATCCCTATGACCTTGTCTATGTTGGCGTTGCTGATGTCCCAGGACTTGGCAGGTTCGATGCAGTTTTGGCACCCTGAGGAACACCGGCAATTTTGCGCTATTTCCAGGCCCTTCTCCAGGGCGACGTGCCACACGTTGAACAGCTTCTTGGCGACGCCAATCCCTCCGGGATAGTTTTCGTAGCAGTATGCAGCCAGTTCGCTTCCGGTCCTGGAGCACGTGCTGGTGTCGAATCGGTCCGCCGGTATGACGAACATGGCGCCAACCCTGATCATGTGCTCCACCGCGCCGATTCCGCCCAATGCCTCTTCGCTTTCGGGGACATCGATCCAAAAGGAATGCAGGTTGTTCAGAAAGAGAGCGTCGCTGTCTCCTCCCGTTCTGACGGTCTCGCCGTTTCGTTCGTCTACCAGCTTGTATCCGGTGAAATTCATGACGATGTTGAGAGAGCCGTGGTATGCACTGATATCCCCATAGCCGATGCCGTCGAAAATGTCCGACCTCGAAAGGACTGAGAAAAATCCGGCCTCTGTCTTCAGGTGCTGCTCGGTGTCCTCCAGAACGACGCCCCGCTCCTCGTGGGACTTGACGTGGTAGCGCTGACCTAAGAAGGGTATGACGGCTCCGATAT
>VXOI01000078.1 GCA_009840175.1 Chloroflexota bacterium | reverse complement strand
CCTCTCGCCTCTCCCCGCCGTCCAGCCCCGCAGCCCGGAAGGGAGCGCGCAGGGTAACGGCGACGCCGCCCACGACGCCGCCGACGGCGTTGGTGACGGTGTTGGTGGTGGTCTCGCCGAAGGAGCCGGCCGCGCTTACCGCGCCGTTGGCTGCCGCCGATGCTGCGTCTTCAGCCCGAAGGCCAACCCGCTTGGCGGCCTCGATAGACTCCTCCACCGCATTGCGGGCCACGCTGCCCACGTCGCCGCCCACCTCGGCAGTGCCTTTTATCAAGCCGCGGGTGGTGTCCTCGATGGCCTGCAGTACGTTGCCGCCGATCTGGTTCGCGCCGTCAACCGTGCCGTCAATGGTGTCGCGTGCCGTGGCTCCCAGGTCGCCGCCTATATCCCGCGAACCATGAATGGCGCCGCGCGCCGCGCTGAAGGCTGCGTCCTGCATCCGCACCGTGACGCCGCCGGTGGCCTCGATGGCCCCCTCCACGGCGTTGCGGGTGACCGAGGCCACGTCGCCGCCCACGTCGGCGGCCCCCTGAATCAGCCCGCGAGTGCCTTCCTCCACGGCCTCCAGCACGTTGCCGCCTACCTCGGCGGTGCCGGTGACCACGCCCTTGGCACTGTCCCGTGCCGTGGCTCCCAGGTCGCCGCCCACCTCCCGTGTGCCTTGAATCGCTCCCCGCGTTACGCTGAACGCCGCATCTTCCGCCCGCAGGCCGACGCTCTTGCTGGTCTCCAGCGTGCCTTCCACGGCGCTGCGGGCTACGGTGGCGACATCGCCGCCCACGTCGCTGGTGCCTTTGATGGCGGCCCGCACCGTATCGCTGCAAGTTCCCACGGTGACCGTGGCTACCTCGCCCACGCCGCGGATGACGCCGATGACTGCGCCCTTGGCGGCGGAACCCAGTTCGCCGCCCACGCCGCTGGTGGCCTGGATGGTGCCTTTCATCACGTCGGCCACCAGACCCTGAAATTCCGTGATTGCGTCGCGGGACCCGGAAAAGGCTCCTACCGTGGCGTTCCGAGCCGCGATTATGGTGCCCTCCACCACGCTGCCGGCGCCGCTGATGGTCCCGGTGATCGAGTCTCTTATCGTCCGTCCTATGTTGCCCAAAACCATAACCCTGCCTCTCCTTGTCCCAAACCGAAAATTTACGACTGCCGGAAGATCATATTCAGTTCACACCCCGGCACGTTTAAGGCAGCAAACCAATTCCAGTTTACCATAGCCCGTTGATCCCGATGTGCATTGTTTCAGGAACGAATCCGGCTAAATGTCCTCAGGCCCTGCGCTCTCCGCCTGCGTCTCTTCATCGTCTTCGCTCTTTACGTCCGAGTCCGGCGACTTGGCAGGGCGGTTCCACTCCCGCACGAACCAGACGGCCATGTCCTTGAGCATGGCGACCAGAGGCGGCCCGAGAATCACGCCCCAGATGCCGAAGTAATTGCTGGCGACCACAATAACCAGAATCAGCGCCACGGGATGCAAATTCAGTGAGTCGCCTTGAATCCGGGGCACCAGGAGAGCGTTCTCCAGAAGCTGGACGCCCAGATAAAGCAGGATAACCCAGGGCACCAGGTGCGGCGCCGTAGCCAGTGTGACCAGCACTCCTGCAATGCCCCCAATCCAGGGGCCTATGACGGGAATCAGCTCTGTCGCCCCGGCGACAATGCCGAGTACGAAGGCGAAGGGCACCCCCAGGAGCAGAAGGCCCACTGTTACCACCGCTCCTACGACAAGCCCCAGGACCAGTTGCCCCCGGATGTAACCGCCGAAGGCCCTTTCCGCTATGTTCAGCAACTCCTTCAGATATGCCTGTAATTCCGGCGGAAACGGGGCGTAGAGAGATTCCCTGATGACCCTTGAGTCTTTCATCAGATAGAAGACGAGCACC
This sequence comes from Chloroflexota bacterium, assembly GCA_009840175.1. Taxonomy (GTDB): domain Bacteria; phylum Chloroflexota; class Dehalococcoidia; order Lucifugimonadales; family UBA3495; genus VXOI01. The sequence continues at coordinate 12,983 of VXOI01000078.1, read as the reverse complement.
GGAGCGGTTGACAGCCCCAGGATTAGAGCGAAGGAACCGGAGACCGTACTCCACGTCTGCGAAACCACATTCCAGGCAGCATCGCCGACGAGGCTTCCGGCATCGGACAGCGCTTCCTCTACCCGGTCTTTGACTTCCATCGGGACCTGGGCGGAGTATTGCGCCAGCCAGCCCTCCACCGTGTCGCGGGCTGAACTGAAAAGACCGGGGAACTCTTCGGCGAACTGCCTGCTTTGTTCGACAGTAGGAGGAACCACCAGAACCAGAACGCCGGCCAGAATTCCCAACCCTGCCAGGTAAATCACCGCAATGGCGATTCCCCGGCTGAGCCCGGGGCGGCCGCGCCGCCAGGGCATCCACCCCTCCATCAGCCTGGCCACCGGCAGAAGCACGTAGGCGACCACCAGGCTGAGGCCCAAGGGGAGCAGCACACTCCCCAACGTGTACAGCACCGCCAGAGTAGCGATTATCACGGCGGCACAAGCCAGCAGCAGGGACCTTTTACGCCTTATGTCCTGTTCCATATCTCTTTACCAGGTTAAGTACGCTGCCAGCCGGACAAGCAAAGGCTGCATTGATTCATTGGGGCCTGTCGCTTTCGGAGCCTGGATAATTGACATATTATCAAACGCCCCGGCTGTCGCAATGTTGAGCCGCCCGCAGCCTTGCGGTTACACTTGGAGTTCAGGATACGGCATCGTCAGCGGCCACGGACTCCGCGGGCGGTCCCGCGTGCAAACGAAGGAGGGCGCCATGCCCAGCAAGGACAAGCAACAGTGGCGGGAGGAAACCCTGTCTCCCGCGGTGGAGCGTTACCCGGAGCGTCGCGAGTCGTTCGAGACCGACAGCGGCCTTCCCATAGACGCCCTCTACGCCCCGGAGGACCTGGGCGACCGGGGCTACGACTACGCCGAAGACATTGGCTTTCCCGGCGAGTTCCCCTACACCCGGGGCGTCCAGCCCAGCGCCTACCGGGGCCGGGTCTGGACCATGCGCCAGTATTCCGGCTACGCCACTGCCGAGGACACCAACCGCCGATTCCGCTACCTGCTGGAGCAGGGCCAGACCGGCCTCTCCGTCGCCTTCGACCTGCCCACGCAAATCGGATATGACTCCGACCACCCGCTGGCCAAGGGTGAGGTGGGCAAGGTGGGCGTCCCGATAAGCAGCCTGGAGGACATGGAGACGCTGTTCGACGGCATCCCGCTGGGCCGGGTCAGCACCTCCATGACCATCAACGCCACCGCCTCGCTGCTGCTCTGCTTCTACATCGCCGCCGCCAAGCGGCAGGGGGCTACCCCCGACCAGTTGAACGGCACCGTCCAGAACGACATCCTGAAGGAATACATCGCACGGGGTACCTACGCCTACCCGCCGCGCCCGTCCATGCGGCTGGTGGTGGATGTGTTCAAGTATTGCGCCGAAAGCGTACCGCGCTGGAACACCATCAGCATCTCCGGCTACCACATGCGCGAGGCCGGAGCGACGGCGGTGCAGGAGCTGGCCTTCACCTTCGCCAACGGCATCGCCTACGTGCAGGCGGCACTGGATGCCGGGCTGAAGGTGGACGACTTCGCCCCGCGCCTATCCTTCTTCTTCGTGTCCCAGAACAACCTGTTCGAAGAGGTCGCCAAGTTCCGCGCCGCCCGCCGCATCTGGGCCCGTATCATGCGCGACCGCTTCGGGGCCAAGGACCCGCGTTCCATGATGCTGCGCTTCCACACCCAGACGGCGGGCGTCTCGCTGACCGCCCAGCAGCCCGACAACAACGTCATCCGCTGCACCGTGCAGGCGCTGGCCGCCATCCTCGGCGGCTCCCAATCTCTCCACGTCAACTCCCGCGACGAGGCCCTGGCTCTTCCGACGGAAGAGTCGGCCCAGCTATCCCTGCGCACCCAGCAGATTTTGGCCTACGAAAGTGGCGCAGCCGACGTGGTGGACCCGCTCGGCGGTTCCTGGTACATCGAAAGCCTGACCAATGACCTGGAAGCCCAAGCCCTAGACTACATCAACCGCATAGACGACATGGGCGGCGCGGTAGCCGCTATAGAAAACGGCTTCCAGATGCGGGAGATAGGCGACGCCGCATACCGCCACCGGCAGGAAGTGGAGTCCGGCGACCGCATCATAGTAGGCGTAAATCGCTACAACACCGAAGAACCGCCAGTAGAGGGCCTGATGCGCGTAGACGAAGAAGCCGCCCGCCAGCAGATAGCCCGCCTGGAACGCCTGCGCCGCGAGCGCGACGGCGAGGCCGCGCAGGCCGCCCTGGCCCGCCTCACCGACGCCGCCCGCACCGACGCCAACACCGTCCCGGCCATCCTCGAGTGCGTGGAAGCCTACTGCACCTTGGGCGAGATGTCCGGCGTCCTGCGGGAGGCGTTTGGAGAGCAGGAGGAGCTGGCGGCGTTTTAGGGCGATTCAACCGCAGAGCAACCCGGCGGAGAAAACCATGCCGCTGCACAAGTACAACAACCCGGGGCTGGTGTACTACAAAGCCCTGAGCAAGTACCTGGAATTGGTGAAGGACATCCCGGAGGTGGTGGAGGTGCGCCTGTCCAGCGACGATCAACTGTACGCCATACTGTCGGCCACTCCCTTTGATGACGGTCCTCGCTACCGGGTGTACCGTGCTGAAGGTCAAGTTATGGACACAGTAGAGGGCCAACCTTACCGTTTTCGCCTGCTCAACGACCAAGACTCAGGTATTGAGGACCGAGTGGCGTATAACCGCACGCACGGAGATTTGGTCTGGGCGTGTGATACCGGGACTAGCCAACTTATGGAGGAACCAGTGAAAACAAACAAACTCAACAACCCCGGCTTGATATACTACCAGGCCCTGAGCAAGTACCTGGAACTGGTCAAAGAAATCCCGGAGGTGGTGGAGGTGCGGCTGGCCGAGGATGACTCGCTATGCACGATTATCTCGGCCACGCCCCATGATGACGAACCCTGCTACCGCGTTTTCGCGGCGCAGGAGACAGTAATGCGAAGCCTGAAGCAGCAACCGTTCCTCTACGACTTGGTAAATTGCCGCGAACTGCCTGAAGGCGCAGGGGAGCGCCTTTCTTCCTTGGGCGATCTAGTGTGGCAGAGAGATAGCTGATGCTAACCGCGAGGGATTATTTGGCCTTGGCTGAAAGGAACGAACAATTTGTGGAGGCAATTGCATCGCTGCCGCAGAGGTTCCCTGAATGGGAGATTACCACGCTGTTCTACGCAGCTCTTCATTACGCCAATGCGTTTCTGGCAACCAGAGGGCACGACCCTGGAAATCATGCTCGAAGAAATGAACTAATAGTGAATTTGACCAACGTGGGGCAAGATTATCATGACCTGTACCGCTTGAGTCTGAATGCCCGCTATCGCGGAATATCATACACGCCGCATCGGGTAGACGAAATCAAGTCCGGCCCTTTCCACCGAGTTAAGGAAGAAGTACTAGCTCTGTTGTCAATGTAACAGTAGAAATAACAGGAGAGTAACCACCATGCCCGACCTGATTCTCAATGAAGAGGAGCAGATGCTCCAGACCACCCTGCGCGACTTCGTGGACCGCGAGATTGCGCCCAAGGCCAAAGAGTCCGACGAGCGCGGCGAGTTCCAGTGGGACGCCTGGCGCGGCTTCGCCGAGCTGGGTCTCACTGGCCTCGGCGTCGACGTCAAGTACGGCGGCAGCGGCCCGGCCGGCTACCGCCAGGTGTCCATCGCCGCCGAGGAAGTGGCCCGGGGCGATGCCTCGGCCTCCGTGAGCTGGCTGGCCCACCTGGCCCTGGGCGTTGCGTCCATTGACCGCTTCGGCAGCGAGGAGCAGAAGCAGCGCATCCTGCCGCCCCTGGTCGACGGCCGGGGCGTGGCCGCCTTCGGCCTGACCGAGCCGGGAGGCGGCTCCGACGCCGCCGCCCTCCAGACCACCGCCGTCGAGCGCGACGGCACCTGGTTCCTCAACGGCAGCAAGATGTTCATCACCAACGCATCCGTGGCCGATGACATCGTGGTGTTCGCCACCCAGGACCGCAACCTGGGCTATAAGGGCGTCAGCGCCTTCATTGTCGAGAAGGGATCGCCGGGCCTGACCATCAATCCCATGCACGGCAAGCTGGGGATGCGCAGCTCCACCACCGACGAGATAGTCTTCCAAGACACGCCGGTCTCCAGCGAGAACCTGCTGGGAGAGGAGGGGCGCGGCTTCAACCAGGCCATGGAAATCCTGACCTCCAGCCGCATCATCATCGCCGCCCAGAGCACCGGCATCGGCCAGTCGGCTCTGGAGGCGGCATTACGCTACGCCCAGCAGCGCCACTCCTTCGGACAGCCCATCGGACAGCACCAGGCCATCCAGTTCATGCTGGCCGACATGGCCGCCGAGGTCCATGCCGCCCGTGTGGTCACCATGAACGCCGCCACCCTCAAGGACGCCGGGCAACCCTTCCTCCAGGAAGCCAGCATCGCCAAGCTCATGGCGTCGGAGATGTGTATCCGCGTCGCCGACAAGGCATTGCAGATACACGGCGGCTCCGGCTACTTCCAGGAGGCCGGGGTAGAGCGCATCCTGCGCGACGCCCGCGTCACCACCATCTACGAGGGCACGTCCGAGGTGCAGCGTTTGCTGATTGCGCGCCAGCTTCTGAAGGACTACGCTATCTAGCGTCAACAATCCCCGGCGCGAGAGGAAATTGTCTGAATCAGGATTCTCTCATCAAGTTAATCCTTCAATCCTGATTCGGACAACAGAAGAAAGAGCAAAATGCAAAATAACGAAAGACCCATACGCATACTGGTCGCCAAGCCCGGACTCGACGGCCATGACCGCGGCGCGAAGGTTATCGCCCGCGCCCTCCGCGACGCCGGTATGGAAGTCATCTATACCGGCATACGCCAGAGCCCCCAGATGATCGTCCAGGCCGCCGCTCAGGAGGACGTGGATGTTCTGGGCCTCAGCATCCTGTCCGGCGCCCACCTGGAAATCCTGCCCGAGGTTATGACCCTGCTGCAAGGCGAAGGCATGGACGACGTCCTGGTGGTGGTGGGCGGCATCATCCCTGCCGTAGATCGTCAGCCCCTCAAGGACCTGGGCATCACCGAGGTCTTCGGCCCCGGCACCTCCACAGGCGAGATAGTGGACTTCATCCAGGAATCAATGGCCGGAAAACTCTAGGACAGCACCCGGCATATAGCTAGCCGGTTACCTGTGGGACACCACAAGTGGAAACCTTCCTGTTCGCCGTAGGCACCCTTGCGCCGTTGCTGCTGATTCTGGTGGTGGTCCACGAGTTGGGCCACTTCGCCACCGCCCGCGCCATCGGGGTCAAGGTGCTGGAGTTCGGCGTCGGCTTCCCGCCCCGCGTCTTCGGCGTCTACACCGGCCGCACCCAGGTATTGCTGCACACCCGCACCCGCTTCATCGGACTCGAAGGCCCCCAGTCCCTCCGGCCTGGTCAGCGAGTGAAAGTAGCCTCCATCCACGAAGAAGACCTCGGTCTTGTCGCCGTTGAGGTGGAACTCCACCGCCAGCGGGACGAAGACGAAGAACCAAGCCACTTCAATCGTCCCGTTGATCACCTGCTGTGGCACGAGGGCAAGGTGCGCTCGGTCAGCGGCGGCTCCTTCGAGCTGGCGGATATGCTCTACTCCGTCAACCTGATTCCTCTTGGTGGGTTCGTCAAGCTGGCCGGGGAGAACAACCCCACCGTACCCCAGAGCCTCGCATCCAAGTCTCCTGCCGCTCGCATCATGGTGCTGTCCGCCGGAGCGCTGATGAACGCCCTGCTCCCTCTGCTCATCTTCACCATCATGTTCATGCTGCCCCAGGAAGAGGAAGTGGGCAGGCTTGCTGTCGCTGAAGTCCTGGACGGCAGCCCGGCTGCCCAGGCTGGCCTGCGGCCCGGCGACATTTTCGTCGCCGCCAACGGTCAGGCCATCGAAAGCCGCGTGGACCTGACCCGCGAGATCAACCTCAACGGCGGCTCGGAAGTGACGTTGCTGGTCGAGCGCGAACGCAGCCTGCAAACCGTGACGTTGACCCCGGCCTTCAACACCCGCAGCAGCCAGTGGCAAGTCGGCGTCGCGGTGGACCTCACGGAAACTCGCGTGGTCAGCCGTTCTCGCGCCCTTTGGGACGCCATACCGGCTAGTGTCACAGCTACCTGGGACCTGCTGGTGCTGCTCAAGCAGACCGTGGGCGGCATGATTTCTCACGGCGCGGCCCCGCAACTGTCCGGCCCGGTCGGCATCGCCCAGATGACCGGCGAAATCAGCCGCGATGGTGGATTCATTGGCTGGCTCACCGTCGGCATACTGCTCAGCGTCAACCTCGCCATCATTAACATCCTGCCCTTCCCCATGCTCGACGGCGGACGAATCGTCTTCGTGGTCATCGAATGGCTGCGCCGCGGCAAGCGCATCCCGGCCGAGAAAGAGAACCTCGTCCACCTCGTCGGCCTCGTGATCCTCGTCGGCGGCATAGCAGCCATCACCGTCAACGACGTGAGCCGCATCATCGAAGGAGTCAGCATCCTGGGCGGGTAGGATTGGTATAATACTCCGGTCAATCAGGAGAGATTCACATGGAAGTAGAGTCAAACGTTTCCAAATGGGGCAACTGCCTGGCTGTTCGTATCCCTGCCGAAATCGCCCGTAAATGGGGCGTCCGGGCCGGTGCGCCCATAGAGATTATTCACCGGGACGGTGAGATAGTTCTGCGCAAAAAAACCTACACTCTGGCACAAGCATTGTCTCAGATAACGGAGGACAATCTGCACCCGGAGATAGACACTGGCCCTCCTGTGGGCAAGGAAATATGGTAAACCCGAGTTACGTTCCTGACCGGGGCGACATAGTATGGTTGAACTTTAACCCTCAAACCGGTCATGAGCAGGCAGGTCACCGTCCCGCTTTGGTCATAAGCCCTCAAGACTATAACAGGCAAACCGGATTAGGTTTGTTCTGCCCAATCACATCCAGTGTCAAGGGCTATTTCTTCGAGGTTCCCCTTCCTGTCAACTGCCCAATCACCGGAGTCGTCCTTGCCGACCAGATCAAGAGCCAAGACTGGCGCGCTAGGAATACCCGCTTCGAGTGCCGCGTGAACCTGAACGTGGTCGGCGAAGTTCTAGCGAAGGTAAATGTACTTCTGCAATAGCAGTCCTGGGTATAAGAGGACATTAACCTCCATTAGAGCCATCCGCCCCGCTGGAATCCCCCTCCGCTTTCGTGTAACATACCCCCAGCTTTACATTGGCTGGCTAGGTATTCCCGACGCAAGGGGCATTCCGCGCCAGCTGCTACGGCACAGTGGGGGCAAAAGGATGATCAAGCGACGGCCAACCAAACCGGTCTACGTCGGCGGCGTCAAGGTGGGCGGCGACGCCGAAATCACCGTCCAGTCCATGACCAAGACCGACACCCGCGACGTGGCGGCCACCGTGCGCCAGATTCACGAGCTGGAAGAGGCGGGCTGCGACATCATCCGCTCCGCCGTTCCCGACATGGACGCCGCCATCGCCATGGGTGAGATTAAGAAGCAGATAAACATCCCGCTCATCGCCGACATCCACTTCCACTACCAGCTCGCCCTCAAGTGCCTGGAGGGCGGCGTGGACTGCCTGCGCCTCAACCCCGGCAACCTGCGCAACGAAGACCAGGTGCGCGAGGTCGCTGCGGCGGCCAAGGCCCAGAACGTCCCCATCCGCATCGGCGTCAACTTCGGCAGCCTGCCCCCGGTGGGCGGCATCGGCCGGACGCGCGGCTTCTCCCGTCACATGGACCTAGTCAATAAGCTCCCCAAGGCCGGCGAGGCCAGCGAGGGCGATTACAGCGTCGTTGACCACATGGTCGCCACTGCCCTCTGGGAAATCAGCCTGCTGGAAGACCAGGACTTCGACCAGATAAAAATCTCCATGAAAGCCTTCGACGTCCCCACCACCATCGAAGCCTACACCCGCCTGTCCGAAATGATTCCCTACCCGCTGCACCTGGGCATCACCGAGGCCGGCACCAAGACCTCCGGCTCCATCCGCACATCCGTCGGCCTCGGCGTGCTGCTCTACAATGGCATCGGCGACACTATCCGCGTCTCCCTCAGCGACGACTCGGTGGACGAAGTCATCGCCGGGTACGAAATCCTCAAGTCCCTCAACCTGCGCAGCAAGGGCGCGGTGCTGGTGGCCTGCCCCAGTTGCGGACGTGCCGACGTGGACGTGCGCAAGCTCGCCAACGACGTTGATTCCCTGCTCCGCAAGAGCAACCGCAACATCAAGGTCGCCGTCATGGGCTGCGAGGTCAACGGCCCCGGCGAGGCCAAGGACGCCGACGTGGGCATAGCCGCCGGAGCGGGCCGCGCCGTAATCTTCCGCAAGGGCGAGAAGGTCCGCGTAGTTCCCGAAGCCGAAATGCTCACCGCGCTGATGGAAGAGGTCGAAGCCGAACCCGCCCCCGCTGATTAGCGGCCCGCAAGCTCGGCGGCATCCGTAGAAACGTCAACCGCCGACTCGCGGCACCGTCGGCGGTTGTTTCTTTAATATTCGTCTGTTTAGGGAACAGACTATCCGTTATGCCATCCTGCTATTCGGGGAGTTCCCTGAGAAACTCGTCCAATACTTTTCGCGCAGCTTCCTGCCTCTGTTCCGGGTTGATGCGTTTGGAGTCAGCCCTCCGCTGGTCCCTAAGCAGGCTGTTACACAGCATTTTGAGGGCGTCGTCGGGGGTATTGTGCCTAAAAAGGCCGTCAATTCCGTTGTCCTTGATGTCGCGCTTCGAAGTAGTCCAGGCATAGGGCTGGTCCGCGTCCCAGTCGGCGTTCAGACCGAACCAGCCGATCTGTTCTTGGTGGGACACCTTCACCGTGTTGGCATCGACTCGTTCCAGGATGAACTCCGCGTTCCCGTTGTTATATTGCCATTTATCTATCGGCATGGCTTACTCCCCTCGGCGTTACCAGGGGCCGATGCTCCTCAATCGTCTCTGGCTCTCATGCTACAACTCCATTGTACATTACTTGCTTGTAGCTGGTTATGTACATTAAAAGTCAAGGTTGGAGACTGCTTCGGCCCTGAGTCAACGGATTGCGATGATAGCTGCGTGTCTTGGGGTTTTGGGACCGCACCCGCCGCTTGCCAGCAGTCGGCGGCTGGAGTAGGCTGGAATCCCCGAACACTCCCCATACTCAGGAGGCTGCGATGACTACTGCGGCCACATGGCTACCTACGGCTCGCCCCTTCACACTGGAGGAGTGCGCCGTCTTGGCCGAGGCAGGCATCATTACTGAGGAAGAGCAGGCCGCCGTGCTGGCCGGCAAGCGCCGCTTCACCGTGGACGAGTACCTGGCCCTGGAAGTAGCCGGAGTTCTGCATGAGGACGACCGTGTTGAGTTGATAGACGGAGAAATTCTGGTCATGGCGCCCATCAATGTCCCTCACCTGCGCGGCACCGACTACTCGACCAGGCACTTGGTCATATCCTTGGGGAACCGGGCGGTGGTGCGAGTGCAAGGGTCAATCCTGCTGAACAACCGCACTATGCCCCAACCCGACATCGCAGTGATAAGGGAACGCGCTCTGGACGATATGGAGCGGGATTCGGCCTCTGACGTGTACTGGATTATCGAGTTCTCCGACAGTTCGCTGGAGTACGACCTGGGCGTCAAGCTCGCCCGCTACGCTGAGTCAGGTATCCCGGAGGTGTGGGTAGGCAACCTGCGGGCCCGGGAGGTAATTGTCCATACTGAACCGTCCGGTTCTGAGTATTTGGCCGTCCGTACTTGCCGCGCAGGACAAAGCATCAGCCCGCAAGCCTTTCCCGATGTCGCGCTGGCAGTGGATGACTTCATGCCTCCGGCCACCGTGTCGGAAGGAGAGCAAAGCTAAACCCTCGGGAACCTGCGTCCTCCAAGACCTACTTTCGATTAGGCGGCTGGATATATGAAATTCACCCGAATGCTCAGCAAGACTCTGCGATTTGACCCCTCCGAGGCGGAAACGGCCAGCCACCGTCTGATGCTGCGGGCCGGGCTGATCCAGCAGGTGGCGGCGGGTGTCTACTCCTACCTGCCCCTGGCCTGGCGGTCCCTCAAGAAGATCGAGAACATCATCCGCGAGGAAATGGACTCCGCCGGAGGCCAGGAACTGATGCTGCCAGCCCTCCAGCCGCTGGACCTGTGGGAGCAGACCGGTCGCCGCGCCGCCTTCGGTGACAATCTCTTCTCCCTTGAGGACCGGAGCGGCCGGGCTATGGTCATGGCTCCCACCCACGAGGAAGTCGTCACCAACGTGGTCAAGAGCAACGTCCAGAGCTACCGCGACCTGCCCCTGCTGCTGTACCAGATACAGACCAAGTTCCGCGACGAACCCCGCCCCCGTGCCGGACTCATCCGGGTGCGCGAATTCGACATGAAGGACGCCTACTCCTTCAACGCCGACGACGACAGCCTCGACGACAGCTATCAGGACATGGCCCAGGCCTACCGCAACGTCTTCCACCGCTGCGGACTGCCGGTGCTGATGGCCGAAGCCGACAGCGGGGCCATCGGCGGCAAGGACTCCCACGAATTCCTGCTCCCCACCGACACCGGCGAAGACACCGTCATCACCTGCTCCGGCTGCGACTACGTCGCCAACGCCGAGAAGGCCGATTCCGTCTTCCCGCCCATCAAGCGCGAGCCCGAAGCCCCATTGCAGGAGGTCGCCACCCCCGGCATCAAGACTATCGCCGGGCTGGCCGAGTTCCTGGACGTGCCGGAGTCCAAGACTCTCAAGGCCGTCTTCTACATGGCCGCCTATGGTAACCAATGGGAGCCGGTCTTCGTCACCATACGCGGCGACCTCGAAGTAAACGAGGTCAAGCTCAAGAACGCCCTCCACTGCGACGACCTGCGCTTCGCCGAGGACGGGGAGGTACAGGCCGCCGGACTGGTGGCGGGGAGCGCGTCGGCGGTGGGCGTAACCGGCATCCGCAAGATAGCCGACCCTTCCATCGAGAGCGGCAACAACTTCGTCGTCGGCGCGAACAAGCCCGACACCCACATGACCGGGGCCAACTACCCCCGCGACTTCCAGGTGGACGTCCTCACCGACATCGCCCTGGCCCAGCCCGGCCAGCAATGCGCCCGCTGCGGCGGCGCGCTGCAAGCCACCCGCGGCGTAGAGGTGGGCCACATCTTCAAGCTGGGCACCTTCTTCAGCGAGACTCTGGGCGCAACATACCTGGACTCCGAAGGCCGCAACCGCCCCATCACAATGGGCTGCTACGGCATCGGTGTTGGCCGTTTGCTGGCTGCCGCCATCGAGCAGAACCACGACGACCGGGGCATCGTCTTCCCCCACCCCATCGCCCCCTACCAGGCCCACCTCGTCGGTCTCAACCTGTCCAACGAAGCCGTAGCCCAGGCCGCCGAAGATCTCTATACCCGGCTGAACGCCGCCAACATCGAGACCCTCTACGACGACCGCCCCGACGCCGCAGCCGGCGTCAAGTTCAACGACGCCGACCTGATGGGCCTCCCCGTCCGCCTGGTAATCAGCCCCCGCAACCTCAACAACGGCGTGGTGGAGGTACGGGGCAGGCAGGACGACGAAGCGACGACAGTGCCCCTGTCGGAGGTGGTGGACGCCGTGCGGGAGAAGCTGGGTAATTTGTAAGAGCCGGTTTCATCCAGTTCTAAATGAGGGCTTCGATTGGATTTCGCAATCTGCCTTTTAGAGGTAGGTGAAGGATGCCCCCCAAAGTGGATATATTCTTGGGGTTCGACCCCGGTGGAAAGGGAGAAGGTACGCCTAAGCATCCACGTAAGTTCGGTTGGAGCATATGTCTAGACAGCCCTTGCAAGCCACGGCTGCTTTCTTCCGGCACCGCTGGTTATGCTAGAGAAGTCTATGACCGAGTGCTAGAAGCATTCCCGGAAATGCGTGCGTTCGAGCATCCGGGATAGATGCTCCCTTGTTCTGGCCCCTCCATGCTTGGGATCGGCAAGTGGATCTTATTATCAGACGGGCGTTAATCAAGAAAGGTGATCAAACAACATCTGTCCAGCACATTAACTCTTTGGCCGGAGCGGATCTCGCGCAAGGTATCTTGTTGGCAGAACTCCTTCGCCAAAACCCCAGGTTGCGCTCTCCTATCACGGAAGCCCATCCCAAAGCGCTACTCAATTTGCTTAAAATTTCTCGGGGCGAATTGGACGATTTAGTGCAAGATGCGGGAAACATACAAGGGCCAGACAAAGAGCATAGAGAAGATGCAATCCTTGCCGCATACGCTGCCTGGGCCATGCACCACCAACGACCGGGCTGGAGAAATCTACTGATAGGTGAGACACCCCCGCTCTATTCACCATACCCCGAGAAAATGGACATAGGGTACTGGATGCCCATCCCATAGTTGTCCAAGCCATTACTCAAACAGGCCCACGGTGAGATGAGGGCAACTGGGCCTAAATCCTAGGAATGCTACTTTTACCCCTGCTCCCGCCGCGGCTCCAGCAGTTCGCTGAGCATCCGAAGGTTGTCCTCCAACTGCTGCGCGAGCTGGTGCTGGCGCGAGTTTCGCAGCATCAGCAGAAGGCGGAACTGGGCCCCCAGGTCGTCAGCCAGCGCCCGCTTGGCCTCGGCCACGGTGTCGCCTTCGATGGGGACGCGGACGCCGTTCAGGGGCAGGCGATGCTTGGCCTCGCCGGCCCAGTACTTGTCCAGGCTGTCCAGCACCACGATGGGAATTTCGTCCTTGATAACCATGTTGGCGTCGGGCGAACAGTCTTCAGGCCGCAGCGTGTCCACCAGCACCCGCGTAATCTCCGAGTGGCTGATGTGGAAGACGGCGGAGTTGGGCTGGCTGGAATCAACATCCCGCCAATTCCAGTCCGGCGGTTGGGCGTAGTCCACCCCCGGCTCCACCACCACCGGCAGCGACAGGTCCTCGGCCAGCGTCCGGTCTTCCCCAATTCCCTCTCCCTCCATATCCCTCCCCCCCTCTGGGGGGGAATACAAGGG
>VXOI01000105.1 GCA_009840175.1 Chloroflexota bacterium | reverse complement strand
ACGTGAACTTCGACATGTGCTGGGCCTGGCCAAAACCAGCCCAGAAGCCCCACCCGCCCATCCTCATGGGCGGCGACGGCCCCACCACCTTCGACCGTGTGCTGGAATACTGCGACGGCTGGATGCCCATCAGCGGACGCGCCGCCGAAGGCCCCAGCCTGCCGGAGAAAATCCAGATCCTGAAGCGCCGCGCCGAAGACGTGGGCCGCGACCCAGACTCCATCAACATCACTGTCTTCGGCGCCCGCCCAGACCCCGAAAACCTGGCGCGTATGGAGGAACAGGGCGTGGACCGCGTCCTGTTCAGCCTGCCCTCCGAAGGCACGGACACCGTCACTCCCATCCTGGACGACTGCGCCAAGCTACTTTAGAGCAACGGAACCATACCTCTCGTAGTAGGAGCGCACAGCCGTGCGCCCCTACTCGTTATCCCCTTGCGCCAAGTGTGATTCGATACGTGCCAGGATGTCGCGGATTTCTACAAGCATATCGTTGCCCGGGGCGGACGTATCGGTCACTACCTGGGCCTGTCCGGTTTCTGCCTCTATAACCCGCTGGCGCTGGGCCAGGACGGCGTTGCGGAAGCCCTCGGCGTCCACCACTGCGATAAGGTTGCCTTCGGAACCGGAATCCTGGCCTGACATTCCGGCAGTTTCCACCTTCAGTCCGCGCAGCCCGTAGTGGCGCATAACCGGGCCGTCGTGCAGCCGCAGGTCGGTGATGCGATTCAGCGGGATGGTGGATTCCTTGCGGAAAAACACGCCTATTTTAATTTCCAGCGCATTGGTCGTCAGCCTGGCCGACACCCGGCGCAGGAACTCCGCCCCGTACCAGTAGCTGAGTGCCCACCAGAAAGGGATCAGCAGGATGCCTACCACGCTGATGAACAGGTAGCCGCTGATGACAACCCGCCCCCATGAGGTGAACTTGGGGTCAAATTGCGCTTCGGCAATTACGTCCCCTGTGACTGCGGCCATTTACAGACTCCTCGGCTGGATTTGCGAAACTCGCTCCGGGCGGCCTTCCGTCTACTCTGCAGCCCCGCGGGACAGCGGAAGCAACCCGAACACCACTGCCGCCAGCGCAAACAGGGCCGCTATGAAATACATAGTCTCCGTGAATCCCATAGTCTCATAGATTGCTGCGGAGACCAGAGCCGACGCCGCCGACATGATGAAGGCGATACAGGCAACGACGCCCAGGCCGGTGGATGCCACTTCCCGGCCCACCACGTCAAACACCGCTGCGGTCAGGATGGGTTGGTCTGGGTACAGGAACAGGCCCAGCAACGCTATCGTAATTGTCAGGGAAATCCCGTCGCTGAATGGAATCAGCGCCAGGGTGACCAGGCAGGACCATATCAGCCCAGGCACCAGCACCTGCTTGCGCCCCCAGCGGTCGGAAAGATACCCCGCCCCCGTCTTTGCCACCAGCCCCACCACTATCAGCAGCGAGATGTGGAAGCCACGCCAGAACTCGCTCATCTCCAGTACATCGTCAAAGTACAGGGAAAGTATCGTAACCAGCGAAATCAGGCACATTCCACGCAGACCGCGAACGAAAGTCAGGCCCCACAGCACCGGGTTGCGAAGCAACTGGCGGGTCAATTTCAGCCGCCTCTCCATGGTGGGCGGGTCGGCTGGGGTACCGGACTCGGTGTTGACGCGGCCTATGTGCCGGAAAGTCCAAACAGCCATGAATCCAAAGAAGAAGGGGGCGATGGCATAGATGCTCATCAGGCCCTGCCACCCCAGGAAGGCCAACAGAGCGCCAGTGGCCAGCGGCCCCACCACATCGCCGACGCTGCCGCCGACGCCGTGGAAAGACAGCGCCGTTCCCCGCCGCTCGGCGAAGTGGTAGGAGAGCGAAGCCGAGGCAGGCAAGTGCCAAACGGAGTGGGAGATCGCCACCACACCGATGCCTATGAGCAACAGCCAATATACGGGGGACACGCCCATCACCAGCGAGCCCAGCGCGGCCAGACCGAGGCAACCCGACAGCAGGAAGCCCCAGTACCGCCGCAGGACATCCACCACCACGCCGCCGGGCAGCGCTATCAGCCCCGCCGCAAGGTCACGGGCCGACATCACCCCCGCCGCCCCCACGCTGTTCAGTCCGAAGAACATCTGGATCTCCGGCAGCACAACGGCGAAACTCTGGATGATCCAGTGAAAGGTGGCGTGCCCCGACGCCAGGCCGGGAATCATCAACCGGCGGGATGCTGAGGGAGGGTTAGCTGTTATGTTTTCCTGCGCCATACCAGCCTTCTCTGTATTCTCCGCAAGAATGGTTCATGTACCGATACGTACAGGATCGGTTACGTCGCGCACCGAGCGGATGATGGACAGCGCCGTCAGCCTCCCGGTCTTGGGGTTTTCGGAAGGGATGTTCTCGATGTGGACTTGCAGTAGGCCAAACTCGCCTTCGACTGTGATGTCGTGGCAGTTGCGGCTGAGGGCAGGGTCGGCAATAATCCGCACCATCGTCCGGTCGGGGCCGATGCCAGCCAGGCTAACCGCCGCCGAGACATTCAGGTTGGAAGGGAATCCCCGGACTGCGGCGCGGGCCGGGCCATAGAATACTTCCTGCTCATCGGTCAGTCCGTCAAGGGGTATTTCGTTCTCCACCAGATAGGGCGCGCCTTGCAGCGCCGCAATGGGCTTGCGGGACACCATCTCCACCCGGTCAACGCGGCCCTGGCAGGCGGACTTGATGCCGTCCAGCCCTGCGATGGCGCCGGACGGCGCGTATAACCGGCAACCCTGCGCCCGTGCCTGCTCAATTACCTCCGGGTGTTCCAGCAGCGCGCCGATGCTTATGACCATCAAGTCCTTGCCCGCCCCGAAGGCCGCATCCGCCAGCGACGGGACGACGTGGCCGCCTGCCGTCTCGATGAGCAGCGACGACCTTTCCACCAGTTCGTCCAGCTCCAAGTAAGGCGGCGGCGAGTCCAGCGTGTCCAGGAACTCCCGCGCGGAACTCGCTGCACGGCTGGTTACACCTGCCACGGCCACACCCAACTCACTTTTGTCTCCGGCCCTGAGGAGGGCGCGGCCAATGGCCCCGCAACCAACAATACCAATAGAATGAGTCATCCAATTCCCTCCGGCGCAACTCTACCACAAAAGGAAAAAGAGCCGCTCGAATCCGAGCGGCTCTGCCCTTTCAATTCCCTCTCCCCCTGGGGGAGGGTTAGGGTGGGGTACTCTAGCGGCGGATGGTGCTGAAGCAGTCGCTGCAATACACCGGCCGGTCGCCGCGGGGAACGAAGGGGACCATGGTGTCCACGCCGCACTGGTCGCAGACCACCGGGTGCATCTCGCGGGCACCGCCATCGCCGAAGCCGCTGGAGCGCTGCTGGCTCTTGCGGGCGCTGCGGCACGCCGAGCACCGCTTCGGGTCGTTGGTGTAGCCGCGGGACGCGAAGAATTCCTGCTCTCCGACAGTGAAGAGGAAAGGCGCCCCGCACTCCACACAGGTGAGTTCCTTGTCTGCCAATGCCATTCGGATAACCTCCAGATACTTAGGTAACTCGGGGCTCAGTCCAGGTTATCCGAGGCAGCGGTAACGGAATCAGTAACCAACAGCAGGACACCCTAACTTGCTCCACGTTCATTATATCACTACAGCGCAATATAGATTATGAATAGCGCAATAGCATTTGCCTCTTTCGCTCCAAGTACGCCCAACTCTACAGAGTGATTACGAAATGCCCTCGTCCTCGGGGGGGAGGTTAGGGTGAAGGTAAAATTTTGCAATCGCCCCTACTCTTCCGGCGGCAGGTATGCCTGAGGAACCACGGCGCTCCCGCTTCCCACGCCTGTCGTATCGCCCCGCTGGTTCTGCGCCTCGATTTTGACGTTCACCTTGAGGCCGTTGGCTTCCCGGGAAGTCCCGGTCACCTCTCCGGCAAAGGTGATGGTGTCGCCCGGGCGCACCGGGCGGAGAAAACGCAGGTCAACCGTGCCGCTACGGTTGAAGACGTCGCCGCCGAAGTGCCTCCGCAACAGCTCTAATGCAAAGCTGATGGACATTCGCCCCGAGGCGACCGTGCCACTGGTACCCAGCGTCTCGCGGGCAGCCTCCTCATCGGTGAACTGCGAAGGCTCTGAGTGTCCGGCGCTCCCTTCGAACAGGTTGATGGCCTCCTGGGTGATTTCTTTGACCAGCGGTCCCACCGGGTCACCCTCCGAGAAGCCCTGCTCTAGCTTTCCCATTTCTTGCCCACCTCCCAAGGCTGCTTCAACTCGTGTGTGATGACCCGGTCAATCAGCCGCCCCTCCTCATCCACCGAAACCGCTTCGGTGACGATGTAGTTCTTGCCCCGGCGCAGGTACTTGTCGGCCACCCACGCCGTAACGGTCAGCTTCCTGCCGGGGACGGGGGAGTTGTAGCAGTGGAAGGCGCAGCGGGCGTTGACCGAGCCGTTATCGCTGTACCTGGCATTGAACTGCCGCACGTCCACCTTGTGGGAAATGGTAGGGAAAGCGGCTTCAGGGTCCATCACGCCCCGGCGGTATTCGTCAATCATTTCATGAGTGAGCGTGTACTCGAACTTCTCAAAGACCTCGCCCACTTCCAGCGCATCCCAATCCAGAGGGATGCGATTGTCCATCTCGACCATGCTTCACCTTCCGTATCGCAAAAGTTCCCTCTCCCTCTGGGAGAGGGTTAGGGTGAGGGCGTTCTCTGGAACCAGCTAGCGGCCCTTCCATTCCGGCGGGCGTTTCTCGGCAAAGGCACGGGGGCCCTCCGCAAAATCCTCCGTCCTGGTAAGCGTCGAGAAAAGCACGTTCTCGAAACGCAGGGCATCCTCAAGGGCCCGGCCCAAGCTGCGAATCATGGACTCCTTGGCCGAGCGCACTCCGAGCGGCCCGTTGGCGGCGATGGCGGCGGCGTAGCGTTCGGCGGCGGGCATCAGGCCTTCGAGGGTAGTCACTTCGCTTACCAGTCCGATCCGCAGCGCCTCTCCAGCTCCGATATGTTCGCCTGTGAGCTGCATCCGCAGGGCATTGCCAAGGCCGACTATGAGGGGCAGCCGGACCGTGCCGCCGTCGCAGTGGTGAAAGCCGCGCTGCACCTCGGAGCATCCGAACACCGCGTTCTCCGAGGCCACCCGAATGTCGCAGGCGAGGGCCAGTTCCAGCCCTCCGGCCAGCGCGTAGCCGTTCACCGCGGCGATTATGGGCTTCCAGATGTTCAACCCCCGCGTGATGCCGCCGAAACCGGGGCGGTCGGCATCCTGCCGCAGGTCGTATATGTCGCGCTCGCCGAGAACAGGGGTGTAGGTCTTGAGGTCGGCCCCAGCGCAGAAGGCCCGGTCGCCCTCGCCGGTGATGATAGCCACCCACGCCTCCGGGTCATCGCGGAAGGTCTCCCAGACCTCGATAATCTCGGCCTGCTGCTCCGGCCCGAGGGCGTTCATAGCCTGGGGACGCCGGATAGCGATGTAGGCGGTGTGGCCGCGAACTTCGTAGCTGATGCCGGGCATCGGCCCGTCGGCCTGAGACATGCTCATTACCTGTCCCGCCAGTCGGCCAATACCTGCCCCGCACTCAGATGCTCCGTGCCAAGCAGTGGAAACACGACTTCCGCAATCCAGCGGGCATAGTCCGAGCCGGACGCCACCATCCGCTCCACCGCCTTGTCGGGGTCATCGCCTTCCAGGTACGCCACCAGCAAATCACCCTGCGCAGTTTCGTGAAGGCTGACAAACTCGCGGGTTATGCCCATCACGTGTCGGTTGTCTATGCACTGCTGTTCCCGCGCTCCCTCCATCTCGGCGAAGGCTGATTTGAGAGCCTCTGTATTTCCGGGTGGTATTGGGATGACATACACTCTTGTCGGCATCTAAAGATCCTCGCCTTCGAACTAGCCCAATCCTAGAATCAGCCAACTGTTCCGTCAAGGGAAACCCGCTTGCCCATAGCCGCGCGGCGTGCCACACTACGGCAAACGCCACTGAAACGGGAGGTTTGGCGATGAAACTGGCGCTTTATGAAGACTATCAACTCGGAGTAATCAACGGCGACCGAATCGTAAACGCAATGTCCGCCGTCGAAGGAATGAGCTTCCGGCGTCCCCAGGACATGATAGAAGAAGTAATCATCAACTGGGGCGAGATGCGCCCCCGCATCGAGTCTGCCGTGGAGGGGCAGGACGGCGTAGCGTTGGGCAGCGTGCGGCTGCGCGCTCCGGTGCCCAAGCCGCCCAAGCTCATCTGCGCGGCGGTCAACTACCTGGAATTCGGGCAGCGGGAGGCGGCGGTGCTGGACGCCTTCCTCAAGTCGCCCACGGCAGTCATCGGCAACGGCGACACCTGCGAGCTGCCGCCGGCACCGGCCTCGGTGTTCCACCACGAGCCGGAACTGGCATTCGTCATCGGCAAGACAGCAAGCAAGGTGGAGCAGGACGATGCGCTGTCGTACATCTTCGGCTACACCAACTTCCTGGATATGTCGGCGCGCGGATTGCAGGGCGCGGTGGGCAACAGCTTCTTCCTGGGCAAGTGCTGGGACACTTTCGCGCCGATGGGCCCGGCCCTGGTCACCGCCGACGAGATAGCAGACCCGCAGGACCTACAGGTGAGGCTGTGGAACAACGATGAGCCTCGCCACGATTTCCCCACCAGCGATATGGCCCACAAGATACCGGAACTGATCTCGGAAATGTCGAAAATCACCACGCTGGAACCCGGGGACGTCATCGCCACCGGCGTCAACCACCAGCACATCGGCGCGGTCCAGAACGGGGACGTGCTGCGCATGGAAATCGAGGGTCTCGGCCCGCCCTTGATCATCAACGTCTCCGACCCTTCGGGCCGGGAATGGCCGCGCGGCATAGACACGGAGTTCGCGGCGATGATTATCGCCAGCGGACGGCGGTAGGGTCAGGCTCTGCCAATGGTGTAGGGGCGGGTTTGAAACCCGCCCCTATAAATGTGCCCATCTGTTTGCGGTTGCCGCACCTTCGGGCGTATTATTCCGTTGTCTATTAAGCAAGACCTCGGCGTTGGAGGTAAGCCATGACGCAGGCCAACACGCTCAACGATACCCTGCAATTCGGGCTTTTCGACTGGATTGAGTGGGACAAGTCGGCGCCCCATGACATCTTCGAGAACCGGCTGAAGATGCTGGAATACGCCGATCGCGCCGGGTTTTACAGCTACCACCTGGCGGAGCACCACATAACGCCCCTCAGCGTGTCGCCTTCGCCGTCGGTGTTCCTAGCTGCGGCGGCGCAGCGCACCTCCAGGCTGCGGCTGGGGCCGCTGGTGTTCCTGCTGCCCTTCTACAACCCCATCCGCCTGTACCACGAAATCTGTATGCTGGACAACCTCAGCAACGGACGCCTGGACCTGGGCGTGGGACGAGGGGTCTCGCCGGTGGAGGCCGAGAAGTTCGACGTTGACCTGGAAATAAGCTGGGATGTGTTCAACGAGCAGATGGACCTGTTCACCACCGGTTTCTCTACGGGCGCTTTCAATCATCACGGCAAGCACTACGACTACGAGGACATTGAGCTGTGGATCAAGCCCTTCCAGAAGCCCTATCCTCCGCTCTGGTATGCCAGCAACAACCTTGAAACAGTGCCGTGGATGGCCCAGCACGGCTTCAATACCTGTCACGTCTTCGCCGACAACGCGGCGACCAAGGAGCACTACGACCTGTACAAGCAGGTCTGGAACGCTGAGCGAATGTCCGACGGGCTGAACAGCCACGTCGCCGTTCCCAAGCTGGGACTCGTCCGCCACGTTTACGTCGCCAATACCGACGAGCAGGCCAGGAGCGAGTGCCGGGAAGCCTTCCAGGCCTGGTTCCACAACATCAACTTCCTGTGGGAAAAGGCCGGTTACGACTTCCTGAATTTCATTCGCGACTTCGACGACCTGGAGCCTCGGGAAATCGTCATAACCGGGTCTCCGGAAACGGTGCGGGAAAAGGTACAGCGGGCCATAGACGAAACGGGCATCAACTACTTCTGCCCCATACTTGCCTGGGGCGACCTGACACCCGATCAGGTGATGCGGTCCATGGGGTTGTTCGCTGACGAGGTGATGCCAAACCTGCGGCCCGGCACTTCTTAATTCCCTTTCCCCGTGGAAGAGGTTCCTGCTCAGTTCCCTCTCCCTGAGGGAGAGGGTTAGGGTGAGGGGGAAAACGCAAGCGAAAGAGACGGCGAGGGCCGGGACGCCCTCACCCCAGCCCTCTCCCGGAGGGAGAGGGAGTTAAGAGATAGGAGACTCAAAAATGACCACTGGCAACCCCACAGCCCCGGCATCCGCCGATTCCATCCAGCGGACAATAGATGGTCTGGCGGCTCGCAACGTGGAAGCTTTCCTGGTGGAAAGCCGGGAGGCCGCCCTCGCCAAGATTCAGGATCTGGTGCCGGAGGGTTCCGAGGTATTCGTCAACACTTCGGAAACGCTGGACACCATCGGCTACACCGGGTATATGCACGGCAACGACAAATACGTGAACCTGCACGACCAGATGATGGCGCAGCCGGACCCGGCGGCGCAGCGGGAGTTCCGGCGCAAGACCACCACTGCCGACTACTTCGTGGGCAGCGTGCAGGCCATCGCAGAGACCGGGGAGATTGTCATAGCCAGCAGTTCCGGCAGCCAGATAGGGGCCTATTCCTACGGCGCGCGGCGGGTGATTCTGGTGGCTGGGACTCAGAAGATATGCCCCACGCTGGCAGAGGCCGAAGCCCGCACGCGGGGCTGGACGCTGGAGCGCCACGACCGCTGGCTGGAAAACCGGGGCGTCGCCCCCACGCCCATCGGCAAGTATCTGGTGATGGAGCATGAGCCGGTGGCGGGGCGCATTTCAATGGTGCTGGTAACGGAGAGTCTGGGGTGGTGATTGTCTGAACTGTGATTCTTGTGATTAGTAGATTGCCTTGATTCGCTCCCTCCGCAAAAGTAGCTCGAATCAGAGCAATCATCCAATCAAGCAAATCCCGGTTCAGACAACTCGCCGTCAGTCGAAGTAGATCGGCTCACCGTTGAGGGTCGACTTGTCCTCGAAAGGAGTGGGGTTGGCTACGGCGGCGCGCACCCAGCAACCGTTGCGGGCGTTGCGCAGCATAGCCGCGACGCGGTTGCGGTCGTCGGGGGACTCGATCTCATAGCTGGTCTCCACCTTCGGGGCACTGGCTTCGATGGTGCCTGCCAGCACCGAGCCCTGCAAGCCGAAGTGTACGGCTACGTGCGCTTTTACGCTGCTGATTTCGACCTTCATCAATTGAGAGTACCTCTCAATCTGGGTCATCTCTCAAAACAGTATGGAGGCGGCGAAGTAGTGCAGCGGCGCAGGGGCCGTTCCGTTGCCGCCGATGGCCTCCGGCTCGTCGCAGTAGATGGTGAACTTGCCGTGAGTATCAATAAAGGCCCGGCGCAGCATCTGCCCCATGTCTTCAACGTCCAGTTCTACGACCATTGAGCGACTTGACTGTCCGGGCGGAAAGGGATTGTAGTTAGGCTGTAGTTTTCCTGTTTCCTCTGTCATCATTCCTCCGGGAGCGGAAAGTGCAGGAAACACTAGCATAGGCTGCTTTTACGCGCAATGATTGTGGGTTGACACAGAAACAAAGGGAATATAGAGTACCGCGCCGTATCGTTATTGCAACGATTGGAACTTGAACACACGGAGGAGAGGTAGATGACAGGTTTCCGCTGGAAGATTACCAGATTTGCTCTGTTGGCCATGCTGTTCCTTATCCCGGTTCTGGCGGTAGCCTGTGGAGAATCGGCAACTCCGACCTCAGCTCCGGCGCCCGCAGCGACCGAGGCTCCCGCCCCGGCGGCCACATCGGCGCCAGCGCCCGCAGCGACCGAGGCTCCCGCTCCGGCAGCGACATCGGCACCGGCCGCAACACAGGCGCCGGCAGCCACCTCCGCGCCTCTGGCCACCGCTGCGCCTCTTGCGACGCAGGCTCCCAGCCCGAGCATGATGATGGAGCCGTCTCACGCGCCATCATTCGCGGAATACTGGAATCCGCCGACGGACTTTTACGGAGAGCCCATATACGGCGGACATCTCCGCATAAACTATGAAGACCCCCTCGATCACGCCAACATCTGGGGCGCTTTCTCAGGTGTAACCGCTCGCCTGCGCGTCCCCACCCATAACTACCTGGTGGAGGACAATCCCTACGACGCCGGCAAGATAATCCCCGACCTGGCCAGGGGCTGGACCAATCACGACAACGCCACCGGCGTCACCATGTTCTTCCACGAGGGCATTACCTGGCACAACGGCGAAGCATTCACCTGTGAGGACGCCCGCTTTACCCTCGAGACCATGGTCACCGGTGAGGGCCTGACCACCAGCGAAATGCAGGGAAAGCTCGGTTTCCTCGACATGGACTCATCGTCCTGCCTGGACAACACGACCCTGGAGCTCAACTTCGTGGAACCCAACGCTACGGCAATGCTGGCCTTCACTGACCGGGCGGCGGTGATGTTCAACAAGGCCTGGTTCGAGGCCAACGGCGAAGATGCCATGTTCACCGACATCACCGTGGGCACCGGCCCGTTCACCTGGGACGAGGGCCAGAGCGTGGGCGTTGACGAGCAGAACTTCACCAAGAACCCGAATTACTTCAAGGACGGTCTGCCTTACGTCGACAAGGTCACCATTTTCGGCATCTTGGACGAGTCCGCTCAGCAGGCCGCCATGCTGGCGCGCCAGACAGACTGGCACTGGGTCCGCAACTGGGGCCAGTACGACTCCTACGTTGAGAACGACCAGATTCAGACGGTCATACGCGCCACCCGCGGCCACCACACCCTGTGGCTGAATGCCCGCAACGCTCCCTTCGACAACGTGCGGGTGCGCCAGGCCATTATGATGGGCATTGACCGCGAGACCGGAATCCGCATACTTCAGGACGGCCACGGCGCCGCCGGATTCCAGATGTCACCCGGCAGCTCTTGGGAACTGGACCAGGCAACCGGCTGCGCCGTCCCCGGTTGGTGCCCCCCTGAAGATGGGGACTGGGATGCCCGCCGCGCTGAGGCCAGGGTCATTCTCGAAGAGGAGAATTTCCCCTTCGACGAAACCTTTACCTTCACTGTTGAGTCCGATGAGCAGGTGCAAGCCCGCGCCACCTTCTTCCAGGAGCAACTGAGGCTGCTCGGAGTTCAGACGGACTTCGACCTGGTTGAGACCGTCGCATATCGCAAGCAAACTTCCGAAGGCTCCTGGGGCGATATCTTGCCGCGCAACGACACTATGCCGGCAGACGACCCAGCCTTGGGCATGGGCTACTACTTCCGCTGTGTCTCGTCCAACAATCACTGGAGCCCAGGCACCGACTGCGACGAGAAGGCGGAGCAGTTGCTCGACGCGGCGGCGACCACCATAGACCCCGCCGAGCGCAAGGAAATCTCCGACGAATTGCAGCTTTACACTATGGAACAATACTGGCGGTTCCCGCTTTACTGGGAGCAGGAAGCAGCCGCTTTCTGGCCTGACGTGCGTGGGTACTATCATCACCCACAGCCCTCCAGTTCCTTCGTTCGCTGGGAGCATATGTGGATGGACCCGAGCATGAAGGACGCTGGCGGCTACAGCGGGCAGACCAGCGGCGTTCCGGGTGGCCTCTAGCTCTGGCTAGGGTAATTCACGCCTAGTAACGGTTGACGCCGCAGAAGACATTAACAGTCTTCTGTGGCGTCGTAATCATTATTCGTAATAGCATTCCATATCGGCTATTGGACATACGCCTCCGCTGAAAGAAAACCGGGCGCGATAGACGCAAAGGAAAGGCAGACAAGGGCAGAAAAGGTATGACCGGTTACGTTTTTCGCAGGGTTTTGCTGTTCATACCTACGGCGATTGGGGTATCCGTCGTCATATTTTTCCTGTTGCACATCATCCCCGGCGACTATGCCACAGCGGTGGTGCTGGGCGGCGAAGACCGGGCCAACCAGGCTACCGAGGAAGAAATCCAGCGCGTCCGGGAGAAACTCGGACTGGACCGCAACGTCTTCGTTCAATACCGCGACTGGGCGGTAAACTTCCTCACCGGAGACTTGGGGCAATCTCTCACCAACCGGCAGTCCGTGGCGGAAAGGATGCTCCCACGCATTGCCGTCAGCGCCCAGTTGGCCGTGATGGCGGTGGTTATTGCGGTGGTCGTCGCGATTCCCTTCGGGGTCATTGCCGCGGTGCGGCAGGATACCCTCATTGACTACGGCCTGCGCTTCTTCAGCATGATTTTCGAGTCCATGCCGAACTTCTGGCTGGGACTGTTGCTGCTGGTCGCGCTGGCTGTCATATTCGATTGGAAGCCGCCCATATCCTACAAAGACCTATGGGAAGAACCTTGGACCAACCTCCAGGTCATGTTTTTCCCGGCCTTAGTTGTAGGCGCCCGGGGCTCGGCGGGGATGCTGCGGATGACCCGTTCCTCGGTGCTGGAGGTTCTGCGCGAAGACTACGTCCGCACTGCCCACGCCAAGGGACTGCAACAAGCGAAGATTCTTTTTGTCCACGTCCTGCGCAACGCCCTGCTGCCCGTGACCACACTGGCCGGGTTCGAGGTCGTTATCCTGTTCGGCGGGCAGGTGGTCATTGAGCAGGTGTTTCAGATTCCCGGCATCGGCCAACTGCTGGTGCAGGCCGTGGCGGGACGGGATACCCCGGTAATCCAGTCAATCATCATGTTCATCGCCATGGTCGTGCTGTTGGCCAACCTGGTGGTTGATCTCATGTATGGCCTGCTTGACCCGCGCATCCGTTACAGCTAGTCCTGAACTTGTCGTAAGGAAGGCAGGACACGAACAGTGGTCGAACCAACGGAAATACTGGAAAGAAGCGATCAGGCCGCCGGGCTGGAGCGAAGGCAACGCACCTTCGCCCGCATGGCGTGGCACCACCTGCGTTCCAAGCCGCTTGGCTCCATTGGCCTGATAGTAGTGCTGATAGTGGCCATATTCGCCATATTCGCCGATGTTATAGCGCCCTTCGACTACCAAGCCCAGAAGTACGACGCCGTCCGCGTGGCCCCGGGCGTTCCCCACCTATTCGGCACCGACGAGTTCGGGCGAGACGTGTTCAGCCGGGTGGTCCATGGAGCGCGGGTGTCGCTATTGGTCGGATTTGCCTCGGTGCTGCTCGGCACCGGGGTTGGGGCACTGCTGGGGCTGATTTCCGGCTATTTCATGGGCATCCTGGATTCCGGGATGCAGCGGCTCATAGATATGTGGATGGCGCTTCCCGACCTCATCCTGGCTCTGGCCATCGTGGCGGCATTGGGCGAGCAGTCCATGGAGATACTCATCATTGCCATCGCCGCAACCATTCTGCCCAGGGGAGTCCGTGTGATTCGCGCTTCCACCATCTCGTTGCGCGAATCTGACTACGTGCTGTCGGCCCGCGCCATTGGCGCATCCGACTGGCGCGTGATACTGCGCCACATCGCCCCCAACTCCATGGCGCCCTTCCTCATCATCATGTCGTCCATGTTCGGCACGGCCATTCTAACCGAGGCGGGGCTGTCCTTCCTCGGCCTCGGTATCGAGCCACCCACGCCGTCGTGGGGCGGAATGCTCACCGGCCAGGCGGCCCAGTTCCTGAGAACCGCACCATGGATGCTCGTCTTCCCCGGCATGGCCCTGAGCATCACGGTGCTGGGGTTCGCTTTCGCCGGCGACGCCCTGCGAGACATCCTAGATCCTCGGCAGCGGGGGCGGTAGCAGACGGAACCGCTCCCACCCTCACCCCAACCCTCTCCCTCAAAGGAGAGGGAGTTTTATGGAGAGACCTGTGAAAAGCATAGACATCCACGCGCACCTGACACCCCAGTGCTTCATCCAAGCCATGAACCGGGGTGAGGAATGGCACGGCGTGAAGCCGGGCACGATGCGGGTTGCGCCCCGCGCTGTCTGGACCCCGGAGCAGCGGCTCAACGACATGAACTCCCTGGGGGTGGACGTGCACGTGGTGTCCACCGGGGCGGCCTTCTACTTCTACGACCAGGACCCGCAAGTCATCGCCGCGATGCACCGCGAATGCAACGAGGAAGTCCACCAGATGACCATGGACTACCCCGACAGGTTCAAGGGCTTCGCCCAGATTCCCATGCAGGACGTTAACGCGGCCATCAAGGAACTGGACCATGTGATGAACAACCTGGGCTTCGTCGGGGCCATGATCAACGACACCGCCGACGGCCGCACCTTCGACGAGCCGGAGTACCTCCCGTTATGGCAGGCGGCGGAGCAGATGGGCGCGGTAATGTTCATCCACCAGCAGGGCGGCGACACTCTGGTCACGCCCCGGCTGAACCGCTACCACTTGGCCAACACCATCGGCAACCTGGTTGACCGCGCTGTCACTTTCGCGTCCTTCGTGTTCGGCGGCGTGATGGACAAGTGCCCCGACCTCAAGGTCTGCCTGGCCCACGGCGGCGGATACACCTGCTTCGGCGCGGGCCGCATGGATCGCGGCTGGCAGGTTCGCTCCGAGGCCCGAGAGCACATTTCGCAGCCCCCCAGCGCCTACCTCAGCAAGTTCTACTACGACTGCCTCACCCACAGCGAACCGGCCCTGCGGATGCTCATTGACACCGTGGGCATTGACCGCGTGATATTCGGCACCGACTGGCCGGCGGACATGGCAATAGACTGGCCCGTTTCCTGGGTGCTCAGTCTGGAAAGCCTGACCCAGGAAGAGAAAGAGGCAATCCTCTGGAAGAACATGGAGCGGCTGCTGGGGGTGTAAATCGCCCCGATCTTCCACTTTCCACCCTCACCCTAACCCTCTCCCTGGCCTTGCTCCTAAACCCCTCTCCGATCCATTACCCAACCGTTCGCTCGTAAAGCTCCCCACTTGCTCCAGAACCCCGCCTCGGGCGGACATCCGGCCATGAATTAACGCTCGTTCGCTCCAAAAGGGAGCGGTAGTCTAAGAGGGTGTTTCCAAAGGTCATTCAGGCGGGCGCTAACCGCCGGAGCATGAGATG
>VXOI01000047.1:1988-15139 GCA_009840175.1 Chloroflexota bacterium | reverse complement strand
GACTTTGCAATCGTCCTGCCCTGAGGGGGAGGGCTTTGCACGAAAAATGTTTTTTATTCCCGATTTTTCGTGCAGTTTTGTTTTTTTGATGGAACTCTCTTCTTCCCACCCGCGGGTGTCCTCTTGCTCGTCAGTTTAGCGGGGCTGAATTTCTGGAGCTATCCTCCCCTGTGAGCGGGGCCGGTCCGCAACTCGCCCTTGCCGCGACCATGGGGGACGGTTCCCGGTGTTTCATTCCGTCTCGCGGAATGGGTGATCCGGGCATTCCGTTGTTCCCTGCTTGAGGAACTTCTCTAGGTCGATCACCCGTATTCCCACGATGATTGCGGCCCGGGCGGCCCGTAGCCTCACATCCGGATCGGGGTCTTGCATGAGTTCCCTGATGACCCTGAAGCCTTGCAGGGTGATGGACTTGAGTTCCTGCCGGGTGGTGTCGGCTATCTCCGCAGTGAGGCGGTCCAGTTCGGCTCGAAAGCCTTCTTCCCGGCGCCATCGCCTCAGAGTAGCCTCACTGATGCCGGCGTCCT
Source organism: Chloroflexota bacterium (assembly GCA_009840175.1). Classification (GTDB taxonomy): domain Bacteria; phylum Chloroflexota; class Dehalococcoidia; order Lucifugimonadales; family UBA3495; genus VXOI01. Next base: position 14,612 of record VXOI01000047.1, on the reverse strand, counting down.
TGGCGGCCTGGGTCAGGTTGGGGGCGGCGGCGATGATGGGTAGGGCGAGCATCTGTCTGCGAGATAGCTCCTGTCCTGTTTCCTCGTGGGCCGTCTCTTCTTGCTCGGCGGAGCCGGTGGGGTCACGGCCGGTGGGCTTGCATTCTGGATCGGTCACGGTACCTCAAGGATGGCTGGTAGGTTTGTATTCAGCGGGTTCCGAAGGAAAACTGGGCGAGCCCAAAGCGGCTCGCCCAGTTTTGTCTCCTTATCATTGGGTCAGCAGGTAGCGAATGTGTTCGCGCCGGGCGGCCCTGAGATCGCAGCAGGATTGCATGCCGCCGCCGGACGCTGGCGCGGAGGATATGGGGGATGGCGTCCCGTCAGGTGGTGGCCTCGCGCCTGACTTCCAGCACCATGCGGAGCGCTTCCAGATCCGGCCCCGCTGCCTCGTCGAAGCAGTCCGCCCCGTCGCGGGGAGAGTTGAACAGAGGCCGTTCGTGCCCCCAGCGCTTGCCGACGGCGCAGACGTATCCCTCGCCGTCGGCGAAGGCTGCTTCGCCGCCGCAGTCGCGGCAGCGCTCCGGCATCAGGTTCCGCATGACCGTTGCGCCAGCAACCGCGGTGCCCTGCTCCTCTTGCCAGGCGGCTGCCGCCGGCGGGGCCGTCTGGACCCGGACGGTCAGGCTGGTGGTGTCTCCCATGTCGTACTCGTAGAGCGCCGGGCTGCCGGGTGTGATGGCGTCGGCGATGGGGTGGCGCATGGAGCGCGGGGCTTCGCCGGACAGCGGTTCGGGATCGGGCCATTCGTGTCCCAGATACTCCCGGCCGGCGCTCTCGAAGCGGCTCAGGTGACCGCAGCATTCCAGCCAGTGGTATCTCAGGTACACGTCCAGCTGTTCCAGCGTCGCGTCGTGCGGGAAGATGGCGAACAGGACGTAGGCGCCGTTGGCTTGGGGGTGGTCTCCGTGGACGCTCACCAGCAGGGGCGGCTCCCCGCTGCCGGGGACACATGGGAGTTTCTTCAGGCAGCTCTGCAGGTGCTGCCCGGCGCCCCTGGTGCCGTAGGTGTTGCCGCATAGGCGGCACTGGCTTTCGGTCTTCACGTCGTACATGGCCTTGGCGATGCTCCTTGGTGTCGTGTTGTCGCTGCTGGCGTGCGTGGCAGGTCCTCGGCCGCTGGCGCCGGCCATCGCCCGGCCCGGCGGGAGGATGTTGTCTGCTCCCAGGCGGCGGAGAGGTGATCCGCGCTCCTCGTTTCGGACCTCATTCTGCCTCGTTGCCAGGTACCGCGTCTGTGTGGGTGGTGGGAGCCCGTGGACCTGCTGTTTTCGACCGTCGTCCCGCCGGAAGGCCGGATGCTGCTGGGGTGGACTCACGAGGCACAATACATAGGTCAGTTTCAACCCTCACCCGGCCGGAGGGCCGGATGTTTCTCGACCCGTCACAGGCACGGCAGGTAGCGCAGCACATCGTCGAGCCCGGCAGGGTCGAACTCTCCCCACACGCCCTCCAGCTCCTCCCCCCTCGAGTCGAATATCCCGGCCACCAGCACTAGGTCCGGGTTATCGTTGCGGGCCGCGGCCCCCAGCAGGCGGAGGATCCGGCGCAGTTGGGACTGGCTCCCGGTGATGATCTCCGAGCCGTCGTCGGTGAGCGTGGGGTGGAAGTAGAGTCTCGAGTCCCTCTCCACCAGGTCGTCTCTCCTCTTGTTCCACACCCCGACGAAGTATGCGTCCGCCTTCGGGGGCACCAACCCGGAGTAGGGGCTCAGGAACCCGATCCTGACTCCGTCGATGCAGCGAGGGACAGGCTGAGGTGCGCCAACTCGGCATCCGGCGCGGCGTCCAGTGTCGCCACCTGCACCTGCCCACTGAAGCCCAGCGATCTCGAGCGTCGGCTTACCGCCTCCTCGCGGTCCCGGTCCCGGCACCAGTGGTCGGTGCCCTCCGACGGTTCCGGCGCAGGCGGCAGCGTCGCCGTCGGCCGGGGCGTTGGCCTTGGCTCCGGGGTCGGAGTGGACTCCGGTTCCGGGATAGCGGGTCGGTGTCGGCATCGGCGCCTCCGTTCACTGCGTTCCTGTTGGAAAAGCCGTTCATTGCTTTCAGAAAGGACAGGCGATTGCGAAGCTCATCCGGCCTCGACCGGCTGGTCCGCGTTCCTACGCGCAGCTCAACCCCCGGGCGCAGTGCGGACCGGGGGTCTCTGTGCTTGTTGTCCCGAATGGGACACCGGCGGCGCGTCCAGCCAGGTCGCCTGCGCTGGCAAGGGTTTCGATGCCCTTGCGCCGGATGTTTTCGGCGGCGTCGATGCCGCCGTCGGCGTGGTTGCGTTTGGAGCAGGTCGCGGGGGAGCTCTGCACCGGCAGGACCACGAGCCGGCGTTCCTGCCACTGGCACTTGTACTCCAGCGTCCGCCGGAATAGATGCCAGCCCTGTGGCAGGCTCCTGCGGTTCAGCCCAGGCTTCCGCTGGGCGTTCCTGCCGGGATTCTCCGCCGTTCTCCGCACCGGCTTGGTGGTGTTCTGGATCTTGGCATCCTCGAGGCATACGGTCCCGTAGCGTCCGGCCAGCGCGGTCGACACGCGGTGATGCAGTCCTCTCAGTGAGTCGCTCCGTTTCTGCTCGACTTTTCGGAGCCGGGCGACGCACTTGAGGTACGACTTCGATGGTCGGTCATTCCACCGGAACCGGTGTTTCACCCTTCCGTCCCTGGCTTTCTGGGATACCCACCTGGCCCTTCCGTCCCTGAGGGCGGCGTCCTGTTGCCGCTGCATCTTCCGCCGCAGCCGGCGGGCCAGCTTTTGGTTCTCAGGGCCGTCGTGCCCCGAGACCTGGAGCGCCGTGCCATCGGAGCCTGAGGCGCTCAGCAGGTACCCAACGCCTGGAGTGATACCGACAGAGTGCTCCGGCGCTGGCACCGGCGGCCCCTCCGGCCGGTTGAAGACCAGGTTGACCACGAGCCCGCGGGGCTTGCGCACCACGGTTATCAGCCGGGGCTGCTGGTCCCTCGGCATCCGCCAGTCCGGCTTGAACTTCAGCGCCGGCAGCCCCTTGATGCTGATGGTTGCATACCGGCCGTCCGGCGTCAGCCGGAGGTGGTTCTTCCCTGGCGCCGAGACTTCTAGGCTGTCGCGGGAGTCCAGGCTCTTCGCCTGCGGACGGGCTCCGCTCCTCGAGGCGGCGTTCCAAGCGAGGTTCGCTTGCTTGACCACCCGGTCCAGCAGCCTGTAGGCGTATCCGGCGTAGCGGGACTCCTCCCGCCGGAGCTGGGTTATGGCCTTCGTCTGCGCCGACAGGGAGAACTGCCCCCTGTGGCTGCCCCTCGCCGCCTTGCGGTGCAGCAACAGAGCGTTGTACAGCTCGCCCATGTCCAGCAGCGCCTGCTCCAGCCGGCGGTGGCCGGCCTTCGACGTGTGGACCCGGTACTGTAGCGTCGCCTGCTGCATCACTGCTCCATTATGGCTGCTCCTGCCTCTGGCCGTTGCCTCTGCCCAGCTGTCAACGCCGGCGGAGTTTTGACCCGGTATCTCCCTGCGCTCCCGGTACAAAGCCGTCCTCTGCGCTTTGCTATATTGATTTTCGTATCAGGGTAAGGAGGCTCCGATTTGCTCAGCAGATTTACTCCGGTCCTTCTCGTGGTGCTGGCGTTGTCCTCGACCTTCGCCGCCTGCCGCCTCATCGAGGACTACGGCCCGACTCCCACCCGGCTCGCCCCCGTTCGCGACTACGACCGCCTCTCCGCTGCGCAGATAGCGGAGCATTACCAGCGCTGTCTGAAGCGGGTGGACCGCGATCACCAGGACCTCCAGAACGTCTCGCCGCCGGCGCTGGCGGACTACTACGACTTCGACCGGACTACTACGACTTCGACCGGGCTAAACTCTCGGCTCTCGATAAGGACTGCATGGTCAAGTACGACCGGGCCTTCACCCGGCCGACGAGGGACCTTACCAAGGAAGCTCAGACCAAGGTGGTTCAGACTAAGGCAGCTAAGCCACCCGACTAAGCTGCTGCGGGCGGCGACCAGTGACCGCGTCCTTTGGCGGCGTCGTGTCCGGCTTTAGGCACGGTCCTGTTCTGCCCCGGGCGTCCTGAGGACAGCTCCCGCTCTTCCGTGAGCGTCACCGGCGTCTGCGTAGACACTTAGCGACCTGTACCAATTCCGGGTCCACCAAATTCCGGGTCCACCTTATAATGCCCTTGGCGACTATCGCCTAACGAATTAAAGTGTATCGGGCCAGTGGTGAATGCCGTTCTGAAATACGGAGGCGCAGCTTTATTCAGTGCGTTGTGGGCTCCGTTATGGTGGCTGGTGATGGCAAGAGGCTATTCAGACCACCTGGATGGGAGGTTATTCGTCGAGGGTCTTTTTCTCAGAAATTACATAATTTACCCAATGCTAGGCTTTTGGTTTAGTGCTGCGTCTCTTTCTTTGGCAGGCATGCTTCTGATACAGACCGCTCGAATTCACTCTCTTTGGACTATCCTTCCTGTAACTGTTATCAGTGTCATATTGATCTACGTAAACGACTTTCTCTTTTCCCCCGGAGGTTGGGGGACTCTAGCGCCAGCTGAGGTGGCTCGAGGAAGTTTGTTGATGGCGCTATACATCTTTCTGAGCACGTTAGTGATTTGGTTTCATCTGTTGATGGCTGGAGTATCAAGAAGCAGGAAAACATACACGCCATAAGTGGCATTGTAGTCTGCGAGTTGGATAAGTCCGACTACTCGATGACACAGACGGCACGGTGTACTTGCTGGAGCTGAGAAAATTCCGCTACTCGGTTCCGGCCTTCAGCACAGCTTGAATCGGCTACAGGACTGACGAAAGGCGTCAACGCAGATGCGCTGTCCAGTAACGGATTCCGACCATTTTGTGGGTCCGTAAGTCGCCTCGGGCGGCCCTGAGCTCGCCGTGGGGTTCCATGGGGCCGCCAGTGTCAGTAATGGGGGAAGGGGAAGGCGTGGCGAAGGACGTTATTCGCCGCGGAGCCGACGGAGTTCTCCCTGCAACCCTTGGATCTGGCGCTCGGCGGCCTCAAGGCTGACTATGGGCTGGCCGGTGGTCTGGTCGCGCCACGCCAGCTGGCCGCGCTCCTAGGGGACGTGGAGACTTGGGACCTCGCTGTGTCCCCGCAGGACGCCGTCCTCCGGTTCCTCGATGGCGGCGGGCTCGTACCGGCCCTCCACCAGCCGGTCGCCGGACAGCTTGGCGTCGTGGTCGTTGCCCTTCTCGTCGAACCGCCAGTATTCCGGGATTCCCAGCCCGGCGTGCCACAAGCGCTTGCGGCCGGTGTCATTGTCGTCGGTCGCCGCGGGGGTTATCTCCAGCACGGAATCCAGCGGCTTTCCAGGGCCCGGGATGGTGTATGCGTTGCTGTCCCGGTATGCCTTGAGGTCGGCGTCGAAGGCGACCAGCAGGTTGAGGTAGACCCGTTCCCCAGGCGGCGTGCCGGGTTCTCCGGCCAGGTAGAGCTCGCCCGGGACGATGGTGGTTTCGGGGCGGTCCAGGTGGTGCGCGAGCTAGTAGACGTTGCCGTTCTTGGTGAGGTGGTCGAAGCTGGTCGTGTCGTCCGGCTCTCTCTCTGGCAGGCGAGAGCGGGTTCCGGTGGTGTCGGCGGCAGTCATGTCCAACCTCGGCGGCGTCGTTGATGGCGGATTATACCGACTCGCTGGCCCTTGTGAGATCCCAGGGCAGTATCTTGGTAGACCTTGCGTCCCACCTCGGGACACGCACAGGGGTGTGAGCGGTAGCCGGTCACTCTGCACTCCCCACGACGAGTCGTTCCCAGTCTTCCCTGTCTGGGAATCTGCCGTCTCGTATGATCCTGATGATGGATTCCAAGCACCGCTTCTGCGCCGTCGCCGTGAATTCCGGTGTGGTCTTCACTTTGTCCGGGTCTCCGGTATGGACGGCCCTGGAACGCAGCCCATACATCCTCGAGAATTCCTGCTTTAATGAGTAACGTTCTTCCGCGTTATTCCCTAGGTGCCAAGCGGCGCGAAGGGCTAACTTGTAGCCTAGTTCGCTGTTGTCGGAGCCATCCAGGTATAGGGATTCCAGTGCCGTTCCTAAGTTGATGAAAGCGTCGACTCGATTCTTGGACGTCTTCGACATCATCCACCGACTCAAAGGCACTCGCAACCTCTGGACGACGTCGGGCTTGAGGTCCCTTTGGGCGGCATAGATGGACATTGCCTCCCGTATGTCCTCTTCCTTCGCCTCGAAAGGAGCATTACTGGGATTCGACACTGAAGGGGTATGAGCCGCTGACCTGCCTACCGTTCCAACGGCATAGACCTCATCAGGGTTGATGTGCGACCACCACGCCACAAACTCGACCACATGGTTGATGCTCAGAGACAGTGCTTCGCAGAATTCCGCTTCGTTAAAGTCGGGGTATTCGGTGCATACGTTTGCTCGCACGAACGGGAAACGCTCGACGGTCATCTTATCAGGGTGGACGAATATGGGAGAAACCGATTGGTCAACCACGATTAGCGTTCGACCGAAGTATTCAGTGTAATGACCGTGGGCGCGAGTAAGCAATTGAGGTGGGAAATATCTAACATCGCCAGGGACTGGCATGAGCCTTATCCCTTTGCTCAGCTCTATCGGGTTCTCTATTCGTATGCCATCAATTAGCGTGACGAATTGAATGCTGACTGACGTTCCCTCGGCGCATTCGTAGAAGCTGTGCGCCGCGTGATGAGTTCCGCGCATGAGAGCGATTGCCAGTATGTGACTCACTAGTTCATCCACATGGAACCCATCCAAGACTCCGCCGGTAACGATCTTGGCCGATTGCAACCTGTCATCGCCGATGTACTGCCCAAGGACGTCTCTGACGACGCTAAGTAGACGCCCCTGTATAGCAATGTCTTGGATTACTGGCCGGAACCTCCCGGCAAACATACGGTCGTCAGGGTCGTAAGAGTGTCGGCCTGAGCTCTGAATCGCCAAGTACTCAGCTAAGCTAATCGGGTGGCCTCGATACCTCTCCTCTATCCTTACACTGGCCATCGCTTGTTGGAGCAGTTCGTCGAGCGTCTGGACTGCGGTCGTATCAACCATTTCTGCCTCGGGGTGAGTAGCTTAATCGTCGGCGGACCGGGGCAATGTGGGTGGAAGGGCGCCGAAAATGACGCTTCCGGACGCCCCGTTTGTCGGTCGCGGCCGGCGCCGCCGTGTGTCGGCGGCACTTTCATTATCGCGCCCGTGGACTCTGCCGCGCCACGGGCAACTGTCAGGAAAATCCGGTCGGCGGGCTGGTCAGGCGTCCTCTGCGTAGTGCAGATACAGGATCTGATTCTCCTGCCCGAAGAATCGGTCACCAAACCTCTTTTCCTTGGGGCGGGCCGAGGTCCCACTCCCCGTGGCGGTTCCCAGGAGTGATCCTCGAGACCATCTCCAGGGTGTCCAGTTCCTTCTTAGCAACCTTCAGCCAGTCTTTCTCGGCGCTGGGTTCGGCTGCGGTCTCTGCTTGGGGCTCCGGCTCCTCTGCTGTCATGTTTCCGTCTCCCTTGTTTACGGAAGTGTGTGATTGCCGGACCTAGAGCATGCCGGGCCCGGCCGTCGTCGCGGGGCTGAACATGGCCGCGCTCAGGTCCGTGGAGCCCGTGCCGCATGGCGCAGCCGCGCTACCCGGTCCTGACCACCGTGGATGGCGTCGCTGCACGAAACCTTTCCGGCCCCGGAGGCCCGGCGTATTGCCGAGCGGCTGGAGTTTCACCACACGCCCAAGCACGGCAGCTGGCTGAATCCTGTCCTGAGCTTGTCGAAGGGATGGCGGAGATCGAGTTCAGTGCTATCCTCTGGCCACCAAGGCTTCGTTCAGAGCTTCGACTACGCGATTGACGAACTCCCCGTCCTTGCTGGACAGGGCTATCGTGAAGTTCTGGCTCGTGCTGCCCGTAACCGCGCCGCCGACAGCGAACCCGCTCCCCACCATTCCTCCCCCAGCTGTTCTGCTGGTGCCGGCCGTCGTCGAAGCATTCAATATCACTTGATGGTCCGGCTTCAGGCGCAGGTACTGGCGCAGGCCCAGCGCCACCATAACCACTCCGAGTATCACTGCTATTATCCCGCTGAGTTCGCCGCCCACCATGAGAATTAAGCCAATCAACGCCATAACGGCGCCGAGCAGCATCGTGCCTACCGCCCCTTTCTTGGATGGCCGGGACACATTGCGGCCAACAGAGGTTATCCCTTGCATTGTGCGAATGTCTGCGCTGGGGTGACAAAGCGCACTTGGCTTACTGTGACTCCACTCTCTTGCAGGAAAATTTGCTCTTGCACTGTATCCTTCCTCGAACTTCTTACTCTCTTTTTCGGCACTCCGATGGAACCAGGCGAAGAGTGCGGTTACAGATGGCTAGTTTCTGGAGGTGGGGGCAGTAGATGCAGGTATTTGTTTCATCAGCATTCTTCCCTGTACCCCTGGATAAGGTCGGCCCTCGAGGAAATTTCCGACATAAAGCGCGCTGCTTCCGCTTGACTTCCGTACAGAGCCACGAGTTCTATCGCTGCTTCTCTGCCGTTATCAATCCCGCATCTCATGATTTCTCGCGCAATTTCCATATCAGACATACTCTCAATCGCTCTCGGCGCCGCAGTCGGTATCGCCGCAGTCGGTGCCGGGGCCGCCGTCGGGGCACTCGACACGGATGTGGCTGCCGGGGCAGCTGTTGGCTGCCCCGGCGTGCGTGCGGTATCCCTTCCGTTGGATGTACTTGACTCATCAGGCACCGCTGTCGGGAGGGGCGAGGGGGTACCTATGCCGTGGTAGCTGACCAGCCAATCCAGGCGGAAGTCCTCCTCGTCCCCGCTGGCCTTGGCTTCCACCGACGTGCCATCGGCTTTTACCTCGTCTAGGTCTATGTCCCAGCCCCTATCGTCCAGCCAGTCTTCGATGTCCAGAGCCTGCGACTCGGCCCGCTGTTCGCTGCGGAATTGGAAGCGGTAGGTGACGTCAACCAGGTAGTCTTCTTCCCCCTGTCCTCCGGTGATGGAGTAGGCTTCGCAAGAGCGCAGGTCGCTGGAGAATTCGTCGCAGTTCTCCGAGGCCAGTACGTACCAGCCGGCCCTGGCGTCCTCGTACGCCTGCTTCAGCGAGTTATCGGAGGCTTGATTCAGCGACCCCGTGCCTCGCGCCTTGACCTTCAGGACTTCCTTGAGCGCTTCGGTGTCGCCCTGGATCAGGTAGCCGTCGAGGATAACCATTCCCCGGCGGTCGTCACCCCACAGGTCTTGACCCTGGTATGAGGTTCTCTCGACGTTCCCTTCATCTTCATCGGATAGCCAGTCCCTGACTCCGGCGAAATCTATCTGGCTGCCGCTCAGCATCAGGATTTCGCCGTCTTTGCTATAGGCCCGGACCATCTCGCTGATGTCGTCAATGGTCACAATGTCATCGCCCAAGGAGAAAGGCTCCCACTGGGCCTCGAATCGCTCCTCAAAGCTCTCGGGTACGGCCCCGCCCAGGATGTCGCCGACTTTCAGCACTTCCAGCCTGACAGTGTCGTCCGGCAGCAACTCCAGGGGCCCGGAGCTTTTGCTGCTGGCCGCACTATTACTGCCGCTGCCGGAAGACCCGCCGCCGGCGCAGGCAAGGATGGGGATGGTCAGAAGGAAAATCGCAAAGATCATCCCGACAGTTTTTGTGTTCATTGCAACCTCACAGGAATCTTTGATTGAGTCGGTCAAAGATGGTTACGTCCCGTCAAGTGGTGTAATTGGAGTCATCCTCGTCGATATTGTTCAGGCTGCCGCCTCCAGGATGTTGCTGGGAGGCAGGGCCTCGGTATCGAGGCCGTGACGCGGCAATGCCTACCGTCCACCTCGGCGGTGGCGCTGAGCAGTCGCTCCATCGCGTTGGCTCGGCCAGTCCGGCGTCGCTGCCCCGGGCGCACTTGACCGGCCGGCTATCGCCGTCAAGCGGCAGCGTGAACGGCCCCGGCGCGTCGCCGTGCCCGTCGCTGTCTTCGTGGTGATCGATCAGGTCTTGGGCTTAGCCGGAGCCGCGGTTGGTGGCTCAACGGCTTTCTTCACCGCGATGGGCTGCTTATGAGCGTAGTCCTACCAGGAATGCTGCGCGAGCCTCGTGCGGCGGCTGCTCTCCTGCTACGGCGTGTGCCGTGACGGAGAGATGCCTTGGGAGCTGTTCTTGGGAGGATGGTGGGGCCTTGCGGGGCGGCTCCCGGCGGCGTTCCAAGTCCGGGAGAGGTAGTCCCGTCTCTGGTGGTTACCGCCGCTGGCGGGCCCGGTCAGTTGGCCCCTGTGAGGGTCACGAGGGCGGGGAGTGCACCGGATGGAGCCGGGTGATGAGGGTGGGAGTGGGAGTGGGGTTGGATTCCAGCAGACGCTTCAAGAGGGAGCCTCCTCACGAGTCCAGGATAGGCGATCTGCTAGAACCACGCATCCGACGCGAACGCCGTGAGAAGGCACGTGCTGCCTGCCTGGGGACGTTCGCGCGCTCGGATCCGCGGTTGGCGGTCGGGGCCGGTGGGTGGTTCTAGCGCGGCTAGGATACCCGCCGGGCCCTCGGAGCGTCAACGGGCTGCTGTCAGCAGTCTCCGGGCAGGTGGTCATGCAGATAGTACGCGGCGTCGGCCTGCGGCGGATTTCGTCGCCCTTCCAATGTCGCAGTTGGGCTCACCGCCGGGCGGACCGGCTCTTCCCGGGGCCGTGGCCCCTACGGCTCGATGTTCAACCAGGGCGTCCTGGTTCTGGTCGTTCCCTCTTGGGCCGCTCCCCGAAGCAGGATCAGTTCGGCCCCTCCTTGGGCCTTTCCCCGTTCTTCAGGACTTCCTGCGGGAGTTCGTTCAGGACCGCGCCCGGTAGCCCTCGCGGGCCGACCTGAGGATGCAGGCTGCGATGCTGGTCCCGAAGGCGGCGACTAGGGCGAAGGCCGCGGCGTGCGCCGGTTCTACCAGGGCCGCGTGCCATGCGATCAGGCCCATGAAGCCTGCACGACCAGGGCGGTGGCCGCCAGGGAAAGGTGAAGGATGAGCAACGGGTTTCTCGCCGGGTCCGGCGGCTGGCGCTTCACTGGCGGGCCTCCCCGGCCGTCGGTTTCGTCGGGGGAGAAGCCCTGCGGTTCCTTCTGGTCACAGCCTCTCCGCGTCCACCGGAATCAGCCGCTGTCCCACTGGATCCACGGTCAGGAGCGCTTCCCTCAGGGTCACCGCTCCCAGCCGGGGCGGCTCGCCGTCGCCCGCGAAGGTCACCTGCGTGGGGAGGACTTGGTCCCCGACCCGGACCATCGTCCAGCCGATGTCCACAGGCACGGTGCGGCCGTCGGCCGTGCGGGCCCGGGCCGTGCGTGTCACGGATACTCCGAGCTGCTCCAGCAGTGCCCTGGGGACGGCGGTGAAGGTCGAGCCGGTGTCGACCGTGACCTCGAGGTCCTCGAACCGGGTGCCCTGCTGGTCGCCGACTCCGATAGTGATCGCCAGCTTTCCCACTCTGTTCCTCCCGTTGCCGGATTTGGGGGTACTGGATTCTCTTCTGCCGCTCTCTTGGCGTCCGCGTAATTTTCCTGTTGCTCCCTCTGATTCCAGCCCTCCTAGAGGGCTGCATTCACGGTCGCGCCGTCGCCGTAGCAGCGGTCGGCGATCTCGGCGAGTTCGATCTGGAGGGTCTTCTCGTCGAACTGGTGGGTCCGGGCGGCCTCGGCGGCGATGAACACAATCTGGCTCCAGTCGGCGCTGAAGACCTCTTGGCACTCCCGGTGCGTGCGGGTCAGGACCCCGGTCCTCCGGCGGCAGTGCCGGCAGGTGTCGGCGGCGGATTTCAGGAGGGCGGTGAGGGGCATGGGAGTTTCTCCTCGTTGGGGGTTCATCCTTTGTTCTCTTGGGACCGTCGGCTTTCTTCTTTCCGGTATTAGGCTCGCGGTTCTTGATGGTGGTCGTTCTTGTATCCCCGCCTCTGCGGAGGAATCTTGGCTCAGGCTGCTGACAGCCCACTGGCAGGCGGATCTACCTCCGCGTAGGTGAGCAAGCCTTGTCCACGGGGCAGAAGTCGATGTAGCCTTGAGGTCTACCCCCGCATAGCCGGGGAAGCCGAGATCTTCTCGTTCCAGTCATAGTCGTTGTCTGGTTTACCCCCACGTGTGCGGGGAAGCCGCGTCAATCACCCGCGTCGCACATGCCGGTTGCGGTCTACCCCCCCACGTGTGCGGGGAAGCCGTTGTGGAAGCTGGGAAGTCCGGGGTCGGCGGCGGTCTACCCCCACGAGTGCGGGGAAGCCCTGGCAATGCGGCTCCGCTCCCCAGGCGATAACGGTCTACCCCCACGTGTGCGGGGAAGCCTGAAGGAGACCGGCGGCGAAAGCAGCCAGTCGGGGTCTACCCCCACGTGTGCGGGGAAGCCCATACCAGAACGTGCGCGATGCGAGGTCAATGAGGTCTACCCCCACGTGTGCGGGGAAGCCTTTCCGAATCCGCCGCCATCCCGCTCCCTCACCGGTCTACCCCCACGTGTGCGGGGAAGCCCCCTGCTGGAGACGGAGCAGGCGCGTCAGAGCGGGTCTACCCCCACGTGTGCGGGGAAGCCAGTTCCAGATGAAGCCGGGCTGTATCTGGTCGAGGTCTACCCCCACGTGTGCGGGGAAGCCCAACGGCGGAACCAGCATACAACGGGC
>VXOI01000047.1:0-1888 GCA_009840175.1 Chloroflexota bacterium | reverse complement strand
GGTCTACCCCCACGTGTGCGGGGAAGCCCAACGGCGGAACCAGCATACAACGGGCGGTATGGGTCTACCCCCACGTGTGCGGGGAAGCCTCAACCATGCCGTCCGGGTCGAACCGCACAAACGGTCTACCCCCCACGTGTGCGGGGAAGCCGTGTTGGCGTCGGCGTCGGTGTTGGCGTCGGTGGGTCTACCCCCACGTGGGCGGGGAAGCCACCATCATCAAAACTCTGTGTCGCTGGTCAAACGGTCTACCCCCACGTGGGCGGGGAAGCCCGCCTCCATCATGGATAACCAGTGGAACACCTCGGTCTACCCCCACGTGTGCGGGGAAGCCGGATGCCTGGCAGTCCCGGACAGCCACGGTAGCGGTCTACCCCCACGTGGGCGGGGAAGCCGGGTACTCCCTCCGCTCGAACTGCAGGGAGTCCGGTCTACCCCCACGTGGGCGGGGAAGCCTTGATACCCTGGTATGGCGGGAGTGCCAGGCGAGGTCTACCCCCACGTGGGCGGGGAAGCCCCTGTGGGGCAAGGTTTGTCAGACGGAGCGCCGGGTCTACCCCCACGTGGGCGGGGAAGCCTCGTGCCAAATCTGGATAGCCCCGGTACAATCCGGTCTACCCCCACGTGGGCGGGGAAGCCGGCCTTGCATCAAAAGGCCTAGCAATCCGAAATTTCGTCGTTCAGCTCCAGAACACCTGACCTTTGTCTCAAAAGGGAGGACTGGCCCGCTTCTTGTCCTGGTAGCGGGCAGTGATGGCCGACAATCTCAGTTGGTCCACCACACCTGAGATGAAGTGAGCCACATGGTCCTCGGACTGCTATTCTTGGAGGGCCGTCGGCAACAGCAACTACTGGTTCGCATTGTAGGGACGGAAGGTTTCGTTCATCGGCCGGCCCGCCCTTGACAGTTGCGCATCGAATAACTGGCTTTCTCGATGTCTGCGGCGTCTGAGGGCTAGTCAGTACCGGATGCCTTGAGATTGCTGTGGACCGAGTGAGGAGCCCGTTGGTTACAGCCGTTGGCGCCAGTTTTCTCGTCGAAAGGTCTTTCTACTATATATCCACCCTTGTATCAAGGAGGCCAGTTACCGGTATTTCCGGTAACTGGCTGAAAAGCCCCGCACTATGCCAAAGAGCGGGGAGAAACAACGGGAAGCGAACTATAGTCAAAGGGTTAGGTTAAGGGGTTCAACTGAGAGGGATCAACGGGGGTCAAATGTCCAGCTGGACTCGCGCACTTCTGCAGAAATTTCCCCTCTCGAAGGGTCATGGATCAAGCGCCAGTACGAGAAGAGGTCTTGGCCCAGCACCGAAGTCATTTCGTATCCCTCTGGTAGAGCGGACACGATCAAAACATCAAGGCTGTAAAAGTGCATTGCGCTATTGTCTTCGGTAAAGAGGATGCTCACCTGCTGATGCTTGGCCTCGATAGAGCCCCCTATTCCATGGATTCGTTCAACCTCGCCTTCAAGTTTCTCGTAATCAAGGCCCATTTGCGACCAATCGTCTGGCATAAGACAAGTCTGATCGCAGCCAGTATCGACCAGGAAATTAACACTGCGTCCGGCGCTGACTCCGGGGATAGAAACTAGGGCTGAAAGGAAAGGGCTCCCACGAACGAAGAATCCCTGTATCACAATTGCTACAATACCCGTACTCGCTCCTCAGTTGTGAGGAACCGCGTCGCAATCGAGTCTCTATCGTATCCGCGCTCGTCGCATTTCTCAAGAAGCTCTGTAAGGGACTCAGCGACGACCAAGTCATCGGCGTGGAGGGCCGCCCATTTGTTGGGATGCTCCTTCGTTAGGTCCTCGCGCATGTCTGACAATCGTATGAATGTATCGCGGCGAACCTGCAAACGTTCAAGGATCTCTTCTGGGGAGTTAAC
>VXOI01000149.1 GCA_009840175.1 Chloroflexota bacterium | reverse complement strand
CCGACGACTCCCCCACCGGCAAGCTGATGGAGGCCATCATCGAGTCCGTGGACGAATTCTACAGCGAAAATCTTGCCGAAGAGGTCTACCGGGGGATGAGGGAAGCCGCCTCCCGGGGCTTCTGGGTCGCCAGTCGCGTCCCCTACGGCTACCGCAAGCTCATGGTCCAGGACGGGGCCAAGAAACGCCCCACCCTGGAACTTGACCCGGACACGTCCCCCGTTGTCCAGCGCATCTTCAACCTGGCCGAGGCCGGACACGGCATCCTGGACATCACCCGCGTTCTCAACGACGAGGGCATCGCCAACCCCACCGGAAGGCCCTGGTCCAAGAACGGCGTCCACATCATCCTGCGCAACGAGACCTATACCGGCACTCTGACCTGGGGCACCTCCGCCAAGCACAAGGGCGAGCCGGTGCGGGTGGAGCAAGCCTTCCCCGCCATCGTGTCCAAGGCCCAGTTCCGCAAGGTCAACAAGCAACTGGGCGCCCGCGCTCCCAGGCAGGCGCATCCCCGGCGGGTGGGAAGCTCCTACCTGCTCAGCGGGTTGGTCAAGTGCAAGGCGTGCAGCCGCGCCATGTCCGGCCAGGACTCCAAGAGCGGCCAGTTCGCCTATTACGTCTGCCAGTCGTTGATGAAACGGGGCAGCGGTGCCTGCGACTGTCCCCGGCTCAACGCCCGCCGGTTCGAGGAGATGGTGGTTGACCGCATCCACGACAACATCCTCACCGAGTCCAACATCCGGGAACTGGTCAGGCTGGTGGACGAGGAGATGGACGGCATCGCCCGGGAGCAGCGCCAGCGGCTGGAAACGGCCGAAGCGGAACTGGCCGACGTGAAGCGGAGGCTGGACCGCCTCTACAACCTGGCCGAGACCACCGACCTGGACGTGGACGACTTCATGCCCCGGATCAGGGAGCATCGGGAAAGGCAGCAGAAATTGGAGGAAACGGCGGAGGATGCCCGGGTCATGCTGTCCCAGCGGCGGGTGGTCCTGGACGACGTGGAGACCATCACCGCCTACTGCGAGGACCTGAGCCGTTACCTGAACGAGAGCGAGCTGACCGAGCGGCGGGCCTTCATCGAGTCCTTCGTCAGGGAGATCGTGGTGGAACCCGGCGGCGCGTTGGTGCGCTACGCAATCCCCATGCCCGAAGATAGTCCCATAGAGGGAAAAGACGCCGAGGAGATGGCCTTGCACTCCCCGGTACTGTCTACGGTCAAGTCTGGTGGGCCGGACTGGACAAAATCAAGAACCGAGGCCGATTCCTTGGTCACCCCGTCCTGGGGCATGGGGATAGTATACGTCAGGACCGCCTCGTCCTCCGCGATCTCGATGCCCTGCACGAAGTTGCGGATCAACGCCTTCCGCTCCGGGAACGTCCCATCCTGGAAGAGTGCGCGGAAGTCCGCCACGTACCCCTTGATCTCCTTTGACGTGGGCAACTCCGCCCGCCGCTGCTCCAACTGGAACTCGGCCTCCTCCCGCGCTGCCGTAAGCTGGTCTTGGCGGCTCTTCAGGGACAGGATGCGGGGCGACAAGACCTCGATGGGCAACTGCTGGGTCTCCAGGGCCTGGTAGAGGTTCTCAAGGCGGGTCTCCACGTCGTATAGCTCACTGTTGATAGCGGTCAGTCTGCCGTTGACCTCGCCGGCCAAAGCGTCGATCTCCTCGGCCACCAGGGTCACCAGTTCGGTGATGGTCTCCTCGGTCAGAATCCGCTCCCTGACCTTCTCGATCACCAGGTCCTCGACTTTCGGGGCGTTCAGGTAGCGGGCGGTGCAGGCTCCGGCCCCTTCCCGGAACAGACTGGAGCAGACGTAGTAGGCGAACTGGCCGCTCTTGGCGCCCTGGGCCGAGTAGGACTTGCCGCACACCCCGCAGCGCAAGAGACCACTCAGTAGGTACTGGCTCCCCACCCGCGCGGGCCGCTGCACCGTGGGCGCGCGTTGGTGGAGGCCCTGCTGCACCGCGTCGAACAGCTCCCTGGATACCAGGGAGGGCCAGGCGTTCTCCACCCTTACCGGGTCTCCCGCCTTCTCGCCCTTGCTCTTGACTCCCCACACCGCTGTCCCCGTGTAGGCTTCGTTGGTCAGCAGGTAGTGGACCACGTTCTTCTGCCAGCGTTTGCCCCGGTTGGTGATGCCCCGCCCGTTCAGCTCCTTGCAGATTTCCGCCAACCCGTTGCCCCGCTTGGAACTCTCGAATATCTCCTTGACTATCGGCGCGGCCACCGGGTCCACCTCCAGGGTGGGGCGCTCCTTCACCCCGTCGCTGACCTTGACGCGGGTGTAGCCGAAGGGGGCCTTGGAACCCAGGAAGAAACCACGGGACGCCGCCTCCCGCATTCCCCGCGTCACTTCTTGCCCAAGATTTTCTGAGTAATATTCGTCCACGGACTCGATGATGCCCTCAAGCAGCCTGCCGGTGGCGTTGTCCTCGGCCTGCTCGGTGATGGAGACCACGCGGATGCCCTTGCGCCGCAACTGGGCCTTGAACGCCACGGCGTGCTCCCGCTTGCGGGTGAATCTCGAAAACTTCCAGACAAGAATCACCTGGAAAGGCGCCTTTGGCTTGCTGCCCTCGTCAATCATCTCCCGGAACTGGGGCCGGTCGGCGATCCGGCCGCTCTCGGCCTCGTCCACGTACTCGCGGGCCACGGCGTAGCCGTTGGCCTTGGCGTAGTCCCTGAGCGCCCGAAGCTGGGCGGCCACGGAGAGGTCCACGTCCTGGCGGTCGCTGGACACCCGGGCATAGAGCGCCGCCGGGGTCAGGGGCTGAAACTGCTGCTTTTTCATTTTGCCTCCGATTCGTCTGTGTCCACTTGACGGGAACGCCGCTGCATCCGTTCCTTCACGCGCCACTCCCGCTCCTCCATGTACAGGCGGATGGCCTCCCGCAGAAGCTCGCTCACGGTGCGCTCCTCTTCCTTCGCCGCCTGGCGCAGGAGCTGGGCCTGCGGCGGGGGCAACGAGAACGTGATGGTCTCGGTGTTCCTGGATATTATGGGGGCCATAATCGCTCCTTGCGCGGGCTATTATAGCACATTGTCTTACACTCTAACAGCGGGAAACCGACCTTCGGTGTCCCAAGGCAAGAGCGTCCTCCGGGTCGGGACCTGCAACATTTCGCAACCTTGCCGCCTGTTGCACGCAGACGAGGGAATGGTAATCACTTCCCTTTTGGGCATCGTTGGAAACCACGGGAACGGCTCCGCTTACCCTATTGGACACGCTGTCCGGGCCTGACGGCTGGTTCGTCAATGTCTGTGGCTTGGCGGCTCTGGTTGGCATTCGTACCTGGATGGCGTACCTGATGGGTGGCCTTTGGCGTCTTTGCCCTGGGAGTCTGGCGTGTCGGCTCTGCAACATATTGCAGTGGCGGGGAGGTAACGGGACAAGGTTGCGGCAAGTTGCTGCAAAGTTGTCCATTCCCGGGTGTGGAAGCCCCTCTACAGGAAAGGCCCGGCACAGCGGATTGCATTTATGCAACCGGGTACAATTCGGCCAGCGGCGTCCGGTCCAGCGAGTGGGGCGGCGGCAGCATCCACGCCTCGCCCAGGATGCCGTGCTCTCCCAGGGCCTCCCGTTGGCGATGATCACGTCCAGGCCCTCCACGCCGTCGGACACGTCCAGGAAAGCGGCCTCGCTCTCCGGGGTCTCGAACACGAACAGCACCGCGGGCGTGCGGCCCCCGTGGTCCCGCTCTGCCCAGCCGGAGGCAAAGTACCGGCGGTAGGACGCCAGGCGCTGGGGGATGCGGTTGGGCGTGGTGGCCCGGCGCTCGAACTCCAGCAGGAAGGGCAGCCATTTGCCCTTGTACTCCAGGGTCAACGATGCTTCGGTGAGTATTCGCTTCCAATCAAGCTGCCGCCAGTCTCACCCAGACAATTCCATCAACGTGTTCAAAATGGCTGTCCGCCGAAACCAGGTCGGCGCCAGTCTCCATCGCGTGGGCGGCTATCCAGACGTCGTTGGTAGGAATGGGACGGCCTTTGGCTCTCAATGCCGCGGCTATCCTGGAGTACCTGTCTGCGGTTACGGGTCCCACTTCCACGAAGGACGAGTAGGGGCTGTCGAGAAATGAGCGGAGGTCGGCGGAGTTCCGTTCAAACTGGGTGCCGCATCGGAAGCCGTACATCAATTCGCCGACCACGACGGCGGAGAACAGGACTTCCTCAGCCGTCCGCACCAGCCCCGCAACCTCACCATGTCCCCGCATGAGCAGGGAATAGGCGTTGGAGTCCAGGAGAACCTTCATTCCCAGGCCGCCTCGTCAATGGTCTCGAATTCCTCCAAAGCAGCGTCCATCTCATCCGCATCCGCCTGGGTCCAAGTGCCTATCAGGTGGTCCAGTGCAGCGCCCACGGTATCCGCCCTAGCTGAACCGTCTGCCAGGCCAGCTCCCTTCCGGAGCAGCCTGAGCGCGGCTTGGTTCAGGGATATCCCCTCCCGCTGCGCCAGGCGGCGCAGGGTGGCGCTGAGTTCGTCGTCGAATCCTCTGACCGTGATTTGGTTCAAGGGCGTCACCCCCTGTGATGCAATATATGAGGCGTACTGCATCAGAATATGTTGCTCCCCTCAGTTGGTCAAGCCTCACGCAGTTTCTTTGGCCCGGCTCTTAGTTCAGGTTTGCCAGTTCCCTCATTAGCCTTCTCAGCGGCTCGGAGATCACGCCGCTTGCCAGTAGACCTGTTACTAGGGCGAACGTGTTTCTCCAGTGTTCGCTAAGTCCGAATTCCTGCTGGAGTAGCATTCCCAATACGATGCCTGGGATGAATACGGAAGCCATCAATATGGTCTCTGAAAGTGGACCCCGGATCCTGTGGTGTTGCCAGTCAGTGGCCTTGCGGTGTATGCCATATATTATCGTGCTGCTGGCGGCCACCAGCGGTAGTACGGTAAATGTTGGTACTACAAGGAATACCGCAACTATCTCCGTGTAGGTTGATGTTTGGATTGCCCAACTCGCCCAGGCTACTCCCAGTGGTATCGTCATTATGACTGCTCCTACGGCTGTAATTGGACTTTTCTTGTACCTTGGCCCCAGGAATATTGCCACTAAGGCCGCGATAGCCAATGCAAAAAGTGCTGCCACTACTTCCATCGTCGGTTGGAGCTTTTGTACGATCTGTAAGACCATTGGAATGCAGACTAAGGTGGCTATGCCCCATGTCCAACCCAGGGGCCGGGAGAGGCGTTCTTTCAGGTTTCTCTTCTCCTCAGTCGCGGCCATTGTGACGACAATTATCGTTACCATTACCGTCAGGACAGTCAGTGCTATAAGCTGGAAGCGGCTTTCTATTGCTCCTGTGAGCCATATCCCTGTTATTGTCCCCGCCGTTGCCAATGGGATCGCCACTGAGTCTAGGCTTATCCTGTTACCAATCCGCTTAGCTATCTGCATTGTCTTCTGTAAGAGCCATCTTGCTTTCTGAGTCATAGTTTTGTTCCTTCGTCAGCAGGGTCATCAGCATCGGGCCGGCTTCCACCAGCGAGGTCTTCAGAGCTTCCGAAGGTCACTGGCCGCAAGCAATCCCAGTTTCTCAGTATATGGTTACGGTCGTGGTGGCTAGTGGCATGGCCACCATGGGTCATCAAGTCTTGCGGAAATCAGGATCACCGACGCAAACCCGTAAACCGTTCCCGGCTCGACACCTGATTTAGATATGGGCGCTCTTAAACAGGCACCATCCACCGCCGCCAGAACCGCCACCAGAGGCCGCGCCGTCCCCGCGCTGTTGTTTGCGCCGCCTTCAACTCGTCCACCAGCCCGGCGTTGCGCTGACGTTCCTGCTCAAGCTGCTCACAGAGGAGGTCCACCTGTTCCTCCAGGCCGCGTATCCGCTCCCGGGCTGCGGCCAACTCCGAGTCAGCCAACTTCCCGTTCCCCGGCGGGTCGTCTTCCAGCATCACGTAGACCCGGTGCCGCCGCCCGCGCGGCTCCCGTCTTGCCGGAATCTCCCCGGAGGCGATGCGCCGGTCCAGTGTGGAAAGAGACACCGCCAGCTCACGGCACGCCTCCGCCTTCGTCAACATTCTCATGGTCTCCTCCTTGCTTTCCGCTGGATTGTGGTGGCTCCTTTACACGTCATCACGTGTCATTTCTGGCGCGTCGTACACGTCAGCCTCTTGAGTGCCGTCTCAGAATGGATGGCCTTCGGCGACGCCGAAGGTCCAGACCGGGCGCCGGTTCTGCACCAAAATGTACCCGCTCCGGGCCTGGGGGCTCTGACAGGGTTGATACCCTGAAAATCACGTTGGGCCGTAGCTCCCCTACCGGAAACGCCTGGAACGGGAAGGTACATTTTTGTAGCCATCCCCCAGCCGGTGCAGCGGCAGCCGGTCGGATACGTTGGGAGGAGGCCAGCGCCACGCCTCGCCCAACACGCCAAGGTCGGCGATCATCTCCAGGTTGGAGGTGCAGATGGGCAGCCGGTGCGCTCCGGCGGCACACAGGAAGGACTCCTCGGCGTCGTGGGTCTCGAACACGAACAGCACCAGGGGAAGCTGCCCGGCGTGGTCCAGGGCGGCCCAGCCGCTGGCGAAGTAGCGGGGATAGTTCTTCAGCCGGGCGCGTACCTTCCTGGGGGTGACGGCCCGGCGCTCGAACTCCAGGAAGTAGGGACGCCAGTCCCCCTTGTATGACAGCCAGAAGGTGGCGTCGGGATGGATTACGTAGTCAGCGCCCTGGTGGCGGTAGCCGATGCTGGAACGGGAGGTGGGCAGCAGCTCCATCAGGTGGTGGTCCACGGAATGGGCGGCCTCGGCGCTCAGGGCGGCGGCGAGGGTGTTGATGGCGTCCTGGTGGTCCAGTTGCAAGTCCAGGCTGCGGAGGGAGGTGCCGGAGATGACCGGGGCGCCGCCCTTGCCGCGCTGGCGTCTGCGGGCGCTCCAGCGGCCCAGGGCGACCCTCACGGCAGCCCGGTCCCTTCGGGCGAGGTAGCGCAGCCCGTCGTCGGCCAGGACGTGGCGCTGGTTCTCCGAGTTGACCAGGGAACGGGATCCCAGGGACCGGAGTACCTGGTTGACCCGTCTGTGGGTGACCCCTCCCATCAGCCCGGCCAGTTGGTCCGTGGTGCACAGGGGCCAGGCGGCCAGCAGGTCCAGGGTCTCCTTCTCGGCGCGGGTGAGGAGCGCGGCCAGGGAGTCCCTGACCTGCTCCGGCGGGTCGGGCATGTCGGCCCGCCGGCGGCTGGAGTAGAGGGAATAGGGGTCCGGGTTGGGCTTGCGACTGGCTGGCGGGGTCCTGTCCCGGCGGTTCCTGGCGTCCCGGTCCACCAGCCAGCCGGTGGAGGCGACGACGTGCTCCAGGGACAGGGAGGGTTCCACCCTCACCTCCATCCCCATGCCGTGGCCGCACTGCTGCCAGGCCACGGCCCGGTGGTCCCCGGCCAGTTGCTCTCCCTCGGTGGCCGCGAAGATGGTCTCGTGCTCCACCGGGTGCCCCAGGGTGCGGACGGCGCGGCGGGTGGCCTGGCCGGAGCCGGTGATTACCAGCGTCACCGCCGGCCGCTGGCTCACGGGCAGGTTCTCAATGGTCCTCAGGCGGTAGCGCAGGTGGGCCGAGGGCAGGGTCGCGCCCTGGCGCAGGATGCCGATGGAGCGGCCTTGGGAGAGGGTGACCAGCAGGTCGTAGGGCCCCTGGCGGTGGTGGTCCACCCGCACCGGGTCTCCCTCGGGGTCGGCGTCGGCGATCAGGGCGGCGACGTGGTACAGCACGGCCACGGCGTCGAGGCGCTCGGTGAGCAGGCGGAACCACTGGCGGGACACGGGCTGCTCGGCCAGGAAACGGTTGATGCCGGGCTCGAGCGCCGCTGCGGCGTGGATGCCCTTCTCCGTGGGGAAGTAGCGGCGCTGGGGCTTCGGGCCGAGGGCGCCCAGGCGGTGGGACACGGAGTCCGCCAGCCCCAGTTCCGTCATTCTTTCCAGCCTGCCGCGCAGGGTGGTGGGCGGCTCGCGGTTGAAACGGGCCAGCTCGCTCACGGTGGTCAGCGGTGCGGCGCAGAGTTGCAGCAGCGCGTCCTCCTGACCCCGGCGCAGGGCGGGGCCTGCCGGGCGCCGGTTCCCTGCCGAACGTTCGAAGCTGGCGTTCATGCGCTCCATGGCCCCTATGGCCCAGGTTGCCGCGTCGATGACCTCGATGCTGTCGCCCACGGTGTCCAGGACGGCCCGGGGCAGGGCGCGACCCATGTGGCCCAGGTCCAGGAACCGCCAGAGGGTATGGCGCGAGACGCCGAACCGCTCCATCGCCTTGCGGCGGCCCCGCCAGAAGGCGTAGGTGTGAATGTAGTCGCGGATGGCCCAGTCCAGGTCGTCGCCGGCCGGTTGGTCTTCTACCGGGATTGGCGTCCCGGTCCCGGTGATTGTCATATTCATTCCACCCGTGGCGGTGGCCCAACACTCCATTGTCCAGGGAAAATTGGTCGAACATAATGCCTCGCAAGGCATTACATTCCGGACAGTTTTGTGGTATGGGCAGGGGCCGCCGGTGATTGTTCCGGGGCAACGCGCGGGCGGATCGGCTTCCCCGGACGCTGCGCCGGTCCCGCTGGTCGCTCAGTCGCCAACTCCCCGCTCCGGTGGCGGCGCGGGCGCTGCCCCTGACGCCTGTCGGCTCAGGTGGGCGCGGGCGATGATGCGGGCCAGGATGCGCAGCCCGGTCTGCATCTGCGCTCGCTGCTCGTCGTTGTGCTGCGGAGACGTTCCCCCCGGGGTCGTCCTGCCGCCGGTCCCGGAGCTCCCGGCGTTCCTTCCAGACCGCGACGGTCCGTTCTTTCTCGTCTTGTTTCGCATATCCTCTCGTTGGTGGCGTGTGATTGGCTCTCCGTGTATAGCTGCGGTATCGCCTTGAGGACCATTTCGTTCACCTCGTATCGGTTTGGGCCAGCGGTGTCTTCGCCAATGCCTCCAGGAATTGTGAGCCATCGCGACGCCGGAAAGAACCTCTCATAGGGGGCCGCATTGGTGCGGGGTCTTGTAGGTCCTTCCGCCAGTGTGAACGGCCCGGACATCCGGCATAACCGCCTGTGAGTCCGCACATATGTGGGGACTTTCAAGGGCGCGTTCCGGGACATCCCTCGGTGATGTCAACAGGGTGTACAGGGAATTGACACCAGTTGCACTTCTGCAAGTCGGGGCATTTCAAAGCTCGATCAAGTGGGAATCACCCTCTACAGGACCCAGGGAGTGAACACTTGGACTAGCGGGCATTTTCCGGTGGGGAGTTGCATGTTCCGTAGCTGGAAGTGGCAATTTTGCAACTGGCCGCAGCGGGGACGGGTTGCAAGTCCCAGGTTCAAAAGTTGCATTTTTGCAACTCGGCGGCGGGAGGGCGCCGGCCACTGGTCCGGGTGCTGTTCCGGGGGCGTCGGGCTGTTCCGTCGCGGCTGGCGCTGAGGAACCTGGTCAAACGGCGGCGGGACCGCGTTTCAGTCAACTTTCATCAACAATAGGCAACACTTTGCCGGTGGGGTGCTGCAAGGGGCTATGCAACGGGCTTGGAGTGTGCGACCATTGAATGGTTATCTGGCTTTTCCAGCGTTTCCCGCCATAGAAAGCTGGGGGCGTCTCCCTCGAGCCCGGGTCTGACCGTAAGGATGATTCGCTCTCCCCAAAGTCCCCAAGAGGGAATGCTGCCGCTGCGGATTTGACGTAAGCTCTCCGTAAGCAGCGCGGACCGGACCAGGCGGATTTGACGTAGCTCTCCGTCCCCGGTTCAGTCCAACGAGTTGGAGTGTTCAAGTCCTTCTCCCGTTGGGCAATCCGGTGGTAGGGGTGTCTAAGTCCCTCTCCCGCCGGGCACAGTTCAGCGATGGGGAGCTGATCCCTCCCGGCGCTGGACACCCGTCCGCTGGCTGGGAACTGATCCTTCCCGCCACTGGGCGCCGGGTACGAAGCGTGGCCAAACGCCTCCGGTCCCGAGCCAGGCCGAGTCGCTTGCGGGTACTGCTCGCGGCGTCCCAGCCCGAACCCATCCCAAGGCGCGGTATCCCAAACCCGACGGCGCAGCATCAACGAGGAGGTTGAGCACAGAAACAGTACGGCATCCCGGATTCCCTCACTCACCAGGTCCAACCTGCGGAGCGATATAGGCTTCGCAATCGTCAACCTGTGGCTGGAGCGTGGACAACGCCCCGGCCGGTCCCTCGCGGCTGTGGCGTAGCTGCCTGAAACGGGCGGCTGGGCTGTGGCTCCTACATGCTCCGGCTGGTCCGTAAGCACCGACAGGCCGGACGCTCGAGCTTGCCACGCGGTTCCCATCGTGCTGGCCGCTGTCGGCGTAGCCCCTAGCCGGACTGCGTTCCTCTCCCCTTCCCGCCATCCGGCAGTTTCCCGGGAACTTCACCCTGGGCGAACTGCGTCTTGCGCCTACTCCCCAACCGCCATTTCCTGTTGCCTTGCCTGACCCTGGGCGCAGTGCGTCTTCCTCGCTGACTGGTTTGACCCGCTGAACACTGCCCAGGGCGCAGTGCGTCCTGCGCGGGACGACGTGACCTGGTGTTGGTGATGCAGCCATAGGCCATGAGGATCGCTGGCCGACACGGCTAGTTGCAGGTTCGGATGGGCAACGGCGTCGTCTCCAATGTGGCGCAGCGGGTTGCAGGAACCAGGGTCAAGCAACAGGACGCCGCAACAATCACCCGAGACGTTGCCGACGGCGACCACCGGGTCTGGAACGGGCAGCACGTCGGCGACAACGGCAGCAACCACAACCACATCGAGGAGGTGAAACACAGCGACAACGATCATCGCTGGATTTCCGTCCGTAGCGGGCCGGTTGGAGCAACCGGTGAACCGGCGGCAACAATCCAATTCCCTTCGCCTTCACTGGCGACAGGGCGGCAACCCTGGCGGCTCAGTGGGCCGCCACTGACAACCGAATAGGTATCTGCGAGCGGGGCCGTCTCTCCCAACTGCGGGGAGGCGGCCCCGCTCTTCGCGTTTCGCCACCGGCGGACGCCACAGCGGCGAATGGACCGCACCCAACGACCTGCATCTTTATCCGGAGAGCGGGAGTCGGTCCATTCGGGCCGGCCTCGCTTTCCGCCTTTCGGAGGAAGCGAAATGAAGGCGACCACCAGCATAGACACCGCCAAGGTCATCACCCATCCCACTACCGGACACCCCGATGGCGAAATCGGCGTACCGATTACCGGACAGGCCAGGCCGAATCAGAACGAAGCAAGGAAACAGGGCAATGGCAAGCCTGAGAGCGAACTGCGGGCCGCCGCCAGGCGCCAGGGCCTCACCCTCAAGGAACTGGCCGCCCGGATGGGCGTCAACTACAGCCACCTGTGCGCCGTGGCCAACGGGAAAAGACCCTGGACTGCCGACCTGCGGGAGAAGGCCTCGGCCATCCTGGGCGAGGTTCCGGGCCAGGGCGTGGTCTACCGCCAGGGCGGCGTGGTTGAGGGCGGAGCGAGCACCTACATCCGGGAGAAGGCCCGGGAGAGGGGCCTGACCCTGCGGCAGGTGGCGGACCGGACGGGACTGAGCTACAAATACGTAACCCAGGTGTCCAGGGGACAGCGCCACCTGAGTCCCGCCGCCCAGGTTCGGATGGAGGCGGTGCTGGAGGCTCCGGTGAAGGTGGAGACCGCCCAGCCTGCCGACATTGACCCGCAGGCCCTGTGGGATCGCATGGACGCCCACGGGTGGAGCCAGAACGAGGTGGCGCGGCGGGCGGGCATCAGCACCGGGATGCTCTCCCAGGTGATGAACGGCCATCGCAAACCCTCCGGAGACGTGTTGCGTCGGTTGTACGAAGTCTTGTTCGCGCCGTCGCCGGCGGAGCTGGTGGCGCCGGTGGAACTGAAGGTCATGGCCTGGAAGAAGGGCGGGCGCAACGGGATGGTGATACGGGGCGCCGGCGGGCCACGGAGCAGCGGCAACCCCGGCGACGGGACCATCCGCGTCGGCGGCCGGGTTCCCTGGGGGGCCGAGGTGGAATTCGCCTATACCACGGGCTACGACCGCCACGGCCGGGTCTCCGTCAACCACCTGGTGGACGAACGGGGCTGCGCCGTCATGCTGAAGCGGCAGTCGTAAGGCGGCAGACCGGCTGTCCGCCAATCGGGTCGAGTCGGGTGACCACCGTCCGCCGGACGGGGCGCGGCGGCGTTTCGCCGGTGTTCAAGGAACATCCGCCCTTACAGTACACCGTGGTCGGCCCATGACCGTCAGCGCCGACTGCGGCGGCATCCAGACCGTCATCCAGTTGGGAGCGCACTCGTCCGGCCCTGATTGCCCAAGCAGGACGACACGACACCCCGCCAAGGGTCCCTACGGGATCCTGTAGGACACCTGCAAGCCCACCGAGACCTCCACTTCCGGTTCCGAGTCAAAGGGCAGCAGGGGAGCGTAGGCGTAACCGCTCTGTCCGTTGCAGACCGCCTGGTCCGCGCCGGGCAACCCGTAGGGAACGTTCTGCAACGGGTATTCCAACGCTCCCACCACTTCCCCCAGGGTCAGTTCCAGGGCGTCAGCCAAGTCCCCGGCCGCCTCTCCGGCGGCTGGCACCGCTTCCCGGCGGGCCAGGGACAGGGCCAGGTCGCAGCTCTCCTCGGACAGCGCGAACCGCACGCCGAAGGATTCGGACCGCCTCACCACCTTCTCTATTGCATCCACTATGTCCTCCCCGGCGTCGGCGTACTCGTCAACGCCCACCTCCACCGAGATCATGGGCGGCTCGTACCGGAACACCGGATCGAACTCCACGGCTTCCTCATCGATGCCGACGGCCCTCAGGTTGGACAGGATGTCCTGGCGGTCTTCCGCCGTCAGTTGCTGGGGGCCGGAGATTCCATAGTCCCTTTCGGGAATCACCACCACGTAGGCCTCGTCCGGAGCCACGGTCACCTTCCCTATCGCGGAAACGGTAAGGCTGCCCTCCCGGGCCGTGGCTTGGGGCAACGGGGACCGGTGAAAGCCGCCGCTGCTTCCTGGGCCTACCCAGGAGGGCGACGCCGCTGAATCGGTACCCAATACCACCAGCGCCTCTCTTCCGCCGTTCGGCCTCGATTCCCCTTCGGCCTCTCCGTTGGCGGTGAGATCCACCGCCTTCGCCACGGCGGCAGGCGCCGCTGGCAGGGCTGCCGCGGAGTCCGTTGCCGGGACCTGGGCAATGGCCGCCGGCGGGTTGGCCGCAGGAGCGACGGCGGTTGGCCGAGCAGCGGCGGGAGCCGCGCCGCCCTCCGGCATTTCCTGGGTGCAGGCCAGCCCGCCCAGCGACAACATGAGCGCGAACACCGATGCAAACCCCACGGTCTTCAGCATGAACATTCCCCTACCGGTCTCAAGTCCACGGTACTTCAGGATGTCGTTCCTCTCCGGCTCTCACTCTTGCCAAAAGCCGTTGGGTTGATTATCGAGGCTGTCCTGCCGGTCTGCCTTTATCGGGCAGGCTGAGGCAGCCGGTTCGGTGTGCCTCAGCCGATAGATCACGTCCGTTCAGTAGAGCCGCTCCCGGTTGGCCTCTTCCTCCTCGGCGTCAATCCGCCCGGCGTCGGCCCCGGCAATCTGGTCCGCCAGCACCTGACCGTAGCTGGGATAGGACGACCGCTCTATCCGCGCCGACGGGTCCCAGATACGGCCCCGCAGCAGCGCCCTCCCACAGTGCAGGAAGGCCTCCTCCACCGTCACCTTCAACCCCGACAGCGGAGCCCTCCCGCCCACGGCCATGGGTTCCAGCAGCCCCTCGTTGGTAACGATCTCCGCCCTACCCTTCACCCGCAGCGTCTCGTTCATACCCGGCACGAAGAACAGCAATCCCACCCCGGGATTCTCCACCACGTTCTGCAGGGAGTCCACCTGGTTGTTGCCGGGCCGGTCGGGCAGCAGCAGGGTCCGCTCGTCCACCACCCGCACGAATCCCGGCGGGTCGCCCCGGGGCGAGGCGTCGGGCTGGCCGTCGGCGTTGCTGGTGCTCAGTACGCAGAAAGGCGACAGGGCAATGAAGTTCCGGCAGTGTTCGTCCAAACGGTCCAGCACCTTCTGCGCCGCCCGGGGCGCCGGGGGCCGGTAGGTCTCCCGCAACTCCCCTCCATTGGAAATGGTCATGGCGAACCCTCCTCAGCCTTCTCGCAGCCGGCGCAGTTCCTCTTCCAACTCCCGGTTGCGCGCCTCGGCGGTGTCGGCGCGCGCCTCAGCCCGCACACGCCCTCCTCGCTCTCTGTCAGCGCGGACCTCGGCGGCGTCGGCGCGGGAACGCTCGCTTTCCAGCGTGGCGATGGGATCCCCCGTGGCGGGGTCGTGGAACACCAGCCGCCCGGCTTCCCACCGCAGGTTCAGTCCCAGCATCCGGCTGTACCCCTGCAACACCCCGCCGGCCAGTTCCTCGATCTCTATGGATTGGTAACGGCCCTCCACCAGGATGTCCCCGGCCAGCTTCGTCCCGTGATGCTCCCCCGTCTCGTCGAACCGCCAGTACTCCGGGATGCCCAGCGCCTGGTAATACTCCCGCTTGTCTCCCACGTCATTCTCCCCCGTGCTCTCCGACGCCACCTCCAGCACGAAGTCCGGCGCCTTCCCCTGCTCCTCTACTATGTAGCCGTTGCTGGCCCGGTACAACTCCGGGTCCACGCCGAAGGCCACCAGCAGGTCGGGGTACCGCGCACGGCGCTTGTCGAAATCGGCGTCCGGGGCGATCCAGCGGTCGGCCTCCACCAGCGTGCTCTCCGGATTTCCCAGGTGGAAGGCCAGGTCGCGAGAGCGGCCATCCTTGAAGAGTTGGTCGTATTGAGTCACTTCATCAGGCTCGCGGTCGGGTATGTCGGGCAGCCGGAACCGTTGCTGGTCTTTCGGGGCCTTGCTGCTGGTGTTGGTGTTGGCGGTGGTCATGCCGAACCTCGGCGGGCTTAGCGTTGGGGTCACGGTTGGCTTGGGGGCACGGTTGGCGATGGGCCTGCCCGTTGGGGGCATTATACCAGCGCCGGCCTGGCGCCGGCAGGCCGGTGAAAATAGCCGAACCGGCCGGGGAGCCGCCTTGCGGCGGGCGGCGGATTCGGGGAAAAAGGGGCATAGCCGGCACGGGGAAACGGTGGAGAAGTGGGAAGGGTTGTGATAAAGTTTATCGGCAATACGATCTTTCCCGTCGTTCGTCACCAAGGCCACTTGGGAACGGCGGGAAAAGTACTCACGGAGGCGGCGGGTCCGCGTGGAGAGCGGGCCGCCGTCCTGCGTACACGTGGGCCGGGTCCAGCATGACACCGACCCCAACGAGGAGAGAGCCATGAGCGTCGGGAG
>VXOI01000063.1 GCA_009840175.1 Chloroflexota bacterium | reverse complement strand
GGATGCCTTGTGAGACCCAACCCGGAGTTTCTGCTATCTTCCGAAACTTGGGCCGACAGGCAGGAATGTCGGAGAATGGCAGACAATGGCAGGAAAAACGAAATTCTCAGCCTGCGAACATCCTTCCCGTCCCGTGTCCCACCCGCAGTTGCCTCCAAAGCTGAATGGGACGGAATGGGACACTTTGAGACGGGAATAAAAAATTTCCTGCCGAGCTGCCGCGCCCGTATCTGAAAAACCTGGAAAGTGGGACGAAATGGGAAATTCTGGGAAAGAACGGGAAACTCGGTATCCCAAAATTCCCGCCCTGATCTCCTTGCGCTGATAGAGCCCATCACAGTTCAGACAAACGCCCGGTTGCAACCCCACCATACCCTGCTTAGAATGCGGGCAGTCCAAGCGTTGGAAGCAAGGGAATAGCGTTGGTTTCCCGAGTTTTGCCGCCCGGCGCGGTCTATCATCCGGCTGACATAACCGCCTACGATACCACCGTAAGCGGCTACAACGGCGATGCCGTGCCTGCCTACGTGGCCCGGCCAAGCGAAGGCGGGCCGCATCCCGGCCTGCTCCTCGTCCACGGCATCCACGGCTATGAAGAGCACATGAAGGACATGGCCCGTCGCTACGCTGCTCTGGGCTACGCTGCCATCGTTCCCGCGCTTTACAGCCGCGACGGATTCCTGGCGGTGGTGGAAGAGGAGGACATGGCCTCTGCCCGCGACGCCCTGAATGCCCGCCCCAACGCCCAGACCATCGGCGACCTGAACGGTGGCCTCGACTTCCTGCGGGCCAGCCCCCACGTCAACGACCGCATCGGCGTAGTCGGCTTCTGCTCCGGCGGACGCCTCGGCCTCGTCTTCGCAAGCAGCGGAGCCAAGCTCGACGTCTTCGTCAATTTCTACTCCAACGGCCTCTTCCAGCCCACGGAGGTCAACCCAACCCCGCCAGGAGCATTGGCCGAGGCCCTCGGCTGCCCCATGCTGGCTCTCTTCGGCGACGACGACGCCAACCCCTCGCCCGCCGACGTCGCCCGCCTGCGTCAGGTACTCGAACAGACCGGCAAGACCTTCGAGTTCGTCAGCTACCCGCGAGCGGGCCACGCCTTCATGTCCGACACCCGCGAAAGCTACCGCCCCGAGGCCGCCCAGATGGCCTGGGGCCGCTGCCTCGAATGGCTCTCCCGATACCTCAAACCCTGAAACCCTATCCCCGAAACCCTATCCGGGAAGGAGACCCAATGAAGAACGGCTACCGTGTCATAGACATAGACACTCACGTCAACCCCAGCCTCGACACCCTGGTCAAGTACGTAGACCCCAGCTTCCGCTCTCGCCTCGACGAGCTGAAGCCCTACATCCGCACCGTCGGCAGCTACAATGCCCTCAGCATCGCCTCCATACCCTTCGACCGCTTCCCGGGCGAGGCGCCGAGCAGTGACGATCAGGCCGCCGTTGCTGGCGGACGCGGCGCGCTGGAAGGCCGCGTGACCCGGTCCTCAGGCCACCATCGCGTGGACCCCCAGAAGGGTGTCAGCGACGAGAACGCCGAGGGCCGCCTCGCCGATATGGACCTCGAAGGCCGCGACATTGACGTAATCATCCCCGGCACCTGGGCCAATGGCCTGACGGGAATCGAAGATGTCACGTTGGCCGAGGGCCTCTACTCCGCCTATCACCGCTATATGCGCGAGTATTGCAGCGCCGACCCGGAGCGCCTCCGCAGCATCGTCCTGGCCCCCGCCGCCGACATCGAATGGGCCGTAGCGGAGGTCAAGTCTGCGGCTAAAGAGAAGTGGGCCGTCGCCGTCGCCATCATCCTCCCCGAGGGAATGCCCATAGACCACCCGGCGGTTGACCCGCTTTTCGAGGTGCTGAACGAGGAACATCTGCCCATCCTGCACCACAGCTTCACCTTCGAGCCGCCCTACTTCCCCGGCTACCGCGATATGTGGGGCAACATCGCCGTGGCCCGCACCGCCGCCCACCCGTGGGGTGCTGCCCGGCTGCTGTCCTACCTCATCGTAGGCAGGATCTTCGACCGCTTCCCCAACCTGAATGCCGGGGCCGCCGAGGTGGGCCACGGATGGCTCCCTCACTGGCTAATCCGCCTCGAAGAGATGTGCAACTACGTCTCCGGCACCACTCCCAAGACCGATTACAAACCCATCGAATACGCCCAGATGGGCCGCTTCCGCTGCGGCGCGGAGCCTTTCGAGGGCGCTGCCATGACCAAGGCTTGCATTGACCTGCTGGGCACCGAGGCCCTGATGCACCAGTCCGACTACCCACACGGCGAGGCCCACTTCCCCGACACCGCCGAGATGGTCATCAACTGGCCCTTCTGGCAAGACCTCGGCGACGAAGCCCTCCGCAAGCACATGTCAGGCAACGCCGAGGCCCTGCTGCGCCTCACCTAGCCGTCCGAACATACGCACGTCCCTTTTCCCTCTAGGAGAGGGTTAGAGCCTACCCCTGCGAAGGCAGGGGCGAGGGCCTCTCCCATGCAAAAACGTAGGGGCGGGTTTGAAACCCGCCCCCGCTGCGCTCCAGTATCCTCGCACTCTACGCGCAAGCGTCCCTGACAGCCTGAGAAACCTCAGCCAGACGCGCGTTGTTCTTCTCCGTACCGCGGAAGCCGTTGGTGATGTAACCCACGGCCAAGCCCGTGTCCAAGTCTGCCCAGCCGATGGATGTTCCCGCTCCCCCATGCCCGAAGGTATTCAGCGGATGGCCGCCGGGCCGCCCCATGCGCTCATCGTTCAATGCCAAGCCGAGAGCGCGTTGAGCGAACAGCCCCAACGACTGGTCAATCCCCTCCGCCTGGATGGTAATGCCCTCTATCACTGTCTCCGAACGCAGCACCCGCGAGCCGTCGAGAGACCCCTGCCGTTCCATCATGGCGTAGAAGCGAGCCAGGTCTCCGGCAGTGGCAATGCCGTTGGCCCCAGGGCAGATGACCCTGTGGACCGCCGGCCGGTCGAAGGTTACCGCGTAGCCGTTGGTGTCCGCGTCAGATTCCATCAGGTGGATGCGGGAAACCCGCTCCTCCAGGTTCTCCGGCAGTCCGACATAAGCATCGTTCATCTGGAGCGGCGACGTCAGGTCTTCGGCCAGGAAGCGGTCGAAGGTGCGGCCGTCAATGCGGCGCACCAGCTCGGCGATGACCCAGCCATAGTTAATCGGGTGGTAGGACAGGGTCGAGCCGGGCGTGAACTTGGGGATGGCGTTCTCCATGGCCGCACAGACCTTGCCCCAGTCGTGCCAGTCGGTCCAGGGAAGGTCGGTGGGCGTGTCGGGGAAGCCTCCCTGATGGCTCAACAGGTGGCGGATGGTCACCTTGTCCTTTCCGTGCTGCCCGAACTCCGGCCAGAATTTCACAATCGGGTCGTCCCACTCCAGCCGGCCGCGCTCCTTCAGCATATACAAGCAGGACGCCGCCAGGGGTTTCGTAGACGAGAACAGCACGAACATGGTCCCGGCATCAACCCGGCGTCCCGTATTGTTGTCGGCAACGCCGCCGTAAATGTCCAGGACAAGCTGCCCGTAGCGGTATACCGCCAAACCGGCTCCTGGGTGCAAACCCTCGCCGATCTGTCTTTCAAATACCTGGGATACCTTCTCCAGCCCGGAGGGACTCATGGAAACGGTTTCAGGCGCAGTCAAAGTGGCCATACAATTCCCTCTCCCGTGCAGTCAACATGGGTTGGTGAAAAGCGAATCGAGCTTACGTATTCTAGCACGCTTTCCGTTACGGACAACAAGACTTGCTGTCAATTCTGCCTATCTCCCCTTCCATACCGGCGCGCGCTTTTCCGCAAATGCTCGCACCCCTTCCTGGGCGTCTTCCGTTTCCAGCACTTCGTCGCGTTTCTTCTGGGCGAAGGCGACCCGCTCTTCGAGGCTCATTTCGCTTCCCTTGATGGAGGCTTCTTTGATAGCCGCCAGGGAGAGAGGCGCATTGGCTGTTATCTGACGCGCCATCGCTTCGGCCCGGGGCATGACCTCTTCGGGAGCGACCACATAGTTGACCAGCATCAACTCCAGTGCCTTCTGCGCGTCTACGAACTCGCCGGTGAAGAGGAACTCGAACGCAATGTTGCGCGGCACAACCTGCGACAGCAGCGCCGGGCCGCTGACGGACGAGATACCGCGCTTGGCCTGGGGCCAGCCGAACCGGGCCTCGCTGGACGCGATGCGAATGTCGCTGCCCAGGGCAATTCCGCACCCCTGTGCCAGGCAAACCCCGTTGATGGCCGAGATTATGGGCTTCCAGATTTTCGACTGCTCCACGTACAAATCGCCGGTGGACGGGCCTTCGTTGGCGCGGGCATTGGCCATCGCCACCAGGTCATGGCCGGTGGAGAAGGCGCGGCCTTGTCCCGTTACAATGGCGCAGCGCACCTCCGCGTTGTTCTTGACATCCTGGAATGCCTCCCACAGCAACTCACGCATTTCCGGGTTGATGGCGTTCAGCTTCTCCGGCCGGTTCAGCGTGATATACGCAATCCCTTCCCTTATCTCGTAGATGACTTCCTTCTCGCTCAATTCGGTTCCTCCAATCAGATAATCCGCGAGCCGGTGGGCCTGGTGCCAATGACTCCACTGGCTTCCAGTTCGTCTATTTCATCGGCGCAGAGTCCCAGCAGGCCTCCGCAAATCTCGTGGTTGTGCTGGCCCAATGTGGGCGCGGGAGAGCGCACTTCGCCAGGGGTGGCCGACATCTTCCATGGCAAACCGGGATACTGGCGTGGACCTACCTGGGGATGGTCAACAGAAACAAAAGTGCCACGCTCTGAGTAGTGTCGGTCAGCAAGAAGGTCTGGGCCGCGAAGCACCGGTCCAGCGGGGACACCCGCCTGCTGAAGCTGCTCGGCGAGGAGGAATACGTCCCGTCCACTGGTCCAGTCGGAAATAGTGGCGTCCAGTTCATCCTGGTGGGCCAGCCGCAGCTCGGCCGTCGCGAACCGGAAATCCTCCGCAAGTTCCGGCTTGCCCATAGCTGAGGCCAGAGAAGCCCACTGGTCGTCGTTCGTAGCGGCGATGGTAATCCAACGGTCTTCGTCCTTGCAGGGGTAGGTATTGCAGGGGGCGTACCAACGGGAACGGTTGCCGTTGCGTTCCGGTTCCTCTCCGGTCATCTGGTAAGCCAGCAGCTCGCCGCCCATCAGGGCCACCGACGATTCCTGCTGCGAAACGTCAATGTACATCCCCTTGCCGGTGCGGCGGCGGCGGCGTAGGGCGGCTAGCAGCACCCCTGCGGCGTGGGAGCCGGTGATCGGATCGCCGTGGTTGATGCCCGACTTCATCGGCCCGTCCTCTGGGTATCCGGTGAGATGGGCCATGCCGGAAAGCTGTTCCTGTCCGATGCCATAGCCCAGGTAGCCCTTCCAGGGGCCTGTGTTGCCGAAGGCAGGCATGGAAACATAAATCAGGTCAGGGCGGTGCTTCCTCAATGCGGCATAGTCATAACCCAGCCGCTCTAGGCTGCCCTGCCGGAAGTTCTCGATGAGCGCGTCGCTGATGGACACCAAATGCTCGAAGACCCGGCGTCCTTCATCACTTGTCAGTTCCAGGGTGATCCCGTACTTGGACATGTGGAGGCAGTTGAACCAGCCATTGCGGTTCCAGGGTTCCTCACCCGGCTCGCCGTCTGGGTAGGCCGCGATTCCGCGCGCCGGGTTGACTGGGCCGCGATGAGAGTCGTAGACGCTCAACGACTCCATCTTTATCACCTCGGCCCCCAGGTCGGCCATCAGCTTGGTGCAGTACGGCCCGGCCCAGATGCGCGACAGGTCCAGGATGCGATAGTTCTTCAGCGGCTGCTTCGTGGTTGGGTTCAGCATTGACCGCCCCCAAAGGCGCCGGCAGCCGCCAGTTCGGACAACCGGGCTGCATCAAATCCCAGCCAGTCCGACAGGACTTGCCTTGTATGCTCTGCGTACAGCGGAGCCCTGCCAAAAACCCAGGCATTTGCGTCAGGCTCGCAGGAAATAGGAGCGCCCGGATATCGCAGCCCTCCCGCCGTTGGGTGTTCCAGCTCCACGAAGTAGTCCCGGTACAGGAGTTGCTCCATTTCCAGGATGTCTTCCATGGTAGCGACAAAACTGAACCCCAGGCCGCTCTCCTGCCCGGCCTTGAATATGTCTACCTTGTCGTGCTCAATCAGCCACGGCAGCATCAGGGCATCCACTTCGTCGGCATTGTCCTGCCTGCCGCGCCGGGAGGAGAATCTCGGGTCGGCCAGCTCATCGCGCTCCATGATGCGTGCCACTTCCGGCCAACGATGGTCCGGCCCAGCAATGATCCCGACGAATCCGTCCCGGCAAGGGTAGATGCCCCAGGCGGCCCGGCCGTAACCCCGGTTGCCGACGCGGGTGTACTCCTGGCCGGAGTAGCTGTACTGCATCAAGGCGTTTTCCAGGATGTTAGTGGCGTATTCCGCGATGGAAATATCTATTTGCTGCCCTTCGCCCGTTTCCTCGGCGTACATCAACGCGGCCATGGTGGCGACAAAGGCGTTCTGTCCCGCGCCGAGTTGGGCCAGCGGCACGCCTTCCTTCAGCGGCTCGCGGTCGGGTTCGCCCGTGATGTTCATCAGGCCGCCCATGGCGTACAGATTAACCTCGGCGGCCTTCCAGTCGCGGTAAGGCCCGGTCTGCCCGAAGTTGCTGATGGAAGTAACAACGAGAGCCGGGTTGGCCCGCCGCAGTTCCTCGTAGCCCAGGCCCAGCCTCCCGAGCGTGCCAGGTGCAAAGTTCTCCACCAGCACGTCGGCCTGGGCCGCCAATTGCAACAGCGTTTCGCGGCCTTCGTCGGTCTTGATGTCCAGTCCGATGCTGCGCTTGCTTGCGTTCAGATACAGGTGCCACGCCCCGTCCTCCATTGGGACGTCTGACTCGGCCGACCTCGCTTGGACTGGCCGCGAAGCGAATGGTCCATAACCGCGCAATGGGTCGCCCAAGGGCGGGCGCTCCACCTTGACTACCTCTGCGCCAAGTCCAGCCAGCAATCGGGTGCAATAGGGGCCTGCAAAATAATGGGTCAGGTCCAGTGCCCTGATCCCTTCCAATAATCCGTTCATGGGCGGAATTTTGGCATCGCCAGCCCTCGATTGCAACCTGAGACTCTCAACCTTTCGTTTGTGGTATTCTGCTGGCAATTCAATGGCTGGAGTTAACTCACAATGGAGCGCCCTATATTTCAATCCGTCGGCACCCCCGTTGAAGAACTGGACACCCCGGCGTTGGTGGTTGACCTGGACCTTATGGAGCGTAACATCCAGACCTATCAGGGGTATTTCGCTGGAACATCCACCACTGTCCGGCCCGTGCTGACCAGCCACCTCTGCCCGCAGGTGGCCCGCCGCCAGTTGGCCGCTCCCGGCAGCCGGGGAGTCGCAGTCACCACCGTTGGAGAAGCCGAGGTGTTCGTCGCTGCCGGATTCGACGATGTCTTGCTGTCCAATCAGGTGGTGACAGCCTCGAAAATCCGCCGCCTGTGCGGACTGGCGTCGCAGGCCAACATTGGAGTAGCGGTAGACAACGCCGCCAATGTGGCGCAATTGTCCGAAGCCGCCACGGCCGTTGGCGTTGAGTTGGGCGTGCTGGTGGAGATCGAGGCGGGCATGGGGCGATGCGGAGTAGCTCCCGACGCCGAGGCCGTGGCCCTGGCTCGCGCTTTGAACGACGCCGAAGGACTCAATTTTCGGGGCATCATGGCAACCGTGCCCGGCCCAACCGGAGACGACCCACAAGACCATGCCCGGCAGACCCGGAAAAATCTGCAAGTGGCCCTGGGTGCGAAGGATTTGATGGAAAGTGCCGGGCTGACCGTACCGGAAGTCAGCGTTGGTGGGGCCCACTGTCATGCGGCCGCCGGGGAGTTGCCGGGCATCACGGAAGTTCGAGCCGGGCGATACCCGCTAATGGACGTGAGGCTTCAGACTTACCTGCCGGAGTTATCTTTGGCCGCGATGGTCCTGAGCACCGTCATCAGCCGCCCCGTGGACGATATGGCCGTTCTGGACGCCGGGCACAAGGCGACAGGCCCCGATCACGGTCGCCCGGTCATCCAGGGACATCCTGGAGCCACCGCCGCCCGTTTCAGCGCCGAACACGGCGTCGTGGAACTTGAAACCGGAGCGGGTGAAGCCCTGGTTCCAGGTCGAAAGGCCACGCTCGCGCCCTGGGAACTGGCCTCCTGCGTCAACCAGTACGACTACATCCGCGCCGTCAGAGGCGGCAAACTGGAAGGCTACTGGCCCCTATCCGCGCGAGGCAGGTTCGCATAACATCGGGTGAGCAAGCGATTTCACCCGGACTCTGGCACGCCTTGAGTGTAGGCAGATATAGGAGCGACAAGATGATTGACAGCCAGACACCGTTGCCCGGCACTCCGATGCAAGACCTGGATACGCCCTGCCTCGTAATCGACCTCGATGCCTTGGACAGGAACATGGACGTCATAGCCGATTACTACCGCGACCGCCCCAGCAAGCTGCGCGGGCACAGCAAGAACCACAAGACGCCCGCCATCGCGCTGCGTCAGATCCGCCGAGGCGGCACCATCGGCGGGGTCTGCGCCGCCAAGGTTGCCGAGGCCGAGGTAATGGTGCACGGGGGCGTACCCAGCGTGTTCATCACCAGCGAGGTAGTCGGAGACCTGAAGATCAGCCGCCTCTGCTCGTTGGCTGGGCAGGCCGAGGTGATGGTGGCCTGCGACAGCCCCGACAATGCCCGCGCACTGTCGCGGGAAGCGGCGGCTCAGGGTGTGGACCTGGGAGTAGTCATCGAGGTGGAGACCGGGCTCAAGCGCTGTGGAGTACAGGAAATCACCCAGGGCGTGGCCTTGGCCCACGAGATTGCCTCGCTGCCGGGCGTCAGCTTCCGGGGCATAATGAGCCACCAGGTCATATCAGCCATGCCCGACCGCGAGGATAGGGTTACAGAGGGCAACCGGGTAATCAAGGGAGTCATAGACTTGAAGGACGCTATCGTTGACTCCGGATTGCCCGTGGAAATCGTCTCCACCGGCGAGACCTGGAGCTATGACGTTGCTGGCGAAATCCCCGGAGTGACGGAAATACAGGGCGGCAGCTACCTGCTCATGGAGACTCACTACGACTACATGACTGAGTTCAGCTACGCCGCAAAGGTGCTGACCACCGTAATCAGCACGCCACGCCCTGGCATAGCCATCGGCGACGCTGGCACTCGTGCCGTGAGCACCCTGCGCGGAATGCCCGAGGTTGACGGTCGTCCTGGTGTAACCGTTGAGGCAATGGACGGCGACCACGCCGTTTTCAAGCTGAGCGACGGTGCAACGCTGAATGTAGGAGATCGGCTACTGTTGATTCCATCCCAGCAGGACGCTATGGTCAGCCGCTGGGACCGTTTCGTCGGCCTGCGCGACGGCAAAGTGGAGGCGGTCTGGGACATCCAGGCCCGTGGCTGCCACAACTAGGAACTCCGCCACACACCAGTGGAGCCGATCGGCCGCGACAATGCAGGGGAATCTCGGACTCCGGCGAAGACCCTCCCAAGCCAATGATCACCTTTTACGTGATGGTGGACGACCTGCAATCATACTTTGACAAGGCGGTCAGCCTGTGTGCCACCCAGGTTCTCTCCCCAATGGAGATGGAAGTCAAAGACAGTAAGTTTGCTATCGCCGGATTCATTGACCCTGAGGGGAACTATATCGGGCTCTTCAAACCCATCAAGACTAGACAGAAAGGAGGCGGATAGCATGATTGCCATCCGCCCCTCCTTATTCTTAACCCCTTGGCAGCCTGACTTCAGGCCCCGAATGCCGCAGACTCCTGCCTACGGCGTTGGCCCAAATTCCGTGGTCTTCATCAGGTAGGTGTTCTGGGCCTGGATAACACCCCTGACTCGCGGGAGGTAAGCTCCGCCCCATTCCGGGTCTGCCGCCACTGCTCCCTTGGCTTCCTCCATGTGCTTCACGTTATCGAATGCCCAGATATGCACCACCTGGTTCAAGTCGCCCAGGTCGCTATAGAACCAGCCCGCTAGCTTGACGCCGTGGCGCTTACGGATGGGCAGCGCCAATTCCTCTACCGCCGCCATGTAGGTGGGCAGCCCACCGGGATTCAGGGTGTACTGCCGGAAGTCGAAGACCATGTCGTTCTTTCGCTTGAATTCCGGCGTTCCCTCCTCGGCAATGGGTCCCCGCACAGGATAGACGGGGGCGAATTCAGGCGACATCATCAGCCACGTCTTCTGCGACTCGACCAGCGGTTGAGCCCGGGGAATATACTTCCCGCTCCAGTCAGGATCTGCGTAGACCGCCGCCTTTTGGGAGTTCAGGTGCTCCAGGTCCTTGTAACCCCAGATATGCACCACCTGGTTCAACGCCCCAATGTCGCTCCAATACCACCCGGACAACGCCACGTCATGGTTCTGGCGAATGGGAAGCCCCACTTCTTTCACTCCGGCGCGGTAGTCGGGAGTCGCTCCGGGCTTAAGGGTGTACATCCTGAAATCGTAGATCATTTTCAGCCTCCGGTATGTTTCTTGATGAATTCGCCTGCTTGGGAAATGGCCTGCTTTCCTTCAGGCAGAATCGGCGCGAACAGGTGCCAGACGTGGATCATGTCGTCCCAAACGTCCATCTCCACTTCAACCCCCGCTTCCCGGGCAATTCCGGCAAGTCGCGTTGAGTCGTCCAGCAGGACTTCGGCATCCCCCACCTGTATCAGCATTGGCGGCAATCCCCGCAGGTCGGCGTAGAGCGGAGCCGCCAATGGGGCCCTGGGGTTGCTGCCACCCAGGTACGTCTTGGCTGAGACCATCAGGTTTTCCTTTCCGACCATTGGATCAGCCGCAGCCCTGGTCTCCATGGATTCGCCCAGTCCTTCCATGTCAACCCAGGGGGAAATGCAGACCGCAGCGCCGGGCATGGGAAGGCCAAGGTAGCGCGCCTGCACCATCATCGCTACGGTGAGGCCGCCGCCAGCCGAATCGCCAGCCACCGCAATCCTGTCGGGATCATAGCCTTCATTCAACAGCCAGCGGTAGGCCGCCACGGAATCCTCGACCGGGGCAGGGAAGGGATGTTCCGGGGCCAACCGGTAGTCCAAACCCAGAACTCGGCCCTTCGATGCTTGAGAGAGCTCTGCCATCAAGGGTCTATGGGTGCGCGGCGAGCCAATAATATAACCGCCGCCGTGCAGGTAGAGAACAACCCTGCTGTCCGATGCGCTCTCGGCTGTCACCCACTCCGACGTAACGCCTCCCGCATTCAAGCGACTGTAACGGGCTGAAACGTCAATGGTGAACCCATCAACCATCTGCTCGAAGGAGCGGCGTCTGCCCTCGGTTGCGCCCTGAGATTCGTCAGCCTCTCTTCCCTTTACCAGGGCTATAACCCTCTCCAGTTCCGGCGAGTTTGCCATGTCTAGGCCTCCAGCATCTTCTTCAGCATGCGAGCGCTGCTGTGCGGCGCTGACAGCACGGGAACCGGCGATACCTTCTGTAGGTGTTCAAGAGCAGTGGCGAAGGAAAACTGGCTCAGCAACACGACGTCAACATCGGGCCCCAACGCCAGCACTTCTTCTCCGAGGCGTTTCTCGAAGGCAGGTTGACCACCTTCACGTAATACCTGTATCAGGTCAGTCGCGAGTCGCTGGACAACCGAGACTTCCTTGCCAGCTTCCAGTGCGGCGATATTCAGGTAATACTCGGAGTCCGACATGGTGGCGGCATTGGTGGCGATTACACCCACTCGCGGGCCAGCCTCCACCGCCTCCTGCATCACCGGGCCGTAAGACGAGACAAGCGGCACGTCGACTAGGCCGCTCGCCGAGTCCACGACCGGGGCATAAACTGAACAAGCCAAGCCAATGGCATCGGCATCATGGTCCTGGCAATAGCAGATAAGGTCGCTCATCCGCCGCCGCAGATTGGGCGTGATGCTGCCAGGGAAATCTATCAGCAATCCCTCGTCCAGCAGGTTAATTACTTCGGCTTCCGGAAATTCGTCCTGGAAAGCCAGGCGTACCGGCGGGATGGACTCAGCCAGGGCATGAATCATCACGACTCGCATCACGGCACTCCGGTCCAGTTAATTGAGGATCCCGATGACTTCCCCATCGGGAGCGACGTCCATCTCCAGCGCACGAGGCCGGGTGGGAAGGCCGGGCAGCGTCTCGATGCGCCCAGCAAGGGCATACAGGAAGCCAGCGCCCACGGAAGCCCGCAGGT
Source organism: Chloroflexota bacterium (assembly GCA_009840175.1). Lineage (GTDB taxonomy): Bacteria > Chloroflexota > Dehalococcoidia > Lucifugimonadales > UBA3495 > VXOI01. The sequence goes on along the minus strand of VXOI01000063.1, from coordinate 3,092 downwards.
CGTTGACCGGGAAGGTGTACCCCTGAGGACGGTTCCTGCGACTTGGGTCGTGGGAAATGGACAGGTGCGTCTTGGCCATGCAGATTGGCAGGTTGCCCCAGCCCTGAGACTCGAAATACCTCAGTTGACTCGTTGCCTGCGTTGACCATGTGACCTCGGTAGCACCGTAAATCTTCTGCGCCAACGCCAAGGCTTTTTCCTGCGCCGTGGCTTCCAGGGGGTAGGCGTAGGTGATGCTGCTGTCCGCCTCGGTTGCATCCACCACGGCCTGCGCCAGTTCCTCGGCGCCTGCGCCGCCTTGCGCGTAGCCGTCGCACTCCACGGCTGCGGTGGCGCCGGCCTCCAATGCAATGCGTTTGACCGCCGCCAACTCCTCGGGGCTATCGGTGCCGAAGCGGTTGATGGCGACAACGCAGGGCAGTCCGAAACTGGTCACTATGCCGACATGGTGGGCTAGATTGGGGCCGCCTCTGATTACCCGGTCAACGTCGGGTTTGTCCAAGTCGCGGCGCGGCGCTCTGCCGTGCCACTTTAGGGCACGGGCTGAAGCTACCAGCACGGCCGCCTTGGGCAGAAGCCCGCTCTGCCGGGTCTTGATGTGCATAAACTTCTCGAACCCCAGGTCGGACGCGAACCCGGCCTCTGTAATGACATAATCTGCATAGCCGAGGGCCAGCTTGTCTGCCAGGATGGAACTGCAACCATGGGCGATATTCCCGAAAGGCCCGGCGTGAACCAGGCAGGGTTGCCCTTCCAACGTCTGCACCAGGTTCGGCATAACCGTCTGGTGCAATAGGGTCATCAGTGCTCCCTCCACACCGAGCTGCGCCACGGTCACCGGTTCGCCGCTGCGGGTTGCCCCGACAACGATACGAGAGATGCGTTCCCGGAGATCGTCCGGCCCGTCGGCAAGGGCCAGGATAGCCATGATTTCCGAGGCGGAAACGATGTCGAACCTGGCCTCGCGCAGCGGGCCGTAGCCGCTCCCGCCAACGCCCGCGATAACCTGTCGCAGTCCCCGGTCGGAGGCATCGGTGACTCGCGTCCAATGGATTCCGGAAGCGTCGAAATCAGGGATGGCATTTCGGAACACCACGTTGTCCACCAGTGCGGCCAGCAGGTTATGGGCCGAAGCCACGGCGTGGGCATCCCCGGTGAAGTGTATGTTTATCTCGTCCTCCGGCACGATGCGGGCATTCCCGCCGCCGGTGCCGCCGCCCTTGATGCCGAAAATCGGCCCCAGCGTAGGCTCGCGAAGGTTCACGGTCACATTGTGCCCCAGGCGTCCCATACCCTGCGTCAGCCCAATGGCGGTGGTAGTCTTGCCTTCGCCGGCTGGCGTAGGGGTGATGCCAGTGACAACAACCAGCTTCCCCTTATCAGTCTTGCCATCGGCTATGGAGTCCAGGGAAATTTTGGCCTTGTAATGTCCGTAGGGCAACACGTGTTCGGCCTTCAGGCCCAGGTTGTCCGCAATTTTGCTGATGTGCTCCACATTGCCTCCGGGGTTGGGGCAGAAATCAGATTTCCACTCGGGGGTATATGGTTCTCAGGCAAAACGGGAACGCAGAACTTACCCGCCAATCTCTGACTCCAGCCGGCTGATGTCCTGTTCGCTGAGGTTGAAATACTTGGCGTCGGGATGGTGGAAAACCAGTGCAGACACCGTGGACTCCGGGTCCATCATGTAGCCTTCGGTCAGTTCTACATCCAGGTGGTTCGACACTTCCAGCAGGCGGAACAGCTGCTCCTGGTCCTCCAGGCGAGGGCAGGCCGGGTAGCCGAAGGAATATCGCCGCCCCCTGTACTGAGTACGGAACAGCTCGTAGGGCGTGATTCCGGCTGGGTCTCCGATGCCCCACATCTGCCTCAACTGCTGGTGTAGCAATTCCGCAAAGCCCTCGGCGCTTTCCAGGGCCAACGCCTGCAAAATGTGAGAGTCGAGGAACTTGCCCTCGGCAATCCAACGGGCGGCCAGGTCTCTTACCCCGGGCCCGATGGTGGTGACAAACATACCTACGTAGTCCATCCCCTCCAACCCACTCCCGGGTGTGGCCGTACCAGGCAACACGTAATCCGATAGGCACAGACCTTCGCGCTGGGACTGGCGCCCGAAATAGAACCGTTCCAGCACTCGAGAGCCATCGGGTGAGTAGACTAACAACCACTGTCCCTCGGCGCGGCAAGGGAAGAATTTGAAGACCGCATTTGCTGCGATGTCGCTGCGGGCCAGCACCAGATCTTCGACCCGGCGCACCGAGTCTCGAAGGTCAACCGCGGCCTGCTCCCCGGCCTCCAGGTCTTCCGAGAAACGTCCCTTGTACCCCAAATGCCTGACATAAAGCATCTGCGGGTTGATATAGCCGAAGATGTCCTCCAGGCTGTAATCGCTGAGCACATGCAAGCGCAGATCTGGCGGGTTGGGGATGGGGAAATCGTGACGCACCTGCGCCGGAGGAACGTCCTCGCTGCCTCCATCACTATCCTGTCTCCGGGCGGCGTCGTCCAGCATCGCCTCGGTCTCAGCCTCCAGTTGCGAGGCCAGATGCGCCCGTTCATCGGCTTCCTGGATGGTATTGGCTAGAGCCAGGCCGGTCATCGCGTCCGGGGCATAGGCCACCAGCCCGTCGTATTCCGGGGCGATGCGCAGGCGGGTGAAGCGATTGGACAAAGCCGCGCCGCCCACCAGCACCGGAACGGCCACGCCGTCCTGCCGGAAGTCCCGTACAGTCTCCACCATCATCTGCGCCGATTTCACCAGAAGGCCGGACAGTCCTATGATGTCAGGGTTGTGCTGCCGGTATGCTTCGATAAGTTCCTGGGGCGGAATCTTGATGCCGAGGTTTATGACTTCGTAACCGTTGTTTGACAGGATGATTTCCACCAGGTTCTTGCCAATGTCGTGAACGTCGCCTTTCACGGTAGCCAGAACCACCCGGCCCTTGAGCGAGCTTTCGACGCGCTCCATGTAAGGTTCCAGGTGGTTCACGGAGTATTTCATAGACTCCGCAGATTGGAGCACCTCGGCCACGATGAGCTGGTTGGCGTTAAACTGCCTTCCCACCTCGGCCATTCCGTCCATGAGGGGACCG
>VXOI01000061.1 GCA_009840175.1 Chloroflexota bacterium | reverse complement strand
AGTATATTCAGGCCGGGATTGGGATGTCAATAGCAACTCGACAGCTATTCCCTGTGGCCCGGCTCTTGTCGGCAATTTACCGGCCAGCCGGGGTTTGCAAAATAAAATCTCCCCGGACGCCTTCGCATCCGGGGAGATCCCAATTCTTCGCAGTGCAAACAGGCGGGATCTAAATCAGTCCCTCGGCTCGCACTGCCGCCATGGTGTCGGCGAAGGCTTCGATGGTCTGGTCTATGTCGCCCTCGTTGTGCACGCCGGAAACCAGGATGGTCTCGCGGCCCATGATGTCCACCCCCCGGTTCTGGAGGCCGCGCTTCATGGCGGTAGTGGCCGGGGAAGCGGCCGCGGCGGCTATTTGGCTGTGGGACATGGCTCCTATCTCATGGTCCCAGTCGCAGTCGGCCAACACTACATGGAGCATGGAGGCAATGCCGTGGACATGTCCAGGGATCTCCAGCCGCCCCAGGACCTCGTTGAATCCGGCCTTCAGGCGGGCCGCCATGGCGTCGGCCTGCTGGTTGATGGGCTGGCTGGCGAGCATTTCAAGGGCGGTGGCTCCGGCGGCAGCCGACAGCGGGTTGGCGTTGAAGGTGCCGGGGTGGTAGACACGGCGCACGTTGTCCCATTCCGGGTTGCCGCGATGGGCAATCATGTCAATGATGTCGGCCTTGCCGCCCACAGCGCCGCCGGGCAGGCCGCCGGCCACAATCTTCGCCATCGTCGTCAGGTCGGGCGAGATTCCGTAGAGCACTTGCACACCGCCGGAGGAGGCGCGGAAGCCGGTTACCACTTCGTCGAAAATCAGCACCACTTCATGCTGGGCGGTGAGTTCCCGCAGGCCCTTCAGATAGACCGGAGTATCGAAGGGCATCTGCCCCATGTGGGCGCCTGTTGGCTCCAGGATAAGCCCGGCAATATCGCCGTCACGGTTGAGAACGTCTTCTACCGCCCCCAGGTCGCCGGGGGGAACAATGACCATCGTCCCCATGCTGGCGTCGGGGATGCCCGGCGCGGAGCGGTCCGAGCCGGCCATGGCGTAGTCGTGCCAGCCGTGGAAGTGGTCTTGCAGCTTGATAATCTTGTTCTTGCCGGTGTAGGCGCGGGCCAGGCGCATCGCCATCAGCGTGGCTTCGGTGCCGGAGCTGTGGAAGCGCACCTTCTCGACGGCAGGCATCAGCGCCTTGATGGCCTTGGCCCAGCGCAGTTCCTCATCGGTGGACGCGCCCAGGTGGGTGCCGCGCTGTATCTGGTGAGAAACGGCCTCGGCGATGGCGGGATGCGAGTGCCCCAGCAACAGCGCGCCATGGCCAGATACGTAGTCAATGTACTCGTTCCCGTCCACGTCCCACTTGCGAGGGCCTTCGCCGTGGGTCATAAACAGCGGGAAGGGGGTGGCGTAGCGCGAATCGTGGGTCACGCCGCCGGGAAAGATGGTGACGCTTTCTTCATATCGCTGCGCCGAGCCGGGGTGCTTGGCAATGTAGTCCTCAAGGATGGTCGGCATAGTGCCTCCTGCGGCGGCGCGGGGCAGCCCGCAGGCCCGCCGGGGGTTGATGCCGCCATTGTAGCGCGGCGGGGCGGCGGTGGCTACGTGGTCTTATCGCAGTACAGTTTCACGTTATGCAGTTCTGAGCCGATCCACGGCAGCCAGTGTTCGGCGCCGGGTTTGACGACCGGATCCAGTACGGTACCAATGACCTTTTTTAGAACCCGGTTAATGAGCTGTTTCTGCAAGGAACTCAGTATTATTCCGGAGCCTCCCGTCGCGAGGGTGAAGGCCTTCATTGCGCCAAAGGCAAGTATTGGAGTAACAATATCCGTGACAACCGGGTCGGCAAAATTTTGTACCAAGGGGGGAGGCACACATCCATGAAAACCGGTATTTTCAAGTTTGATGTGTTCCAGCTCTGCGAGATTGCCAAACTCGGGCGGAAATTCCCCGGTCAGTCTCGGGTTATTGAAGAGGTTCAGCTTCTTCAGCTGCTTCAGATTGCCGAACTCAGGCGGCAATTCACCGGTCAACGAAGGAATGGATTCACATTCATCGGCCCCTTGGTTCAGCCCCAAATCTACCAACAGCGAGAGGTGGCCCAACTCCGCAGGTATGGCCCCGGTCAGGCAGTTCTGGCTGAGATTGAGCTTTCGCAGCTTCGTGAGATGGCCTACTTCATCGGGTATTTTGCCCTTCAATTCTCTCCTGTCGAGCTCCAGCTCAACTACGCGGCACTCATAGTCATCATAGTAAAGATCGAGTTCGGAATCCAATCTGGATACTTTCTTGGTCTCGGTCACGACGCCGTGCCACTTCCCGACACCGCAATCTTTCTCCGCAGTCAAAAGGTTAACATTCGCCGAGTTCCAGCCCTCGAATTCTTCCTGGTCGCTGCCTGCGCTAACGAAGTGATTGCGAATGGCGAGCAACGCCAGCTTGTCCGTCTGGTGGGATTCGTGGAGATACGCGACTTCATCAAACTTCAGGGGCAGGTCGTCCGGCGGTGGCGCGCAGGGCGGCAGCCAAAGGCCGTAGGTGGGCAGAGTCCAGCCTTCCCAAGCCCTTTCCAACACCACCGGCAAAATTACGTCGGGTAAATTATTGGTTCTCCTCGCTATGTCCAATTCCTCTATCGCCGTATGCAGATCATCCTTCAGCAAGGTCAACAGACTGCGCGGAATGCACCCTTCCAGGTTGTTATCGTAGAGATACAGAGCTTCCAGACTGCCGCCTTCGCTGGGGATTATCAGGCCCAAGCTCCACGGTATTTCTCCCGTCAACTCGTTGCTGATGAGGTTCACTTGGGCTAGGTTCTTGAGCCTAGCCAACTGCCACGGTATCCTGCCTGACAAGTAGTTGCCGCTGAGGTCCAAGGTTTCCAGGGCGGTAAGGTTTCCCAACTGCCACGGTATCCCACCTCGCAGGTTATTGCCACTGAGGTTCAGATGCGTAACACGGCCATCGTCGTTGATGCTGACCCCTTCCCATTGGTTGAGCGGCTTATCGGTAAGCCAGCCCTCGCGGTTCGTCCAGCCACCATGCTCTGACACCAGATCCACGATGGTGTCATCCACAGTACTTTCGGGGTGCTTTGACGCTATCTTTTCTGCTTTGTTCAGCCACCATTCCCTGATAGGCCCATTCTTGTCCCAGTTATAGTCTTCATCCCCCTCTCTTAAGTGCCGGCCTGGATTCTCTGGATCCCAGATGTTGTCGCCCAGTTCGTAATAAAAGCCTAGCAGTTCTTGAACATCCCCATTACCATACGTGTTGTGATACAGGGAAATCAGCACCGCCCGGTCTCTCTCATGAATAGGGGGAACGCAGAAATCGGGCAGGTCGCCGCGTTCGGTGTCAACCAGTCGTTTCAGGGCCAGCGGGGTGCAGCCGGTGAACTCGTTGCCGTGGAGCCATAGCGTTTCCAGGCTAGGCAGGTCGGCGAGGGCTGCCGGTATCTCCCCGTCCAGGTGGTTATAGCTGAGGCTGAGAATCTCCAGCATTGAGAGTTCGTGGCTGCTCAGCTCGGACGGTATCGGCCCGCTCAGGTCGTTATAGTCAAGTTGCAGCTCCGTCAGGGCGGTAAGGTTGACCACTTCAGGCGGAACATTACCCGTCAGGTTGTTCCGCACCAGGTCCAGGTGGGTCACGCGACCATCATCGTCTGTCAGGACACCCTGCCAATTCTTCAGGGGCGCATTAGTGCCCCAATTCTCGCTGCGATGCCATCCCCTTCCCGCCATAGTGTCGTAGAAGACCTTGAGGGTCTGCCGGTCGCTAATCTGCTCGCGTGTGAGCGGTATGTCGCAGAACAGCAACGGCTCGACTCCGGGCGCGGAAAGCAGAGTGACAAAGCTGCTGCGGGAGCGACTCTGCAATTCACTGGAGAGGCACAGACTGAAATGGTTATCATCAAGACTCAGGGTACGCAGTTTACTCAGGTCAGCCAGCTCGACAGGCAAGACTCCCCCCAACTGGTTGTTGGACAGGTCCAGCACCTGTAACTCTGTCAGGCTGCCCAATAACGGCGGAATATCACCCTCCAGTCCCTTCCCTCTGAGCCGCAGTTCGGTTACCCGTCCCTCGCCATTAACTGTAACTCCCTCCCACTCAGTCAGAGGTTTATCGGGCTCCCACCTCTTTTCCTCGTCCAGCCAGGTCCACCCCTCCTCTTTCAACCCGCCTGTGCTTAAGTAGAGTGAGGCCAGCGCGTCCCAGTCACTAATCTCCCCGGCCGCGGGGGTGGACGGCGTGGCCGTGGGCGCAGGGGCCGGTCCTGATACCGCCGGCATCTGGTAAGCGTACAGTTTGTCGTCTTCACTGTCCCTGACCCACATCGTTTCCCGGTTGGCCCAGATACCTTCGGGGGTATTGTTGCCCGCGGCGTCCAGAGTGTTGAAGTCAAGATCGTCTACTCGCTGCTTGCTATCCATGTCATAGGCGTACAACTTGTCATCGGTCCAGTCGGAAACCCACATCGTGGTCCCGTTGGACCAGATGGCAATGGCCCAGTTGTTGCCTGCGTCGTCCAGCGTATTGAAATCCTCGTCAGGGACGCGCTCCTTGGTGTCAAGGTTGTAGGCAAATAACTTATGGTGGTCATGGTCCGCCACCCAGAGTGTCACTCCGTCGGACCATATGCCTTCGGCACCGACGTTCCCGGCTGGCCTGAGGGTATCGAAGTCCTCCGAGGGAACCCGTTTCTTGGTAGACATGCTGTAGGCGAAGATGCGGTCGGTTTCCGCCACCCACATAGTCGTTCCGTCGGACCAGTTGCTCTCAGGCGAGATATTGCCGGCGGCAGCCAGGGTATTGAAATACTTTGTCCCTTCCCTCAGCTTGGAAGACATATTGAAAGCGTATAGTTTGTCGTCCGCTGTTTCGACCAGCCATATCGTCGTGCCGTCGGACCACATACCTTCGCCGCTGCCGTGTGTAGCCGGCAATTTCAGGTTATTGAAGTCTTCCCGTGGTTTGCGGGCGAAGGGCGCTGCTCCCGGCTCGGACGCAGGCGTGGACTCGGATGCCGGAGTAACGGGAGCCAGCGTTGCTTCGTTGATGGAAAAGGGCGGCATCTGGAAGGCGTGTATCTGGTGCCCGATCGCCACCCACATGGTCTTTCCATCGGACCATATCCCTTGAGCAAACCCGCCAACGGATTGAAAGTCCTTGCCCGCCACCCGGCTCTTGGCGGCAAGGTCGTAAGCGTGGATTTGTTCGTCCCCGCCCTTTGCCACCCACAGCGTCGTTCCGTCGGACCACAATCCCTCTCCCGCGACCCCGGCAAAATCCTTGTCCGGTGCCTCATCACCGTGTTGCTCACCCCGCTTACCATCCTGGTCCAAGTCCAGAAGGTACGCACGTATATCGCTGAAGACATCCGTTCTGTGCTGAGTGACCCACACGGTCGTCCCGTCTGACCAGATACCCCGGGAATAGGCCCCTCTTGCGGATACGATTCCCTTGCCAGGGTCTCGAGTCCCGTGGTCCGGGCCCGCCGAGCCGTCATCATTGATGTCCATCTTGTAGGCGAAGATGCGCCCATACAGCCTGTCGGAATTGGGATAACTTCCATCCCCCACCCACATGGTGTTGCCGTCGGACCACAGCGCCTGCGGGTCTCCGTTGTCCGATGCGAGATTCGTGATGTCCTTGCCTTCGTCTCGAGCCTTGGTCGTCATATTGAAGGCCAATATCCGGTCGAGGGCCGGCGAAGACACCCACATGGTCTTGCCGTCTGACCAGATGCCCTCCGGGTCATTGATGCCCAGCGCGGAAAAGTCTTCCTGGGGCTTGCGGGCGAAAGGCGCTGCTTCCGGCTCGGGCGCAGGCGTGGCCGTGGGCGCGGGTGTCAGGGGGGGCGTGGCGTCGGTTCCTTCCAAATTAACTTGGTGGATAATATGCCGGTCAGTGGCGCCCCCTGTCGTTCCGACGAACCCCAAATACCTTTGGAAAGGGGTGAAGTCAGGGATGGTATGGTCCAGCAGCAGCGTCCTCTCCATCCTCAGGTCAGGATTGGAGAGATAGACCCGAACGCGACCGTTATCGAACGTTACTTCGGCATTGAATACGCCATTATTACGAAGTTCATGCTCAATGTTTACCGCAGCCAAATCAACCGGGCTACTTCCTCCCAAGAGACTAATCCCAAGGTGGTTGCCTGAAATATCCCAAGAATTCGGGTGAGTATCAATTTCCACTGCGATTCCGTCCACAAACTGCGGGCTTGCGAAGCAGCCGCCGCATCCTCCGCTGCCCCCGCTTCCAGTAATCGGATCGTCAAGGAGGTTCCGGGACAGTACTAACGCCAGTCCGTCAGCCCCTGAGCCTCCTCCGATTTCAAACGAGAATTCGACGTTGATCCGTTGTGCGCTCACGGGATGCGGGTGTATCAGGAAACCTAGCTGGTATCCTGCTGCCGGAGTCAGCACTACGCTTCCTGACTCGGAATACTCGGCTGCTCCTCTCAGCAGCCAGTCGGTGTTAGAAAGGGAATTCGGCGCACCCTGCGCGTACGTCGCGCCCGCGCCGAAAGCCAGACCCAGGCCAAAGGCAACCAGCGCCAAGACGGTGAGGGCCAAGGAAAAGCGAGAAACGTAGGAGCGTGTTTTAGGCTTGGCACCGTTCATCAGCATTCACTGCATCCGAACCCCGGGAAAGACTCGCCAATTCCAATATCCCCTTCCGTCTCATACAAGACAACCCGAAAATAGATAGAATATGGATAGGATATAGCTATGATTTAAGTTAATTCCCCATTTCCCTTGAGGCAGCCTCAGCGAAATTGAAGTGTTGAGCGACAATGACAGATACTCTGCGCTTTGCCCAGAATGCCCAGCGGCGAGAAGGAATTTCGCAATCATCCGCCGGTATACAATAGCAACCAGGACTCCAAAGACGCCCTCGGCGACAGCAACGCAAAGCGGAACATACTATGCGCCACATCATTCACGCCGACCTGGACGCCTTCTACGCCACCGTGGAGCAGTTGGACAACCCGGAGCTGCGCGGCAAGCCGGTGCTGGTCGGCGGGCGGCCCGAGAACCGGGGCGTGGTCGCTACCGCGTCCTACGAGGCCCGGCCCTTCGGGGTGCATTCCGCCATGCCCATGCGCACCGCCGTGCGGCTGTGTCCGCAGGGCATCATCGTCCCGCCTCGGTTTACCCGCTACCGGGAGATGTCGCGGCAAGTGATGGACGTATTCCGCGAATTCACCGAGGTCATACAACCGCTGTCGCTGGACGAAGCCTATCTCGACATCAGCGAAGCGGTGGACGAAGCCGAGGGCCGGTGGCCGCTGGGCGTGGCACTGGAACTAAAGCGGAGGGTGAAGGAGGAGACCGGGCTGACCGTTTCCGTAGGCGTCAGCACCTGCAAGTCGGTATCCAAGATTGCTTCGGATATGGACAAGCCCGACGGTCTAGTAGTGGTGCCGCCGGGAGACGAAGCCGGGTTCCTGGTCCCGCTGCCAGTTGGCAAGCTGTGGGGCATCGGCCCCAAGACCGCCGAGCGGCTACAGGCAGAGGGCGTGGAAACCATCGGGGTGCTGGCGGAGCAATCGCCGGAGTGGTTTCGACGGGTGTTCGGGGCGAGAGCGGAGGCGGTGCGGCTGCGGGCCGTCGGACTGGACGACGAACCAGTGGAAACCGAGCGGGTCACCAAGTCGGTCTCATCAGAGACCACCTTCCCCGACGACATTGGCGACGAGGAAGAACTGCGGCGGGTGCTGGAGGAACTGGCGGGCGACGTGGCTGAAGCTCTGGACCGCAAGGGGCTACAGGGACGCACCGTCACGGTAAAGATGCGCTTAGCCGACTTCACCACCTTCACCCGACAGACATCCCTGTCCGCCCCGTCCAACGATACCGGGCCAATCCGGGACACTGCATGGCGTCTGCTGTCCGCCGAACTTACAGCCGGGCGCACCTTCCGGCTGCTCGGAGTGGGCGTCAGCAACTTCGCCGAGGCAGAGTTGGAGTGGCAACTGCCGCTGTCGCTGGAGGGCGACTTTCGAGCGGTCAGGCCCGGTCTTGTGCCGGACGGTTCGTCGTTACCCTAGAAGCCCATCAGGTGAGACTCCACCCTCACCCTAACCCTCTCCCTCGAGGAAGAGGGAATCTGGTGGTCTTAGCGGAACAGGTCGCGTTCTCCGGTGCGCAGAAGCCGCTGGATAGTAGCGTCCTCCATCGGCTCGAATTCGTAGCCCCGGATGATGGTAACAGGAATGCCAAGCGACTTTCCGGTGACCAGCTCGGCGGTGGCGGCCAGCTCGTCGGCCGCGGCTATCTGCGTGGTGTGCAGAATGTTGCCATAGGCGTCCGGAGCGCCCACGTAGTCCAGCAATGGGTCCATGCCGGCCACGCCTATGGCCACGTTGGCCGCCCCGTTGCGCCAGGGACGGCCGAAGGTGTCGGAAACTATCACCGCCACATTCACGCCCAACCTCGATTGCACGGCGGCCCGGATGCCCTGGGCCGAGGCGTCGGAGTCGTCGGGCAGCAGGGCGATGGTGTTGTTGCCGGGGATGTTGGAGGCGTCTATGCCCGCATTGGCGCAGTAGAAACCATGCTTGGTCTCGGCGATAATGACGCCCCGGTCCATCCGCACGATGCGGACGGCTTCCCGCAGGATCGCCTCGGTGTGACGGGGGTCGCGTCGGTGGCCCTCGGTGATGGTGATGGCAAGCTGCGAGGGTTCAATGTCCTCAAAGCTCATCACCTTGCCTTCGACCTTGGAAACGACCTTCTGAGTAACCACCAGAATGTCGCCTTCCTCAATGGGAGTGCCCTGGGCGGCGGCGGCATCGATCATCAGGCCGGCCAGGTCGTCCCCCGGGCCCAACTCAGGCATACCCTCAACGCCGATAACGCGAACTTCTGGCGGCATAGCGAATCACCTCGATATTGTTCAGTCACTCATTATATCCCTTCTATCCCCTTTGGGTACTGAATCCACCTGCTCAATGCCGTGTGCTAAAATCGTCAAGTGGCCGTTGGGTCATGCAGCCTGCCATGAGAGGGTGACGCCCATGGCCTCTACGAGTTCCGGGGAATACCGCAAACGGGTCTACACCAAGTTCGGCGACAAGGGGGAGACCAGCCTGCTCTACGGCGGGCGCATATCCAAGAATAACCCCCACACGGAAGCCTACGGCATTACCGACGAGGCAGTGTCGGCCATGGGCCTGGCCCGGGCCATGTCCAGCGACGAGCGGGTGAAGGACCTGTTACGCCGATTGCAGAGCGAGCTTTTTATGGTGGCGGCGGAACTGGCCACCGACCCGGACAAGTACGAGCTGTTCCAGCAGCATTTCTCGCCGGTGACTCCCGAGATGGTGGAGAGCCTCGAAGAAGCCATAGACAGCCTGGAACAGGACATGACCATGCCCACGGTGTTCATCCTGCCCGGCGGCTCACCGGCGTCGGCGGCCATGGACCTGGCCCGCTGCGTCGTCCGCACTGCCGAACGGCGCGTGGTGGCCATGGGAGAAGTGGGCCTGCTGACCAACGAGTTGCTGGTATCGTACCTTAACCGCTTGGGCGACCTGCTGTTCGTTGTAGCCCGCTACGAGGACCGCGAACTGCCCATCGAACGCGCCACCGGACAGCGGGCGTAGGGGTGATGGCGATGAAGCTGGTGGTGGTGGACTATGAATCGGGAAATCTGCGCAGCGTATCGCGGGCGCTGGAATCTTGCGGCGTAACGCCACTGGTGAGCGGCGACCCGGGTGAGTTGGACAACGCCGACGCAGTGGTGCTGCCCGGCGTCGGCTCCGGCCCGGCGGCTATGACGGCCCTGCGGCAGCGCGGGCTTGTGGAGCCGCTGCGGGAGTATGCCGACAGCGGACGACCGTTCCTCGGCATCTGCCTGGGGCTGCAACTCCTGCTGGACTGGACAGATGAAGAGGGCGGAGCGCCGTGCCTGGGCATCGTGCCTGGGAAGGTGAGGCGCCTGCCTGAATCCGGCGGCGGCCCGGCGTTGAAGATTCCCCACATGGGCTGGAACAGCGTGGCCATCAGCGATAGTCACCCTTCGCTATGCGGGATTGATTCCGGCAGCTACTTCTACTTCGTCCACAGCTTTTATGCGGAACCGTCGGAGCAGGCTGGAGTCGCGGGGATGACCGAGTACGGACTGCCCTTTTGCAGCGTCTATGCGAAGGACAACGTGGTCGCCACGCAGTTCCACCCGGAGAAAAGCGGGCCGGTAGGGTTGCGCATCTACCGCAACTTCGTGGCGATGGCGGCTGAAGGTCTCTGACTAAAAGAAGGCTACGTTTTCCTGGCGATTTCACCCTCACCCTAGCCCTCTCCCTCAAGGGAGAGGGGATTATTTTATCCTTTGGCGGGACTGGCAGTAGGTATGGAAGTGATTCCGGCCATTGACCTGCGGGGCGGGCGCTGCGTCCGTTTGCACCAGGGAGACTTCGATAGGGAAACGGTGTTCTCCGACGACCCGGTGGCGATGGCGCTTCGCTGGCAGGAGCAACGCGGGCCGCGGCTTCACGTGGTGGATTTGGACGGGGCCGCTACCGGAGAGCCTGCGCACCTTGAAGTCATCTCCGCCATCGTCGCTGTGCTGGACATTCCGGTGCAGGTGGGCGGAGGCATTCGCAGCGCAGCCACGGCGCGGGCATGGCTGGAGGCCGGCGTGGAGCGCGTAGTCATCGGCACGGCGGCGGTGCGAGACCCCGGCATGGTGCGGGAGGTTTGCCTGGAGCACGGCAGCGAACGGGTGGTGGTTTCCATTGACGCCCGCAACGGCATGGTGGCCCTGCAAGGGTGGACCGAGGCCAGCGAGGTCAGCGTGCTGGAGCTGGCGCATCGAATGGCTGAACTGGGCGTGCAACGGCTGCTGTACACGGACATCGCCCGCGACGGCATGCTGACGGGGCCGGACACAGACACCAACGCGCAACTGGTGCGGGAGACCGGCATGGCGGTGCTGGCGTCTGGGGGTGTGTCATCGGTGGAGGACATCCGCCAACTGGCGGCCACCGGCGCGGAAGGCGTGATAGTGGGCCGAGCACTCTATACCGGGGCAGTGAGTCTGCCGGAAGCAATAGCAGCGACAGCAGGGGCCGCTGGCTAATAAGCAGGACGATTGCAAAGTAGCTGTCGTGGGCGCCTGTCATTCTGAGCGCAGCGAAGAATCCCTGGCTGCGGGGAGAGGACTCTTCGCTTCGCTCAGAGTGACAGAGTGGACTTTGCAATCGTCCTGGGCTAATCAGGCCCGGACTGAGGGAACACCGAGCGGCGGCGAGGCGGCGTTTCGGGCATGGAAGCAGTGGACGAGTCTGCTGATTCCGGCTTGTGGTTTCCTGAGTCTGCTCCGTTTCCGGGTTCCACCTCCGCAAACTTGGCGGCGAGACGTTCCTCCGAAGTGGCGAGCCAGTCTTCGCGCAGCACTTCCATCAGAATGAAGTCCTGCGACATCCGGCGCACCGTCCGCACCGGCTTGAAGCCGGACTTGGAAAAGCTGCGCTGGGCGCGTTCGTTCCAGTCGAGGGTGTGCAGGTAGACGCGCTCCAGGTTGATTTCGGTGAACATATAGTTCAGCAGCGTCGTTACCGCATCGTACCCATAGGAATTGCCCCAGTAGTCGCGGTCTCCGATGACGATACCCAGTTCCGCCTCTTTCCTCACGCTGTCGAGGTCATAGTACATACAGTTGCCGATGTATGTGCCGTCAACGGCGTCGGTGCCGAAGTGATGGGACCCGGGAGTGGGGTAGCGCAACTGGTCCTGGAACAACTTGAGGTAGCGTTCGTAGGACATGCTGAGGGGGTAGGCAGCATCAAGGCGCGCGATTTCCGGGTCGCTTCTCCAGCGGTAGTCTTTTTCGGCATCCTCTATGCGCTTGTCGCGGAGTATTACCTTCGCGCCTCGGAGTTCAACCATTTCGGCCTATCCTTGTCCTGACTGAAAAAGGGCGACGGCACGCCGCAGCACTCCGGCTTCATTGCCGTAGGCCATGGAATCCAGGGCTTCATCAACATCGAACCACTGAACGACGTCAAATTCAGGGTCGTGCTGATCTATGTCGCCTCCCACGGGCGACATCAGGTAGAAATGCACGGTCTTATGGTAGCGAACATCGTTGTCGCGGTCCGAAAACCAGTATTCGATGCTGCCCAGCGAAGCTCCCAGTTCAACTTCCAGGCCCGTCTCTTCTCTGACTTCACGCAACGCTGTTTCCTCCAGGGTCTCGCCGGGGTCTGGAGTGCCTTTGGCCAGGCTCCAGCGCACCGGGTCGGAACGACCGCACAGCACCGTTTCGAGTCGCCCATCGCTTTCGCGGAAGACCACCCCGCCGGAGGAGACCAGGTTTTCTACTCTGGAAGTCGCTTTCTCTGTCATCTCCGCCTATGTGTTGCGCTGGAACTTTTTCTCACCTATCAGGTGACGCGGCGCCCCACCCAACCCTGCGCCGGGTTCAATCTTTCGGGTATTGTAAGTGCCTTCAATCCGGCCAGTCAATTGACCAGGCCAAGGTCTACCCCCCACCGATGGCGGGGACGAAATGGACCTCGCTGTCCTCTGCAACTCGCTCCAACATGCCCATCCGGGCAACGTCGCCATCTATGGCGACGGCCAGGTTGGAGCGGATTTCGCCGTCTTCGACCAGGCGGGCCTTGATGCCTGGGTACTGGGCTTCCAGCCCGTCAATTATCTGGCGGACGTTGCGGCCCTGGCACTCGGTCTGCTTAATGCCGCCTGTCAGCGTCTGAAGCATTGTGGGAATAAATACCTTCGCCACGGCCACCCTCCTGATACAGCGATTCACCACCAATTACCGGGCCTTTGCCGAGACCTCCGCCCACTGTTTCAGATTACCTTTCCGGCAGCGTTGATTCAACCCTCCGGTGAGAACTGCCGAAACGCAAACGGGGGCGGGTTCAGACCCGCCCCCGCATTGCTATATTGCACTTGACAGGACTAACCGCCGTTCCGTTCCCACTCCGCTTCCAGAATCTTGCCGGGGGACATAGGCAGGCTGCGGAGACGGAGGCCGGTGGCCTCGTGGATGCCGTTGGCGATGGCGGCCATGGGAGGGACTATGGGCACTTCACCAACACCGCGCACGCCGTAGGGGTGGCCAGAGTTGGCTACCTCGACGATTACCGTGTCTATCATGGGCAGGTCGAGGGATGTGGGCATCCGGTAGTCCAGGAAGGTGGGGTTCATCATCCGGCCGCTGTTGTCGAAGTAATACTCTTCGTTGAGCGCCCAGCCAATGCCCTGTACGACACCGCCCTGCATCTGGCCTTCGACGTAGCTGGGGTGCACTGCCTTGCCCACGTCCTGGATGGCGGTGTAGCGGGTGACTTCAGTCTTGCCGGTGTCCGGGTCAACTTCCACGTCAGCCAGGTGGACAGCGTAGGAGTTGCCCTCGCCGGCGGGGTCCACGTTGGACTGCCCGGCGACAGTGCCGCCGGTGCCGGCCAACTGGCGGGCCAGGTCCTTGAAGCCGAGGCGGAGTTCCGGGTCGGACTTGTGGCGGACTTCGCCGTCGATGTACTCGACGTCTTCTTCGGCGGTGTCCCATATCTTGGCGGCGCGGGCCACCAACTGGGCCTTGACCGACTCGGCGGCCTCGATGGCGGCAATGCCAGTGGCGAAGGAGGTGCGGCTCCCGCCAGTCACCATGGTATAGCCGATGGAATCGGTGTCCACCACCGTCGGCTTGACGTCTTCGTAGGCGATGCCCAGGGTTTCGGCGGCCTGCTGGGCGATGGAGGCGCGGGTGCCGCCGATGTCCACCGAACCCATAATGAGGCTCACGGTACCGTCGAAGTTGACGGTGACGACGCAACTGGACTGGAAGCCTCGGTTCATCCAGTATCCTGCGGCGACGCCGCGGCCCTGATTCTCGCCTGCCACCGGGGTCTTGTAGTGGTCGTGGTCGCGGGCCGCTTCCAGGCATTCCACCAGCCCGACGCGGCGGGCCACCGGGCCTTCGATGCGGCGTGTGCCCTCCTTGGCGGCGTTGAGCAGACGGAACTCGATGGGGTCTATGCCAAGCTGCTGGCAAAGCTCGTCCATCACCGTCTCGACTCCGAAGGCGGCCTGCGGTGAGCCGGGGGCGCGGTAGGCAGCGGTCTTGGGCTTGTTGACCACCACGTCGTAGCCGTCCACCTTGCCGTTCTCAACGTCATAGCAGGCGAAGGCACAGGTCATGGCCTGCATCACCGGCGAGCCGGGGTATGCTCCGGCGTCCATCGCCACTTCGAGCTGCACTGCGGTCAGGTGCCCGTCGTTCTTCGCCCCTACCTTGACCTTCATCCACGAGCCTGGGGCCGGGCCGGACGCTTCAAAGACTTCGGCGCGGGTCATGTACTGCTTCACAGGCGCTCCCGCCTTCCTAGACAGGACAGCGGTGATGGCGTCGAGATAGGCCGTAATCTTGCCGCCAAAGCCGCCGCCAATCTCCATGGGAGTGACCTTGACCCTGGACACCGGCAGCCGCAGCACGTCGGCGACAGCGGCACGCACGGCGAAGGCTCCCTGGGTGCTGGTCCAGACGCTAACCTGCCCGTCGGTGTTCCACATGGCGGTGGAGTTGTGCGGCTCGATGTAGCCCTGGTGCACAGAAGCGGTGGTCAGTTCGCGCTCGACGATGACATCGGCCTCGGTGAAGCCCTTTTCCACGTCGCCCTTCTCGTAGCCGAGATGGGATGCCACGTTGCTGGGCTTGTCGGCGATTTCGCCCATGGAGGAAGTCCGCAGTTCTTCATGGAGCAGCGGAGCGCCTTCCTTCATGGCTTCCTGCACGTCAACCACGGCGGGGAGAACCTCGTAGTCCACCTCGATAAGGGCCATGGCCGATTCGGCCACGTGGGCGTTGACGGCGGCAACTGCGGCGACCGGGTGTCCCTTGAACAGCGCCTTGTCGCTGGCCATCATGTGATCGGAGGCAAACTTGAGCCGGCCATAGTCGCCGCCCAGTTCTTCCCTGCTGAGAGAGGCGAAGGGCAGGTCTTTTGCGGTTATGACCGCCTTGACGCCCGGAAGCGCTTCGGCCTTGCTGGTGTCTATGGAGCGTATGCGGGCGTGGGGGTGCGGACTGCGCAGCACCTTGGCGTGGAGCAGTCCGTTCAGCTTTACGTCGGCCCCGTACTGGGCGCGGCCTGTAACCTTGTCCACACCGTCGGGGCGCACCGGACGCTTGCCGACGATGTTGTATTCAACTTCGGAGAGAACTTGATTCGATGAAGTCACTGTTCATTCACCTCTCTGTTTCTCATATCGGTAGGGGCGGGTCAATATCGGTAGGGGCGGGGTTTTAAACCCCCCCCAAAAAAGTTTGAGTTGGCGGGTATATGTGAATTTTAAAAATAAGAAGCAGACCCCCCAAATAAACGGGTAGTAATATGGTGTGGGCGGATGA
>VXOI01000257.1:914-15478 GCA_009840175.1 Chloroflexota bacterium | reverse complement strand
GCCGCATAGACCGCAGCGAGCTGTACCTGGCCGACGAGATTTTCCTGAGCGGCACGGCGGCCCACCTGACGCCGGTAATCTCGCTGGACAGCCGCAACATCGCCGATGGCAACCCCGGCCCGGTGTCCACTCAGTTGAAGCAGATGTACTTCGACATCGTGTTCGGGCGCAACCCCAAGTACCTGCACTGGTGCACCGCCGCCGTTCCTAACCTGGTGGCGGCCTAGACCTTCCCTCGGCCAGAAGCTGTGCCAAATGGCTCGGCAGACCCCGGAACGGAACCCCGGAACCAGAGGGGCATCAACCAATATGACAAGTTTCAACGACTTGGAAGGGTTCCTGCGCGCCCTTGAAGAGAATCCCGAATGGAAAGAGGCAGTGCGCGCCCATATCCTCGGTGAAGAACTGTTGCAGTTGCCCGTCCGGTTCATAGCCTTCGCTGGCCGGATAAACGCATTCATAGACCAGATGAATGCCTTCGTGTCCGAACAGAAGCAGTTCAACGCCGAGCAAAGCCAGTTCAACGATGCCTTTGATCGCCGTCTGAACCGGATCGAGGGAGATGTGGGTATTTTTAGAGCCGCCTTCGCTCGCGACACACTCCACAAGGACGCAATGGGCATTACTATGGACTTGGGCTTGGAGTATGTCAGAATCGTGCCGCAGGAAGAACTGACGCAGATGACCCGAGAAGCTGTGGGCAGGATACCCGCTAACGAACTCCGCAGCTTCCGGCGGGCAGACCTCGTAATCGAAGCCACCGACGGAAGCAGTACTCAGTACATCGCGGTGGAAGCCTCCTACACCGCCGACCAGCGAGATACTGATCGCGCCCAGCGCAACGCCCGGTTCTTGACGGAATTCACCGGCCAGACCGCTCACGCCGTCATTGCCAGCGTCAGGAACGACCACCACGCCGAACAGCAAATCAATTCCGGCGCCGTCTACTGGCAACCTCTGGATGACCGCGGCCCGGCGCCGATAGAATAACCCCGGAGCTGGCCCGTCGCAGGCGCTTGTGGAAGTACTGGTCGAAATAGCCCGCTGGCTGGGTTTGGGACTGCTGGCCTACGCCATCGGCGCAATCCCCACTGCCTACCTCTTCGCCCGCTTCTCCTTGGGGCGCGACATTCGCAGCATCGGCGACAGCAACAGCGGCGCTGCCAACGTCTACCGCGAGATTGGCCCGAAAGCAGGGCTGGCCTGCGGCGCCCTGGACATAATCAAGGGCGGAGTCGCCGTAATTATCGTGGGCGTTATTGCCAATGACACCGGAATCAAGATGTTCGGCGGTGTTTGCGCCTTCGTGGGGCATATTTTCCCCATCTATCTGCGTTTTCGGGGTGGCAGAGGCGCGGCGGTTGCCGTCGGCGTGCTGATAGCCATGTTGCCGCTCTTCGCCCTTCCCTTGGGGGCACTGGCTCTGGTGGCCCTGTACCATACCAGGAAGTCCATGGTCGCGCTGTTTACGTTCCTTGCCGGAGTTCCTGTGCTGTCGTGGGTGTCGGTCCTGACTGTGGGGTACGACGCAGCCCTCGCCGGTTATGCGCTGGTTGTCCCCATAATGGCAGGCTTGAGCCACCTTTACTCCACGTTACTGCTACCCAGGTTCCAGAAGGTTCCCTCTCCCTCTGGGAGAGGGTTAGGGTGAGGGCATGTCCAACATCGAAGTCATCGGCATGATTGGCGTCAACCGCGAGCGAGACTCATCGCGGGGCGTGACCGTCAGCCTGTTCGGCGGCGGCATCAACCCCGCCGACGAGATTCCGGCGGGCGTAGACCCGGAGTACATCGCCGAGTTCTCCCAAGCCCACGAAGACAGCGGCTTCGACAAGGTGCTCATCGGCTACTCTTCGGCCACCGCCGACGGGTTCGCCGTGGCGGGCTATGCCGCCACCCGCACCAAGACGCTGGGCTACCTCATCGCCCACCGAGCCGGCTTCATGGCGCCCACGCTGGCCGCCCGGCACGCCGCCACCCTCGACCAGCTATCCGGCGGGCGCATCGCCCTGCACGTCATATCCGGCGGCAGCGATGAGGAGCAGCGGCGCGACGGCGACTGGCTGGACCACGATTCCCGCTACCGCCGCACCGGGGAGTGGATGGACATTGTGCGCCGCATCTGGACGGAATACGCGCCCTTCGACTACGAGGGCGAGTTCTATCACTTGGAGCAGGCCCACAGCCAGGTGCGGACAAAGCAGCGCCCCCACGTCCCGCTGTACTTCGGCGGCGCGTCCGAGGCGGCGATGGAGGTTGGGGCGCGCCACGCCGACGTGTACGCTCTGTGGGGCGAACCTATTGCGGCCATCAGGGAGCAGATTGCCGACATCCGCGCCCGGGCCGCCAGGTACGGACGCGAAATCCGGTTCAGCCTGTCGGTGCGTCCCATCCTGGGCGACACTGAGGGCGAGGCCTGGGAGCGGGCCCGTGGCATCCTGGAACGGGTGCGCGGATCGGTGGGTGAGTCCGTGGGACCCGGCCGCCCGGCGCGGCTGCAATCAGTGGGTTCCCGACGCCTGCTGGACTTTGCGGCGCAGGGCGAAATCCACGACAAGCGCCTCTGGATGCCCATTGCCGCCGCCACCGGGGCCGCAGGCAGCACCACCGCGCTGGTGGGCACCGCCGAGCAGGTGGCCGAGTCGTTGCTGGCCTACTACGACGCCGGCTGCTCCACCGTCCTGATTCGCGGCTTCGACCCGATGCAGGACACCGTGGACTACGGCAGGGAACTCATCCCCATGCTCCGGGCAGAGGCCGCTGCCCGTTCCGTCCCCGTCTAACCGCTCGGGGCCATCCCTTCCATCTGCAAACCGCAGCCCATCGCTGCGAACATTACGGTGAAGACTCCGCTTCCGTCTTCGGATTGCAGCGCTTCGGCCATGCCTTCCGGCCCGCCCAGTTCCGCCATTACGCATTGCAGGTTTTCCCGCTCGCCGGGATCCATGCCGGTTGCCGCGCTGGCTGCCTGCCATTCTTCATCATTCAGACACGAAAGAGTCACCATATATGCAGACATACTGTCGGCCATGGCCGTCTGTGCGTCTCCCTCAGCGCCTGCCGACATCACTGAGCGCGGGTCAATTCCCTCCAGTCCGCCGCGAATGCACATGGAAGATTCCGCGCTCAACGGGCTTTCCAACCCAATGAGTCCGGTTACGAACATCCTGAGCAGGGTCTCGTCCTCCAGGCAGTTAATCAATGTCTCGGCATTTTCGAGGTCAGATTCAGAGCCGCTCATAAGCAATGGAAGCTGCTGTGGGTCCACATTATCTGAAATGCAGGACTGCTCGCCGCTCGATAACTCGGCCATCAGCGCGAGGGGGTCTGTCATGCTGAGGGGGGTAATTACACTCATGGCATCCCCCGTAGAAGCTGTGGTGCCGGGGGAGGCCATGGCCATGGAGGCAAGGTCCGACTCCGAAAGGTCACAACTGCCAGCAGCGGCGATGAGGGCGAAGGAAGGCCCCTGTTCAGACGTTTGCAAGGCGGCCGCAGTTTCTTCCGGCCCACCGAGCTCTCGCGTGAGGCATTCCACGCCTTCCCGGTAGTTGATACTCAAACCCAGCGCAGGCGCGGCAGCAGCCCACTCCTCCTCGTTCAGGCAGGAAATGGTCATGTGTAGGGCCGCGTTCATCTCCCCTTCGACTTCCCCTCCGGCCTCGGCCAGCATTATGGAGCGAAGGTCAATTTCGGCGAATCCGGCGCGAACGCACGCCGAGGTTTCGCCGCTTAGCGGCCCGGCCTGTCCCATGATTCCGGTCAGGAACAGCCGCAGCAGGGTTCCGTCTCTCAGGCATAGACTCAGTTCAGCGACATCCTCAGGAGAAGCGGTGTCCGGCGCTTGCAATGCCGCCAAGAGCGCCTGGGGGGAACTGCTATCCGAAATACAGCCCAACTCTGGTTGCGATAACTCCAGCATGAGCATCTGAAGGTCGTTCACGGGCAGCGGAGCGATGCCTTCTCCAGCCGAAACTTGTCGCTGCGCCGCCGCCGTAGGCACCGGTGTCGCCGTGGCCCTCGGGGTAAGAGCTGCCGTTGGCGCCGGAGTGGCAGTAGGGGGTGGAGTTGCCGTCGGAGCAGGCGCCGGTGTTGGCGGTGGAGTGGCGGTGGGATCAGGCGTCGGAGTTGCTCCGGCACAGGCCATGATCCCTACTATCGCCAAGAGTAGTGCGCCGGACAAGAGCCTCGACATCTTCAACCCCTCCCTGTGTAACCTTGCCCAAGTAGGATACACTACCCCTTGCCCACGAAAACATAACGCACGCAACAGGAAATTCCTGATTTCGATGCGGGTCACTTCGGCGGTTCTCTGTCCAACGCCCCCGTCATGAGGCTACCGGGGGATTAGGGCCTGTTTGCAAACACCCCCTAGCCCCCTGCGAAGATTCTTGTTTCCATCTCGCACTCTGTTGCCGTGTTCAGCAACCTCTCCGAAACGCCGCCATCGTTGGGCTGAAGCGCTGCGGCCAATTCTTCTGGCCCGCCCAGCGTTTCAACCACGCATTGCAGCTTCTCCCGGTCGTCGGGATTCATAATCATGTGGGGGATGTATAACTCCCATTCCTCTTGGTTGAGACAAGAAAGGGTCAGGATGAAGGCAGATGCACTGCCCGACCGGGCGGCCGGCTGGTCTTCCGATACTTGTCTCGCATGCATTACTGCACGAACGTCAAACTCCCGGAATCCGGCCCGAAGGCAGTTGGAAGTATCCCCGCTCAGCGGTCCGGTCAGTCCGATGAGTTCGGTCAGGAACGCCCGCAGCACCGTCTCGTCTCCCAGGCAGCCAATTATTTTTTCGGTTTCATCCGGGGTTGCCAAACTCGAATCCTGCTGCAACTCAATAAGCCGCGAGAATTCGACTTTCTCCATAAGGCACGTCAACTCCTCGACCAGCACCTGAGACATTAGCTGCTCCGGGTCTCCCATGCTCAGGGGAGTGATTCCCCCTGAATCGTCAGATTTTCCCGGACCTTCACTGGGCAGTTCACGCGTCGCCGTTGGTTGAGGCATAGGGGTCGCCGTTGGCTGCGGTGTGGCGGTCGGAAGGGGAGTAGCCGTAGGAACCGCAGTCGGGAACGGCGTGGCGGTAGGCACCGGGGTCGGCGTCGCACCGGAACAAGCCAAGACCGCAACCACCGCGGCGAAGATTGCGAAGTAGAAAAGTTTAGCCATTTCAACCCTATATATCCCAGGACGATTGCAAAGTCGTTGTCGCGGCACCCTGTCATTCTGAGCGAAGCGAAGAATCCTACCCTCAGCGCAAAGACCCTTCGCTTTGCTCAGGGTGACAAAGAGACTTTGCAATCGTCCTGCTATACATCCCGGTCAAGGATGATACATCACTCCATTGCCAATGAGAAATCCCGCTTATGACAGGCATCAGGACGATTGCAAAGTCGCCTTCATGTCACCCTGAGCGGAGCGAAGGGTCTCTGCGCTGAGGGTAGGATTCTTCGCTTCGCTCAGAATGACAGGCAGTGACAGCCGCTTTGCAATCGCCCTGTTATGGCGGGGAGACGTTATACTCCTTACCAGCCCTCACGCATTCACCTCGAACCCCCGCCACTCCAGTAGCTCGCCCAACAGGTCAAAGAACCGGGAAGCATCCACCTTGGCGGCCAGCGCAATGGGGCCCGGCTCACCGGCAATCGTCGTCTCGCCCCAATGGTCGCCCTCAGTGACTCCCACTGTCAGCGCCACCGGGCGCATCGTGGCAACTCCCGGGTCAAGGGCCAGGGCCACCGCCAGCGGATCGTAGAACTCAAACCGCTGCCGCCGTTCGTCCCGGGCAAACCATCCCTGCACTATGCGCGCCGCCAGCCGGCCTAGGGACGTACCTGCCGACAGTCCTGCTGCCTGCTCCCGGCTGATGCCCACCTGCCGACAGGCGGCCAGGTCCACCAGCGTCATTGGACTGCCCAGCCCCAGAACGTGGGCCGCCGCCAGCGGGTCGCTGTGAAAGTTGAACTCCGCTCTTGGAGTAACATTGCCCGCAGTCTCCACTGCGCCGCCCATAATCACCACTCCCCCGCTCCTGTGCAGGATTCCCGGCCGACTCCGTTCCAGGCGCGACAGGTTGGTCAGCGGCCCCAAGGCGATGATAGTGGGGCCCGTTGGACTGGACATCAGACTGTCAGCCAAAAAATCCACGGCTCCCTGCCCGGCGGTTGTGGCAGACGGCTCTGGCAGACGGACAGACAGCCCTCCCGGTCCGTGAAACGCCACCGAAGGGCGGAACCGCCCCGACAGCGGCCGCGCCGCGCCCCGCGCCACGGGAATGCCGGGCCGCCCTGCTGCCTGGAGCAGCGCCAGGGCATTTCGCGTGGCCCTCGCTCGCGGCACATTGCCGCCCACCGTGGTCAACGCCAAGACTTCGGCCTGCCGGGCGGCCAGAGCCATAAGGATGGCTATGGCATCGTCAACCCCGGGGTCGGTGTCGAGGATGAGGCGCAGCGGGGCTTCAAGATTGTAGTGGATAGTCATGTATCCTGTTGAAATCCGGTTTCGCAGAGATGAAAAGCGGCCTGTTCAGCGTATCTCGACTTTCTTGCGGAGTCGCCAGTCCACCTCTGCGTTGGAGTTGGCGAAGGCGGTGACAGCGTCCCGCGCAGTATGTCGGAAGCGATAGCCTGTTGCCTGGTGCAGGCGGGCGGGGCTCATTATGACTGGCCACCTGGTCAGGTTGTGGTCAGCGTCGGTAAATCCGCCTCCGGTCAGCCGATTGATGGGGAGCGACAAATAGGACGGCAGAAGAAATTGCCGCATTGCCAGAGCCTTGTCCAGCTCTCTCAGGAACACCACGCCATCCCCCGAGATATTGAAAACGCCGGGCAATTCTCCCGTAATTGCCAGGCACAAAATCCGTGCCAGGTCATCGTCATATATGAACTGTAGCGGCGGGTTATAGTCCGCCGCTCCCAACAGCCCCGGGAAATAGAACTCCCGCAACAGACCCATTCCGGCCATCGTTCCCAACACTGGAGGGCATCGGAAGACAGTCAGTTTCATCTCTGGCATGGCGTGGGAGAATTCCAGCAAGGTCTGTTCTGCCTGCTGATGGTCGTTGGCGAACTGGAGGCCGGGCGAAGGGCGCAGGGGAAAATCTTCGTCAATGGGAAGCGGGTTGTCGGGTCGCGCGCCATAAACGGTATGGGAACTGATGTAAATCAGATGCTCTATACGGGCGCGAACACAGGACTCAAGGACGCTCCGCAGCATCTCCCGGTTTCGCTCGCTGGCGGCGGCCTTGTCGCGCCGACTGGAGCTGCGGCGTTTTGCGAAGGCCAGATGCACCAGCGTGTTGACCTGATGACGGTTCAGTTCCTCATCTATTGGGTTGGTAACGTCGCGCCGGAATGAAGCGACATTGCGAATCGGCGCGCGCATCGGCTGCGTGTCAAATATGACCAGCTTGCCCAGCCCCGGCGTTTCTTCAAGATGCTCCAGCAGCTTTGCGCCGATGTAGCCGGAAGACCCGGTGACCGCCACTACCTTCCGCTGCGTCGTCATACAGAGAGTTTAATGGATTCCCCATCCTTGTGAGAGAGAAGGGGTTGCGGACGGCTTCAGGAAGATGAACCCGGCAGGGAAAGCATACTGGCCATCCAGGCGCGGGCCGCGATCCGCGCCTTTTCGCTGCCGCTCAACGCGATGCGCTGCTCTCCCAGCACGTCGTAGCCAGAGGCTTCAATGCGGTCCAGCACCCGCGAGTAGATTGCGCCCAGTGCCGCAGGGCAGGCCCGGCTGCGCCGCGACAGGTAGGGCAGCAGGCGGAAGCCGCTGCGGAAGTAGCTTCTGGCCCGTTGCCCTTGGAATCTCAGCAACTCCACGAAGGCGTCGTTGTGTATGCCTGCGCCCAATTGCTCTTCGGTGTAGCCGAACCGCGCCATTTCGTCCTGCGGCAGGTAGACCCGGCCCATGCTCCAGTCCTCTCGTACGTCGCGCACGATGTTGGTCAACTGCATCGCCAGTCCCAGATCAACAGCGTAGTCTCGTGCCGCCGGATCTCGGTACTCGAAGATCTGCAGGCAGACCAAGCCGACAACTGAGGCCACCCGGTAGCAGTATTCCCGCAACTCGTCGAAGTCCTGATAGCGGGTCTTTACCAGGTCGCTTTCCACGCCACGGATTATCTCGCTGAAATACTCCTGGGGAATGTCGTACCGGTCTGCGGTGTCGGCCAGGGCCAGGAAAACAGGGGTGGCGGGGCGACCCTCATACGCCAGGGCCAGGTTGACTTGGAGGTCGGTCAGGGCCGAGAGCTTGGCTTCCGGCGATGCGGCTTCATCCACCGAGTCGTCGCACTGGCGGCAGAAGGCATAAGCGGCGTAGACGGCCTTCCGCTTGTCCGGCGGAAGGGTCACGACCGCATAGTAAAAGTTCTTGGCCTCCCGCCGGGTGATGTTCCGGCAGTCGGCGTACGCGAACTCCAGCTCGGCGCTAGATGTTGCCATGTCATTCCCTCTCCCTCCGGCAGGGCCTTTACATTCTCCCTCTCCCCCTGAGCTTGCCGAAGGGAGGGAGAGGGTTGGGGTGAGGGTGAAATCTGCCTGTGAACTCGCCTCTATTCGCCAACAACCTGAACCATGACCTCCCGGTTGCGCGGGTGGTCCAACTCTATGAAGAAAATGCTCTGGTACGTCCCGAACTGCATTTCGCCGTTGATAATCGGCACGGTCTCGCTGGTGCCCAACAGCAGGTGCTGGAGGTGTGCGTGGCCGTTGGGAGATTCGTCCGGGTTCATGTTGACCGTGCGAATCTCGAAGTCGTTGTGGCGGTAGGGGGCGTGCCGGGGCGCAACCCCCTCCAGGAAAACGGCCATGTCTTCCAGCAACAGCGGCTCGTTTTCGTTAATTTTCACCGCCGCCGTGGTGTGCTTGGAAAAGACCACGGCGAACCCATTGGCCACCTGGGAGTCGGCGACGCAACCCGACACCCAATCGGTAATGTCGATAAACTCCGGCGCTTCCTTGGTCTTCACGCTGAGGCAGAACGATTGGCTTTTCATGCTTCCCATCCCCTTGTGACGAGGCCGGGCCTAACCGGAGGCCGCACCCTCGAGCTGGCGTGGTTCCTTTTTCCGGTGGTCTTCGGAGACTGTCGGTTGCCGTTCCCCGCTTCCACGAGGACGGGCTTGCTCGATGGCCCTGGCGAAGCGTCCCAACGCCAGCAGGGGCCAGTAATTGCGGTAAAGGTGGTAGTTGATCATGAACCCGGCCGGCATGTCCAGGCCCTGGTAGTCGGCCTCGCCGGGTTTGGGCATTCCCTTGGGCGGCTGCCCCACCCGGTAGCCGGGAAAGCCAGTGCCTGTGAAATAGGGTTCGTCCCAACTGCCATCGGGCTGCTGGAGGTCCAACAGATAGCTGATGCCCTTGTAGCAGGCTTCTGAACCGGCTTCGCCCGCGGCGATGAGCGCTAGGAGCGCCCACGCCGTTTGCGACGCAGTGGAGGTGCCGACGCCGCGCAGCGATTCGTCCACGTAAGAGCCGCAGCACTCGCCCCAGCCACCGTCGTCGTTCTGGTGAGCCATCAGCCATTCCACGGCCCGCCGGACGTAGGGCTGGCCCATATCCTCACCTATGGCCTCAAAGGCCGGCAGGGCGGCGCCGGCGCCGTAGATGTAGTTGACACCCCAGCGACCGAACCAGGGGCCATCCTCCTCCTGTTCCCGAAGCAGGTATTGATAGCCCCGCTGCACCGGCGGATGGTCCATGGAGTAGCCCAGCCGCCCGTACATTTCCAGGATGTGAGCCGTAACGTCGGCGCTGGGCGGGTCCAGCGTTTCGCCGAAGTCGGAGAAGGGTATCCTGGCGACGTACCAGCGGTCGTTGTCCTTATCGAAGGCGGCCCATCCTCCGCTGCGAGACTGCATCCCCTCGATCCACTCCACGCCGCGCCGGATGGCCTCCTGCCGGTCTGTCTCGTCGCCGCCTTCCAGCCTGGCCAGGGCCAGGGCGATGATGACCTCTGAGGAGTCGTCAATGTCGGGATACTTCTCGTTGTGAAACTCGAAGGCCCAGCCGCCGGGGGGCGTGTCCTTGGCCCGAACCTGCCAGTCGCCTTCGGCGAGAATCTGGTTGTCCATCAGCCAGCGGCTGGAGAGTTGCACCATGGGGTCATTGTCCGCAACGCCTGATTCCAGCAGCGCCAGTTGGGCCAGGCATGTGTCCCACACCGGCGAAATACAGGCTTGCACCGAGCAGGTATCCTCGTCTTCGATAGCAAAGGAGTCAAAGCCGTCGAAACCCTTGTCCAGAGCGTCGGCAAACTCTTCCTCTCCGGCATGGTGCAGGGCTATGAGCGAATATACCCACGGCGGCTGTATGCCGCCCCAAGCGCCATCGGCTTCCTGGTGCTCCAGAATCCATTGAATGGCCCTCTGTCGGGCCAGTCCCCGGAGTGGTTGCATCGGGACCTTGCGGTAAAGGTTCATCAGACGGTCCAGGGTGAACAGGCCGCGGGAAATCCAGTCGTCCGGTACCGACAGCGAGAAGTCCGTGGCTTCCCTTCCGTTGGGATACAGCTCGTCTATTCTGGCCGAGTCGGGTATCTCGCAGTAGGGTCGCTCGGTCAGTATTATGCTCATAGGCACGATGGTCGCCCTGGCCCAACTGGAAAACTCGTATATATTGAAGGGCGCCCACGACGGCAGCAGCATCAGCTCCGGCGGCAGGTTGGGCGTTCCGCTCCATTCCCACTGCCCGAACAAGGCCAGCCAGATTTTGGTGAACACCCTCGTTTTGGGGACTCCGCCCCTGCTGATGATGAACTCCCGCGCCCGCGTCAACTCCGGCGAGTCCGCCGGGTGTCCGGCCAGCTTCAGGGCGAAGTAGCACTCCACGCTGGTGCTGACGTCTCCGGGAGCCTCGTAATACTGCCCCCACGAGCCATCATTCTGCTGCTTGCCCAGGATATAGTTGGCAACCTTCCGCCACCGCTCCGGGTTCTTGCGCCCCAAGAAGTGGCTGAGCATCAGGTACTCGGCTTCCATGGTCGGGTTGGACTCCAGTTCGCCCCACCAGTAGCCGTCCGGGTGCTGTGAGTCCCGGAAGTACCTGTGGGAATGACTGATTGCCCTCTTAACTTTTTCCGCCAATTCGGCCAGCTTATTCAGTCCGTCCAGCATTGAACCCATAGATTCGGCCTCAAGACCTTGCGCGGTACTTACTTGGATCCAGATATCCGTGGGCGGCGAACCACTCCGCCGCCTGTTCCAACGCCCACTCCACTGGGCTTTGGGGCAGTCCCAATTCCTGAACTGCCCGCTGGCTGCTCACCCAGGCGGGTTTCTTGGATGCCATCACACCCTCGACGGGTATGGTTGGCTCACGGCCCAGCAGCCCGCCGGAAACCGCCTGCTCCACGTACCCGGCGCCTACCACCAGCCAGTAGGGCAGCCGCACGCGGGGAGCCTGACGGCCAGTGATCCGGCTGAGCATGGCAAACATTTCCTTCAATGTCACGTTGCGGTTTCCCAAAATATATCTCTTTCCGATCTGGCCCTGTTCCAATGCCAGAATGTGCCCGGCGCTCACGTCGCCCACGTCCACCAGGTTCAGCCCGGTGGCGAGGTAGGCCGGGATGCGTCCACGCATGAAGTCGAGCACGATCCTGCCGGTGGGAGTCGGCTTCACGTCCCACGGCCCCACCGGCGCCGTCGGGTTCACCACCACCACCGGCAGCCCTTCGCCGCGGGGAGGAGGTTCAGCCAGCCGCAAAGCCTCCCGTTCAGCTTCGAACTTCGACTGCTTGTAGTGGCCGTGAAGCGCGCGCGGAGTCAAGGGGGTGTCCTCGTCGCCCAGACCGCCGTCCTTCGGCATACCGATGGTGGAGACGGTGCTGGTGTAGACGATGCGCTCGGCTCCGGCGGCTGCGGCGCATTGCAGGACATTGACCGTGCCTTCCACGTTGGCCCGACGCACACCCTGCGGGTCTTTCGACCAGAAGGTGTAGGCTGCGGCGCAGTGGAAAACGGCCTGCCGCCCGGCTGCCGCCCGCCTCACCGATTCCCGATCGAGGATGTCACCCTCGACGCGCTCGACGCTCGTGTCTTCGATTGTTAAGACGCTGCTTCCGGGCCTCACCAGCGCCCGGACCTCGTAGCCGCGAGCGCAAAGCTCACGGGCCAAGTTTCCGCCGACAAACCCCGTAGCCCCGGTCACCAGGACCTTCATTTAGGTTCCCTCTCCTTTCGGGGGAGGGTTAGAGTGGGGGCGACGCTAATAGATGGCATCGGCGGCTTCTGCTTCCCTGGCGCTCCTTCGCCTTTCGGCCTCCTTTTGTATGAATGACAGTCCGAATCTCGTGAGCACCGACTGGCACAACTCCATCTGCGACTTCAGCCGCCGCAGGGTGGGAATGCGCCACGGCCTCAACAGCACCTCGCCGACCAGCGCGTTGCGGCTCCTGTACAGCTTGGGCAGGTATCCGGGCAGTGGCTGCTCGGCGGTGTCCAGTATCACCCGCACCGACAGGAACGGTACGCCCTCTGCCTGAGCCGCCGCCGCCACGGCATGGTCTTCCATGTTGACAGTGCCCACCCTGTAATTCTCCCGATGCTGCTGCCTTTCCCAACCCTCGGTTACCAGGTGATCAACTGTCAGCGAGTCGCTCCGGTACACCGGCATCCGGGCTTCGGCGGCCGCCGCTTCCGCTACCTCCAGCAGCGTCTGGTCGGGACTGATGGGTTCAGCTGGCTCGACGGCGGAGTCCCTGACGTAGTTCCCGGAAAGGACCAGCTCGCCTGTCTCACGGCCCGGCTCCACCGCGCCGGCCACGCCCAGCATCAGCACGCCCTGGGGCCGCCGTCTGCCGTTTACGATGGCCGAGGCCATTATCTGGCCGGAATTGCGAGGCCCGACGCCCACGAGATGAAATTCCAAGGGAAAGCCCACCCCCTGCGACGCGCCGAGAGCGTCCAACTCCCGTTGCAGTCCCAGCAGCTCATCTTCCATGGCGGCGACGATATAGAGCAAATTTCTTCTGCCTTACCTTCTCACCCCCACCCTAACCCTCCCTCTCGAGGGGGAGGGAACATTGATGGGTGAAGATTACTAAGCGGCGGTGATTCCGCCCTTGTGAGCCGCGCCCGACTTGATCAGCGTGGCCCAGTCGCGGGGCGACTGCACCGCATTGAAAATAGTTGCCGACTCGAAACCGCAGTGCATCATGCAGTTGGAACAGCGGGGGTCCTTACCCACGCCGTAGTTTTCCCAGAGGTCCTTGTCGAACAGTTCCGAGACGTGCTCCACATGCTCGTCGGCCAGCGGGTAGCAGGGCTTGCGCCAGCCCATCACCGTGTATGTGGGGTTGGACCAGGCCGTGCATTGGTACTCGCGGTTGCCCTTGAGGAAGTTCAGGTAGAGCGGGTTGTTGTAAAAGCGAGCCCCGTCCGAGTTTTCCGGGTCCAGAAGCTGCCGGAACAGGTCGTGGGACTCCTGCCTTGTCAGGAAAATCTCCTGGTCCGGCGCGTCAATGAAGTCGTAGCCTGGCGATATCATCGAGCCTTCCACGCCGATGTCGCTGACCAGCCGGAACATCTCCGTCAGGTCCTCGACGTCGCTGCCCCGGAAGACAGTGGTGTTGGTGCAGACTCGGTAACCCCGGTCCAGCGCCTCCTCCAATACGGAGACTGCCTTCTTGAACACCCCGGCGCGGGCCACCGATTCGTCGTGCTTTTCCTCCATCCCGTCGAGGTGCACCACCCAGCACAGGTACTTGGAGGGCGGCACCTTGTCCATCACCCGCTCCAGCAGCAGGCCGTTGGTGCAGCAATAGACGAAATATTTTTCCGCCACCAGCCGGTTGATGATTTCGTGAATGCGGGGGTGAATGGTGGGTTCTCCTCCGGCGATGGACACGATGGGCGCGCCCGATTCCTTGACCGCGTTGATGGCTTCGTCCACGGGCATCATCTTGTCCAGCACCGGCTTGTACTCGCGGATGCGCCCGCAGCCGATGCAGGCCAGGTTGCACATCTCCAGCGGCTCCAGCATGGTCACCAGGGGGAACTTGCCTCGCCCTTTCGCCTTCTGCTTCAGGATGTAGGCGGCAAGGCGGACGGACAGCTCCATGGGCCTTTTGGCCCGCCCGGCTTTTGTCGCCCCGCTTTTTGTCGAATGACTGGTTGTGGTCATCGGATGTCCTTTCCCGATGTCGGATTTGGAACGCCGGGAATGCCCGGCATAAATTCCATGCTGCCTATTTTATATGCGACAGGCCCTTTAGTATTCCCGCCGTGCCAGGAAATCCACCAGTTCTTCTGCCTCGGCCCGGGCCCAGCCAGGCAGCGATACCGGGGACAGCGCTTCCAATGCGCGGTTGGCTGCCGACTCGGTCAATTCCTGGGCGCTCTCCCGCGCGCCCACTTCGTCCAGGATCGCCAGCACCCTTTGCACGTCGTCTTCGTCAAGTTCGGTCTGGGAATAGATGCGCTGCATATCGTCGAGGGCCGCGCCGCCCGCCCCCCCCCCGGGGCCCCCCAACGCGGGGGAGATATATGAGCGGCGCATGTCTTTTAACCATAACAGACCCAGAGGTGGATCTAACGCCACAACAAGAAA
>VXOI01000257.1:0-904 GCA_009840175.1 Chloroflexota bacterium | reverse complement strand
TTTTTTTTAATTATCGGCCCACCACCTTTATCTAAACGGTTATGTTCGGGGGCTGCGCAATAGTTGAATAAGCTGCGCGCGCCGGATCCGGCGGCGCGCCGCCCCGCCGGCCCGCTCCAGGGCGAACACTACGGGGTAGGACTTCTTGCGGCGGCGGATGTCGTTGCCCGTTGCCTTGCCCAGTGTTGCCTCGTCGCCCCAGATGCCCAGGTAATCGTCCCTTATCTGGAATGCTTGGCCCAGTCCTTCGCCGAACCGGGCGAACGCCCGCACCGTCTCTTCGTCGCCGTCCGCCAGCAGCGCCCCTGTCTCCAGTCCGCAGCGGATGAGCGCGCCGGTCTTGCAGGCAATCATGTGCAGGTATTCATGGGTGGTTATGTCGGTGCGTCCCTCGAATTCCAGATCCAGGCACTGGCCCTCGATCATTTCGAGATAGCTGCCGATGAGAGCGGCCAGGACCTTCAGGGAAACCTCCGGCGAAACCCCTTCCTGCACCACCTTCAGCATCGCCAGGTCGCCCGTGGACTGCATGGCGTCGCCCGCAACCAGCGCCTTGGGGATGCCCCACAGGCTCCACGCGGTGGGCTGGTGTCGCCTTTCCAGGTCCTGGTCCTGAATATCATCGTGCAGCAGCGAGAAGTTGTGAATCAACTCCAGCGCAGCGGCTGCGGGCATGGCGCGGTTTTTGCCGTAATCGTTTCCGCTGGCGCGGCTGGCGGGGTTTAGCGCCTCACAGGCGAACATACATAAGGTGGGGCGCAAGGCTTTTCCCTGCGAGGAACCCGAGGCCGTCGGTTCGCCGTGGCGGTCAACCCAGCCCAGGTGATAGCGCAGCAGCAAATGCAGGTCCGCCCCGTCCGACTCGGGCACGGCGCGGCCAAGCTCCTCCTCAATCCGGTCCTTG
>VXOI01000188.1 GCA_009840175.1 Chloroflexota bacterium | reverse complement strand
AGATGTTTATTAGAGACATGTTCAAGAAAGGCCATTGAATCCGGCAATTCACCCCCCACCCCAGCCCTCCCCCTGAGGGGGAGGGAGACAAGGGCATCAGTTGGTGGGGCCGAAACCAGAGCGCTGCGCCCACCTCATGCCGTTGGGGTCATGCGCCACTTCAACGGTTTCTCCCTTGGAGTTGCGCAGGCCCAGAGGATGCTGCACCAGCTCGATCATGTTACCGTCGGGGTCTTTGATGTAGGTGGAGTGTCCGCCGCTGTAGGCGCGAATGCTGGGCGTAGAGTAAGGCACTTCCAGAGCGTCCAGGTTGGCTATCATCTCTTCCCAGTCGGCAATCTCTACGGCGAAATGCCCCGACGGGTTGGGCGTATCCGTGAGAGTGCTGTGGATTTCGCCATTCCCGATTCGCAACTGCAACTGTCCCTGGTTCAACTCCGGGCCGCGGTCGAGATATTCCGCGCCCAGCACCTTCTCATACCACTCGCGGCTCCGCTCCTTGTCGCTAATCTGGATATTGATGTGCTGGATCATCGTAACCCTGGACATTACTTGCCTCCTCTCAGCGTGATGTGTTCCGATGCGTTGCAACATCCGTTCCGGGTCTACACTCGACGCAGCAGTTCTTCCTCCAGGCGGTCGGCATCGAAGGTCTGGGACGCGGCGGCTACCTCGGCGTCCACCTCCCGCACCATGCGCTCAGCTTCGGTTTCCTCCGGGGATTCGGGGAGTTCCTCTTCCCGCTCCCGGCGGCGCTGCACGTCGCGGGCGTGCTCCACGAAGAGCCGCCGCATGGCCACCACCACCGAGTCGGTGGACGACAAGTATTCGGGGGCGGCGTACTGGACATATTTCTCGGCGTCGTAGTCCTGGTTTCGGAAGTTGAAATTCAGCTCCCAGTTCCGGTAGGGCCAGGTCATGCCGCTCCAGAGCCTTCGGACGATGCCGGGGCGCTGGGCGTACCGCTCCACGTTCAGGTACACCATCCGCGTCAGGTTGGCCTCCACCGGCACGGCCCAGCGGGTGCTGCGTAAGAACTCGTTGTTACCGCCGGTGCGGGACATTCCGGGAAGCCGGGTACCGTTCCATTCGTTGACGTCGGGGCTGTCGGCCTGCCTGGGTTGCAGCCGCCCGGGCATCTGACCCTGCTTCCGAGCTTTCCGGTCGAATAGCCAGGTCCACAGCAACCGCCAGCGATGCAGGGGCCAGACTCCATCGACGCCGGGATAGTACATCTGGTATGGCACTTCGCCCTTTTCGTCTTCGTAGTATTTCTCCACGTGGGACTTGCCTTCGCCGGGGCGGTAGTGGACATTCTTCTCGTTGACCAGCGTCACCCGGTAGCCCAGCGGGGTGCGGGGGCGGCCCCCCAGGCGACTTTTCAGGATTCTCAGGGCATTGCGATGCACCATGAAGGCGTTGTGGGCGTCCATGGTGTTCTCCAGCACCAGCACCCAGTTGCAGTCGAACATGGTGAAGGAGGGCCGGAAGATGTTGTGCTGCTCAAACATCTCCGGCGGGATGTCCTCCTCGGGAGCGACCGGCTCGCCGTCGCCCATCCAGACGAAGACCATACCCTTGATGTTGACGGTGGGATACTTGCGGGCGCGCATACCCGGAGCGCCGGTCATCTTGGAGTCGGGGCCCTCGGTGAGGAAGGCGACGCAATTGCCGTCGCCGTCGAAGGTTGCGCCGTGGTAGGGGCAGGTCAGAAAACCCTTGAAATAGCAGCGGCCCATGGACAGATAGACCGAGCGGTGCGGACACCGGTCGAGCAGGGCCTGCACTTCACCATCCTCGTCGCGGAAGAAGACCACGTCGGCGCCCAGCATTCGCAGCACCTCGGGCCTGTCCTTCCTGACGTCTTTGGCGGGCAGGGCAGGATACCAGTATTCCCGGTAGCCAGTGGGCGGAATGCGGCTGCGGCGGTCGCTGGGGTCAGCAGGCACCTCGAATGGAGGCGGGCCGTCAACGGGCTGGGTTCCCCGCCTCATGTGCCGGTAGCCGCCGGGGTAGCCCGACAGCAGCTTGTCTTTCAGCTTTCCGAGACCCATCGGTTTACTCCGTTGCTTGTCTTCTTCCCTTGCTGTCGCTAAATCGGCAGCGCCTCTTCGGTGCGGTCATCCGGCAGTTCAACGCCGAAAGCGTTGACGTTGAAGGCCAGCATGGCGTAGCAGCCCATCAGGGTGGTCAGCTCGGTGGCGCCGTTGACCCCGAAATGCGAGACCACCGCGTCGAAGGATTCCTGGCTGACGCGGCGGGTGCGGAAGAACTCGCGTCCGTAGTTTATTACCGCCAGCTCGTCGTCTGCGGGATTGGGCAGTTCTTTCCTGTCGCGCAGGGCGTCCACCAGTTCGTCTCGGAGACCGTCGCGCCTTGCCGGTGGGGCGTGGGCGTTCCAGATGAACTGGCAGTCGTTCTCCCGGGCCGCCAGCAGCATCGCCAGCTCCCGGATGCGAGGCGACAGCGACGTTTCGGTGCGGAGATAGGCGGCGAGGCCGAGGGCACGCTGGGCGACCTCGGGGGCGTTGAGCATCACCGAGCCGGGACCGGTGGCCGGAATCTCTCCCCGAGCCGCGACGAAGGCATCGAAGGCTTCGCGTTCCCGTTCCTGCACGGATTCCCTGGTGACTGCGGGCGTTCTGGCCATGACTGCCTCCACGTTTGCGAATCCTATGGAGGTATTGTATTGCTCTAGTCAAATTCGGAAGCGGTCTTTGCACGACATTCCCTTGAAAATGGAAAATCGCCACCGATGGGCCGACCTACAGTACCATAGTGATTGCCAATGATTTATACTTTCCGGTGCTGACGACACGGCGACTCCTGGGAGTGGATGGGGCCCGGTGGCCCTTGCGGTCTTCAAAACCGTTATGCCTCGTTAAGAGCGGGGTAGGTGGGTTCGACTCCCTCGCACTCCCGCCACTTTCTTCTTTCTGCTTCTAGCCGCTGCCCCGGCGCAGTTGTTTGCTGAAGACCGCCGCGATAAGTGCGCTGACGATCGCAACTCCCAGGCACAGGTAGCCTATCGCTTCGTATCCGATGCTTGCCAGCAGCGCCCCTGCGATGGCTCCTCCCAGCATCCCGCCGGACTGGTTGCTCAGACCCATGAGACCGACACCCGTGGCCTTGGATTCCCCGGAGTATTCGGTGCTGGCGGCGACCAATGCCGGGAACGGAACGCTCAGCAATCCGCTGCTCACCGTTGCCACCGCCACGGCCACCCAGAGGTTCAGCGTTACGGCGTAGAAGAGCAGCCCGCACACCCCGCCTGCCATAACCATTCCCGCAATCAACAGCGCGCGATAGCTTCTACCGGCAACGAATCCTCCGGCGTAACTACCGCCTACTTGGCCTATTGCAATTATCGCCAGGGGCAGGGCCACGAAGCCGACGCTTACATCGTAGGTATATATCAGGAAGGCAGCGAAGAAGCTGACGAGGGACCAGTAGGCGATGCGGTGGGACACGTTAACCGTCAGGGCCACGTGGAAGTATGGCATTGACAGCAGCGTCCAATACCTCGAGAAAATCACCAGATCCCGAACCCGCTCGCCGCTGTCCCGTGGGAACCAGAGCCAGTTCGTGAGGAATCCCGTCCCCAGCAATATGCTGGCAACCACGAAGGTGAATCTCCATCCAACCCATTCCGCCAGCAAGGCGACTAACGGGACACTGATGGCAGTGGACAGCAAGCTGATCCCCAGCAGGGCGCCGACTGCCTGGGCACGCCTGGCAGGGGAAATGACATCGGAGATTGCCCCTATCGCGTTGGGAGGCAAAGTGCCTCCTCCCAGGCCGGTCAACACTCTGAGGGCCAGGAACACTTCGATGTTGGGCGCGAAGGCAGAACCTGTCACAGCTATAAAGAGCAGGACCAGTCCGGCGAGGGCCACGGGACGCCGTCCGAAAGAATCGGACAGCGGGCCGACCGAGACTACGGAAAGTCCCCATGCCGCGAAGGTGGCGGTGGTCAACTGACCCGCGACCGCAACGGATATTTCCAGGTCAGATGCGATCTCCACCAACAGTGGGGGGACGATAAAGACGGCATTTTGAGTGGCAAGAACGGCAAGGGAAAGAACGGCAAAGAACCAGGCTTTGTTTACCTGCTCCCCTTCCGCCTGTGGAACTGCGGTGGCGATATTATTGCTCCTCTTCCAACATCATCCGCACTATTGTCGTGACCTCTTCCCTGGTGATGGAGCCGGTCCACAGGCGAAACACTACGCCCTCGGCGGTGATGAAGGCCGTGGTTGGCATGGCCCTTATTTGGTAATAGCGGACTACCCGACCGTCGTCGGTGTATCCCGCCGGGTAAGTGATGCCTAGCGAATCCAGCAGCTTGCCAGCATCTTTATGTGAACCAAGTCCGGTAAACTGGCCTACATCTATGCCGAGCAACCTAACCCGGTCGTCATATTCCTCGTAAAAGTCCTGCAACTCGGGCATCTCAGACCAGCAGGGCGTACAGAACCGGGCCCAGAAATTCAGCACCAGTGGCCGCCCTTCCAGTTCGGAAAGGGCCATCTCCGACGCGCCCAGAACATCCTCGCCCTGAAACAGCGTAAAGCGGAAATCGGAGGCCCTGTCATCTACCGCTGGGGGCGCCTGGGTCGGGAAGGGGGGCGCGGTCATCGTTGGAGCGGCAGTGGCTTCGGACGTGGTTGTAGGGGCAGGGGTTGGGGTTGGAGACGGCTCTACGGGTGCGTTCCCGGCACACCCGGTCACGAGCAACAGGCAAGCGAGCCAAGTGGCTCCGATGACCCAAGCCTTTGCCATAACAGCACTCCGGGGACGCTTCCGGCATAGAAGGATATTCCAACCGGATTGGCATTACAATAACGAAAACTGGCCGTGGAGGTTTGGAATGCGTCTTGAGAACAAGGTAGCGCTGATCAGCGGCGGAGCGCGGGGGATGGGAGCGGTCGAGGCCCACCTGTTCGCTCAGGAAGGAGCCAAGGTAGTCATTGGCGACGTGCTGGAGGAAGAAGGCCGGCAGACGGAAGCGGCAGTGAACGAGGCCGGCGGGGAGTGCGTCTTCGTGCGTCTCGACGTCACCAGCGAGGCGGACTGGGCAGCGGCGGTGGGTGAAGCCGTCTCTCGCTTCGGCAAGCTGGACGTACTGGTCAACAACGCGGGCATTTCCAGCACCGGAGGCATTGAGGAACTCACTGTCGAGGACTGGGACCGTACACTGGACATCAACACCAAGGGCGTGTTCCTGGGCACCAAAGCCGCCATCCCCGAGATGCGTAGCGCCGGAGGAGGCAGCATCATCAACATCTCGTCAGGGGCGGGAATCGCGCCCGCCCCCGGCACCTCCGGAGCCTACGCCGCCAGCAAGGGCGCGGTGCGGATATTCAGCAAGTCCACCGCGGTGCAGTACGCCAGGGAAAACATTCGCTGCAACTCGGTGCATCCCGGGCCTATCGAGACACCGATGCTGCGCTCAGCCCGAGGCTCTGGTTCGCAACTCGACAGCACGATAGAGCGGGTGCCACTGGGCCGTATCGGCAGGCCGGAGGAAATCGCTTACGGAGTGCTGTACCTGGCTTCCGACGAGTCATCCTTCGTCACCGGCTCGGAACTGGTGATTGACGGCGGAAGGACAGCTCAGTAAGGGCGGCTCTGCAATGCCAACGGCCCCCTCTCAAAGTTGAAAGGGGGCCGTTGGAGTTCCCGTGATTGACTTGCCAGCTACTCGCGGGTGATGGTGCCGTCGGCTTCGATGGTGATGCCGACCACCGGCCCGATGGCACGGTTGAACACATCGACGAAATGGGAGTCAACGCCAACGCGGTCCACCCAGTTGGGCACCACTGAGTTGGAAACAGCGTTATCGCTGTGAGCGCGCATTTCGGGGCCGAACTCCACGTAGGTCATTCCGGCGTCAATGTTCTTCTGTAGGCCCAACTCATTCTGGATTGAGCCCACCCGAAGGGCTTCCAATTCCAGCTTGGCAGCCTCTTCCTTCATGATTTCCTTGAGGTCGTCAGGAATGGAAGCCCAAACCT
This sequence comes from Chloroflexota bacterium, assembly GCA_009840175.1. Lineage (GTDB taxonomy): Bacteria > Chloroflexota > Dehalococcoidia > Lucifugimonadales > UBA3495 > VXOI01. The sequence goes on along the minus strand of VXOI01000188.1, from coordinate 9,521 downwards.
CGCCGTTGATGACGTTGTGACTGGAGGGCCACGACGTCAGGGGGCCGTTGATGTAACCCGTGACCTCGTACCAGCGCTGTCCGTAACCCGCATCGCCACCAGTCACGCCAGCCTCCAGAATTCCACGCTCCAAAGCGGTGTACACTTCGGTAAAGGCCAGGAATTGGGCGGCGCCGCCCATGCCGTTAATCCAGTCGGAAATGGATGTGCCAAAGGCTCGGGTCTTCATTTCGTTGACGTCTTCGGGCAAGTTCAGAGGCTTCTTGGTGAACAGGAAAATGTCATCCCCGTTGTGCCAGTTGACGTTGATTGGATAGCCCCCGGTCTCATCAATCAGAAGCTGCTCAATGTCCTCCAGCATCTCCACAGTGGCTTTGTATTGCTGAGACCGCTCGGTGTAGAGGCCGAACAAGTACTGGATCTCCAACTCAGGCAATTCGCCAGCCACGTAAGGGCCGATTATATTGACCATATCCAGGGTTCCGTCGCCCACCAGGCCGAGGGAGTCAGGACCGGCTATGCCCAATTCCGGGAAAGACGTGGCTTCAAGGATCAGTTTGCCATTGGTACGTTCATCCAGGTTGGGGCCCCAGAAGGTTTCCATGATCTTGCAGAAGACCAGGGCCCGGTTTACGCAGGCATTCTGGATTAGTATAGGGTCTCCGTCGTAGGTCATTTCCGTCGGATTGGTGAACTTGGCCCGCTCAATGACACTACGGTAGTAGTCGGACTCGTACACGAAGCGATGCTTTTCCAGTGCGTCCAGCGGGACGATGCCGTCGGCGTCGCCTTCCTCCGGTGTTGGCGCAGGGCCAACGAGGTCGTTGAGGTCGCCGACGAAGATAGCGCCGGGGCCGTTGGCGCGCTCGGCGGCGATGGCCAACAGTTCAGGGCTGTAGTCGCCTTCCATTAGTTCCGGGGCCTCCGTAGCTTGCGGGGCAGTGGTGGCGGTTGGCGCTTCGGTAGGCGGGGCTGCCGTAGGAGCAGCGGTGGGGGAGGGGGTGTTGGTCGGCGGAACCGCCGTGGCCGCGCCACCGCAAGCTATAATGAAGAGCGCTACGATTCCAAGTAGTGACATTGCCAGATATGTTCTCATTTCGCCTTTATCTCCCTGAAAACCGATTTTCCATTGCGAGAATCCCGCAACTTTAACTGCGCTTGTTCGCAGTCAGGGCGCGATTATAGGAATGCCAAGCACCTCTGTCAACGCTATTATGTCACCTGATGACAGTTATCCAACGAAAAACAAGCAGAGGCCGCAGGGAATCTTTGTTTAATTCTCTGCGGCCTCTTTAACGGTCTGTGTTCAGAAAACTACGGCCAGTTCCACTCGAATGCGGCGTAGTGGCCGTTCTTGCCGGTGTTGTCCCAGATCATTCCCTGGTCGTTGTACTCGGCGCGCACACCCCGGGCGAGGTAAAGGTCCCTGTTGACACCGTGCCCCGTGTTGGAGAGAAGCATGGCATCGTCGCGCCCAGGAATCTGAATCGGCTCCACGCTGAAGTCCATCACGCCCGGCACGGTAACCGAGTGAACCTTGCCCTCAACGCGGAAGTCTATTGGGACGAAGTGGACGCCCCTGAAGTCGGTGGTCATAGCCCGCCACCGTTCGGCAGGGCCGCCCATGTCCCCTGACAGGATTTTCTCCAGCGCTTCCCGCTGGGCGGTGTCGGCCCGCTCGTCTATGTACATGGCTGAAGTCCAGCCGCCTGCGGCCATGGGGCCGGGGGTGAAGTTGCAGGCAATGAAGTTCAAGCCAGCCAGCGCCACGCCGTCAAGGTCGCCTTCTTCGATGTGGAAGGCGAGCGCCACGTCGCAATGTCCTTCGGTAGGCTCTATGTTGGTGCCCCGTACAATGCAGGGACACAGGATTTCGCAATTGCAGCTCTCAAAGTATTCCCCCTTGAGTCTCCAGCGGCTGCCAGTGGTAGTCATGGCGGGCCTCCTGCCATATAGCCTGTTGGCGGAATTGTAACCCATCGGAAAAGCATTACAATACGTCCCAAACGCACCGGAAATAAGCCCGACAGGAGTACAGGCGATGAGACTGGAAGGAAAAGTTGCCCTGATCAGCGGAGGCGCCAGGGGCATGGGCGCGACGGAAGCTCGGATGTTCGCGCGGGAAGGGGCGAAGGTGGTCATCGGCGACGTTCTAGAAGAGGAAGGGCGGCAGACCGAGGCCGCGATCAATGAGAGCGGCGGCGAATGCGTTTTCGTGCCTTTGGACGTGACCGACGAATCGGCGTGGGATGCGGCAGTGTCCACGGCAGTCAGCCGGTTCGGCAAGCTGGACATACTTGTGAACAATGCCGGCATTGCCCGAATCAACAACGTGGAAGGAACCAGCGCCGACGAGTGGGACCTGGTAATGGACATAAACGCCAAGGGAGTCTTCCTCGGCACCAAGGCCGCGATACCTGCGATGCGGGACACGGGTGGAGGATCCATCGTCAACATCTCGTCCATCGCGGGACTGGTCGGCGGGCGCACATCGGCCTACACCGCCAGCAAGGGCGCGGTGCGGTTGCTCACCAAGTCCACGGCCATCCAGTACGCCCGCGACGGAATCCGCTGCAACTCGGTGCATCCCGGCGTTATTGAATCGCCGATGACTCTGCCCATCATGCTGGACACCGAGGCCGGGCGCGAGGAATCGGCGGCCCGCCACCCCATGGGACGCATCGGACAGCCGGAGGACATCGCGTATGGCGTTATGTTCCTGGCGTCGGAGGAAGCGTCCTTTATGACCGGCAGTGAGCTGGTCATTGACGGCGGGTTGACCGCGCAGTAAGAATCAAAAGTTCCTTCTCCCTGCGGGAGAGGGTCAGGGTAAGGGCATACGCCACACTACATAGCAGGAGTTCATGCCATGACTACCGCCAGCACCATTGACCCCAATCGCCTGTTGCTCACCGGCGAGAACCCGTACATTCGGCTAAGCGACACCGACGACGGCCCGGTAACCAGCGACGCCAGCTTCTGGCGCATCCTGTTCTCGCCGGGCGGGCCGGGCCATGTCCTGTTCCTGCAAGGCGAGCTGACCGGAAACGAACCGCGCATCTATACCGACAACATCCAGATGACCCGCTGGTTGCAGGGCGAGATTCAAGGTCGCATTAACGCCACCTTCGGCAACACGGAGATTCCCGCCACAGAGGCCAGCTTCCGCAGTTCCGGCGACCTGCGTTCCTTCTGGACGGAGTGGGTCGGCGCCCACGGGGAGGACATCGCCCTGACCTGGTCCGACCTGGGTGAACCGTTTATGAGCCACAGCTTCCCCGGCGGCAACCCGGAGCGCCCTCACGGGGTATGCACGGTGCTGATCCCGGCCAACGGCGCCCGCATCACGCGAAACGGCCAGCAGGCTTCGGGAAGGCCCTTCCCACGGCAGCGGGACGCCCGTGTCCACAGCACCTGTGCGCTGGCGTTCTCGGAGACGTGGACGTTGCCTTACTAGAGCCCCGTAGGGGCGGGTTTGAAACCCGCCCCTACACAGCATCAGATTCCCCCCTACACCCTATCAGATGCCCTCACTTCAACCATTGGCAATCGAGACCCAGAGCAGCAAATGCGCCAGAATTTCGTCAGCCGAGCAGTTTACGGGATAGGTTCTCGTACATATCGTCCACCATTGCTTCCAGGTCGTAGTCGGGTCGCCAGCCCCATTCCTCGCGGGCCACGGTGTCGTCGAGGGAGTTGGGCCAAGAATCGGCGATGTACTGCCGAAGGGGGTCAATGTCGTAGGTCATCTCGAAGTGCGGGACACGGCGGCGGATGGCAGCGGCCAGTTCCTCCGGCTCGAAGCTCATCGAGTTGACGTTGTAGTCGGCGTGGTGCTTCAGGCGGGCAAGGTCCGCTTCCGCCACCTCGATGAGGGACTTAATGGCGTCGGGGACGTACATCATAGGCAGGTAGGTGCCGGGGCGGAGGTAGCAGGTGTAGCGGCCTTCGCGGATTGCGCCGTAGAAGGCGTCAACGGCGTAGTCGGTGGTGCCGCCGCCGGGTTCCACCTTCCAGCTCACCACGCCGGGCAAGCGGACGCCACGGACGTCCAAGCCGACACGCTCGAAGAAGTAGTTGCCCATCAGCTCGCCGAACACCTTGGAGATGCCGTACAGCGACGTTGGACGTTGCAGCGTCTCGTTGGGGGTGTTGTCGTGGGGCGTGTCCACCCCGAAGGCGGCGATGGAACTGGGGATGACCACCCGCTCCAGGCCAGTATTGCAGGCCGCTTCCAGCACGTTCAGCAAGCCGATTATGTTGACCCGGTGGGCCAGGGGACGGTTGGCTTCTGCGGCCACCGAGAGCAGCGAGCCCAGATGGTACAGGGAGTCTATGCCATTGTCCCTAATGTACCGCTCTATCGGTTGCTGCTCGGTGACGTCGAGCTGGGTTGACGGGCCGGTGTCCGCAACCTCGTCGGTGAGAGCAGTGCGGCGCCACGCAGCGACTACGTTGTCGTTGCCGTACCGTTCGCGCAAAGCGGGTATCAGTTCGGAGCCAAGCTGTCCGGCTGCGCCGGTGACCAGTATGCGCTTCATCATTTCACTATAATAACGGGGCTAGAATAACGGCGTCCGCACAGGAGGGGCAAGGATGTCCAGTCAAGAAAACATCAGGGAAGCATGGGTGTCAATTCCTACCGAGGAAGAACACCGCGCCAGCCTGCCGCCGGGCGCGCGGGCGGGCAACTACGATTTCGGCTATCTGCCGGCCATGGGACGGCTTCAAGCCAGGCACAAGGAGATCGGGCCGCTGTTCGGGGCGCTGTACCGGCAGGTGATGTTCGGCCCCGGCGAGCTGGACCGGCAGGAACGGGAAATGGTGGCGGCGGTGGCGGCAGCGGCGCAGGACTGCCGGTATTGAACCGTATCCCACGCAGAGTTTCTGCGTTCGGAAGAAGGTGATCCGGCCATCGTGGAGGCGGTGACTCACCGGCGGTGGCGCGAGCTGTCCGCGCTCACGCCCCGGCAGCGGGCGCTGTGCACCGTGGCGGAGAAGCTGAGCGAGACTCCGACGCGCATGGTGGAGGCCGACTGGCAGCCGCTGAGGGACCTGGGTTTCGACGAAGTGGCCCTGTTGGAGGTCGGGCACATCGTGGGCATCTTCAACTACCTGACGCGGCTGGCGGACGGGTTCGGGCTGCAACTGGACCGCGGCACCATCGAGGCATCCGAGACCGGGGTCGCTTTGCGCCGACCGGCAGAGCAGACGGCGGGAGCTTAGGAGAGTAAGCATGATTCAGCTAACGGAAGAGATGGTCGGGCTGATCAACCGGGCACGGGACAACGGGTTTCCCTGCATCGTGGCTACATCGTCGCCGGACGGGACACCCAACGCGGGCTACATCGGCACGGTGCTGTGCGTGGACGACTCGGCCTTCGTATACCGCGACAGGACCAGGCGGCAGCCGCTGGAGCACATCGAAGATAACCCGAAGGTCATCGTGCTGTTCCGCAACGCCTCGGTGGACGCCGGGTGGAAGTTTCGCTGCACGGCCACCGTGGAGAGACAGGGCGAGGTCTACGATGACATGACCCGACGGCTGGCCGACTCGGGACTGATCAGCGACCCCGAAATGGAGGGGGCAGCTATCGTGGTGCTGCGGATAGACCAGGTGCTGACCCTTTTCGGGGAAGTGATGCAGGAGCGCGAGCCGGGTATGCGCTGGTAGAGGGGTTTTCAACACAGAGCGCACAGAGGCCACAGAGTTTTCTCTTTTCTTGTTTTCTCCAAGCGTTCTGTGTTTAATGCGCTGCCCCTAATCGGCGATTTTCACCAGGTCGAACTGGTCGGGGTTCAGGTTGAAGGTCCGCCCTAGTCGCTGCCAGCGGATTACCAGCCAGTGCAAGCCGGCTCCCGTGCGGCGGACGGTGGTGACTTCGCCGATGTCGCCCACCTGGATCATGTGGCCTGCGCCTTCTACCGGCGCGCCCATGCTCACGCGCACCGGAATTTCGGCAAGGGCTTCCACCTTGGTTCCGGCCTCAAATGCTTCGCAACTCATTTCACCCTCCATAAGCTCCGGGGGATTCGCCCTCACCCCAACCCTCTCCCTGAGTGAAAGGGAATTATAGTCAGGCCAGGTTCGGCGCGACTTCCTCCATCATCAGGCGCAGGCTGTTGGCCTGGTTTTCCAGGGGAATCAGGTTGCCGAAGTTGATTTCGAACATCACCTGGTCCAGACCCAGGTCTTCGGTCAGTGAGTTCAGCTTCTCGGTGACGGCCTCGGGAGTGCCGTAAGCCACCTTGTCGCGCAGCCAGTCGTCGTAGGTCATGTTGCGGACGCGGTCAGCCTGGGCGCCCCAATCGCCCAGGGTGCCGACGTGTCCGGCGTAGCTGGCAACACGGTCGGAGAGGCGGCCCATGGAGAAGAGGGAGCTTTCCATCGGCTCGTCGTGGGCTTTCCGTGCGTCATGGGACAGGTAGACGGGTATGCGGAGGCCGACCTTGCCGTCACCATCGTGGCCGGCTTCTCTCCAAGCGCGGCGATAGTCGTCAATGGAGGGCTTCAGCTCCGCGAGAGTGAACACGCGAGAAGGGTTGATAAGGATGTCGAAGCCCATGCGTCCGAGGATGGGGAAGCTCTCGGCGGAGGTGACGCCCACCCGTATAGGAGGATGCGGCGCCTGGAAGGGCTTGGGATTCACCGAAACCTCGGGGATGTTGAAATGCTCGCCCTCAAAGGAAAAGGTCTCGGTGGTCCACGACTTCAGGATAATCTCGATGCTCTCTTCGAAGCGGCCCCGGCTTTCCTCGAAGGGGACGCCGAATCCCTCGTGGACGTTGGGGAAGGTGCCGCGTCCGATGCCGAACTCGACGCGCCCGTCGCTAATCTGGTCGAGGGTGGCGATCTCTTCGGCGACGCGCACCGGATTGGCCAGCGGCAGCAGCAGCACGGCCGTGCCCAGCCGGATGTGCTGAGTGCGTCCGGCGATGGCGCTCAGGATGGTGACGGGACTGGCAAGGACGCGGCCGGGGTTGAAGTGGTACTCGGCCATCCACACCGACGGGACGCCGAGATATTCGGCCTGGTCAACCAGCGCGAATGATTCCTTGAAAGCCTCGTTCTCAGTGGAACCCTCCCGCACCGGGAATTCAAGGAACAGTCCGAGTTCCATCGCAACCTCCGCCTTAGCGCCTGATAAGTGCGGTTGATTGTACAGGGATGGCTACGGGCGTCAAGCGACGGGGGCGCCGCGCTAGGGCCTTTCGATTATTTGTCTGAATCAGGATTTTCAGGATTAAAGGATGAACAGGATTGGAGTTACCCAATCTTCTGCGGGGGGCGTGGGGACCCAAAATTTTGTTTTCGCTGACATTTTCTGCCATTCTGTGCCATTGTTGCCATTCCGGCGGTGGAGAGTATGCCGGGAGGTCGCCGGTCCAGGGTCAGGGCCACCGGGGTCAGGTTTGCGAAGGTTCCAAGAACAATGGTAAGGATGCGTCATCGGGCTTGGCAAGGGGGAAGTGTCACCGTATTTCCAACGGAAGTTTCTCTGACACAACTTCCTGGCCGGGAGAAGAAGGCTATAGGGTGCTTTGCTCCACTTCACGCAGGCCGCGTTCCTAGGGCGGCTTACCTTAACTAGCCGGGATTCTTCGCTTCGCTTAGAATGACTAGGAGTGAATGTTATTTTGCAATGTCCTCTTGTAGGGCAAAGGGCTTGTAGGGCAAAGGGCGCCAACAAGTGTAGAAATGGACCAGCCTAATGAGGAATCAGAAAAGTACGCCGAGTTGAGCCGACGATACATTGAGAGGGTGGACGAATACCTACGACGGGGGACAGCGTACAGGCGTCGGAAAAAGGCTGGGGCGCGGTGGCAGAGGCCGTGAAGTCCATAGCCGAGCAACGGGGGTGGAACCACTGGGGGCATCGTCTGTTGAATGATGCCGCCTTCCAATTTGTCCCAAGAGTGGGGCCGGCCTGACTTGATGCTGCTATACGATTCTTCTGAAAGGCTGCACATCAATTTTTACGAGGATACGCTGGAACTGGACGACATCGCAACCCGGGTCGGCAACGCCAAGGCGCTGTTGCGGGAACTGGAAACCCTGCGCCTTCTGCCACCCCGCCCACCGGCCATAGTGACTCGCGGACAGCGCAACCGTTGGCGCAGACTTACCGGTGAGCTGTTGCCGTTAGAGCCGGAGGCAGGCGGCTAACGTCTGGCGTTGGCGTCTCCCTATTCCATGTAGGCCGCGTTACTGGGGTCGGCCTTGCCGCCGTGGGCGGGGAGCGTTCCCGGTCAGGCGGAAATCTGCTCGAAGGAGAATCCGGGAATGGTCATGCGTTCCCGGGCGTGCTCGATGGTTATGGAGCAGAGGCGGCCATCGCCGTCCAGGTCCAGAAGCGTGTTTTCGTCCAGGTCTCGCGTCTCATCCACATCGGCCTGGTACAGCTCGATGTACAGAGTGTCCGTACTTTCAAAGTATCTGATTTTCATGGCCTGAAAGATCGGTGAAAGAAAGGGCAGGCGGCTGCCTCCAAGCTCAGGGCAGGCTTGCCAGTGGCGCCGCTTGCGACTGGCTGGCGTGAAGAGTTATTTCAGCAACTGCAACACCAGGCCGGTTACAGCCGTAATCAGTCCGCCGCCGGCGATGCCAATCAGCACCATCATAAGACGGTGCAGGTCATCCATGCGACGGTTCAGTCCGTTAATCTCGCCACGCAACTCGCCTATCTGTCCGTGGACTTGCCCGTCTGCTGGCGTCATCATTAACCCCGTTTTTTCAATCAGTGGATCGGCTCTTATATCTTAACATTGAATCGAATGCAAAGGGTTGCCCTCACTCCACGTACACCGCGCTCTTGGGGCGGGCCTTGCCGCCATGCACCGACGGCTCGGCGCACCACTTGGCGGCGAGGCGGCGGACGGCGCGGTAGACGCCTTCGTCGAAGCCCAGCAGGTCGCAGATTACGCGGCGGTCGAGCAGGGCGCGGTTGGGGTCGGCGTCGGCCAGGTAGGCGGGCAGCAGTTCGAGTTCGCGGAACTCGTCGAAGATGCGCTGGGCGGTTGCAAGCTGCTCATCGCTCAGGGCGCGGAAGTCGAGGACCGGGAGGGTTTCGGCGGCGCGTATTGTTGTACTTCCTCTTCCAGCGTCTTGGCGACTTGAGTGCCACCAATGACTGATTAGTCCGAGAGTGGAGTTTCCCCAGACAGCGAATGAACAGTCGAAACCTTGAGAACTAAAACCGACGTTTGGCCATGCCCTTCCGCCTATGGAAGGCAATTCGGTCGTCGCCACGGCAAGCGGCTGTGAATTGAAACGTAACTCAAGATTCAGGTGTGTTCGGCTGGCAGTTGCCCAAACGGCAGCAGCCTTAGATTCCATTCCGGCGCGTACTTGCAATTGGGAATCGGGTTCACACAAAATACGGGTTTCTTTTTTCGCATCGTGGTTCCAAAGCGCGGGATACGTAGCCGTTGCGCTAGGTGCAACCCTATTAAAAGGACCTCTGGGGGCCGGGCCTGTGATGTCACGATGGACCAACCCCAAATTTCCTACCTCTCCTAAC
>VXOI01000136.1 GCA_009840175.1 Chloroflexota bacterium | reverse complement strand
CGAGATTCACGCCCAGGACGTGGTGTTCCTGGACTCCGCCCGCAACGGCAACGGCTCCGGCGAGCACGCCAACACAGGCGCCAACACCCAGACCGACGACGACCTTCCCTTCTAGCCGGTCGACAACATAGCGACGCCTCACCGCAGGCGCAACCACGGGGCCGCTACCTGTTGGCAGGTAGCGGCCCCGTCTTTGTTTCCAGACTCAACGCAAGGGAGTGAACCATGCCCAGGAAGAAGCAGACCAAGGAGACCGCGATCCCCCTCGCCGGAATGGAACCGGCGGCGCCCGCATCCACCACGCCCGAGGGCGAGGCGGTGCTGGAAGCCCTGCGCTCCTACCACACCCTGCTGGGAGAGCTGGCGGCCCGCTACCAGGTGTCCTTCCAGCCGGACCGCCCCGCCGAGAGGCCACAGATCAACTGCCCCCAGGATGTCCACAGCTTGTTGGGCCCCGAGATGTCCGTTTTGGCCCAGGAGCAGCTCAGGGTGCTACTGCTCAACACCCGCAACCAGGTGATGGGCCAGAGGGTCATCTACATCGGCAACGTCAACTCGTCGGTGGTGCGCCCCGCCGAGGTGCTGCGGGCCGCCGTGATCGAGAACGCTCCCAGCATCATTGTTTCTCACAATCACCCTTCTTCTGACCCGACGCCCAGCCCCGAGGACGTGAGCATCACCCGCGACCTGGCGGCGGCGGCCAAGCTGCTGGGCATCGACCTCCTGGACCATGTGGTCATAGGCGGCGACCGCTGGGTCAGCCTCAAGGAACGCAAGCTGATGGACTAACCCCTTTCCACTGAGACCGGCGCTCCCCAGCCGGTCCCCACGCGGGGCACTCTCCCCCGCGCCTTGTCCCCTCTCCCACTATCATCTGAAGGAGGCAACCCATGATTCCCAACGAACCCGCCTTAAACGGCGAGGACCTGTTCACCATCTCGGCGGGCGGCTACTCGGCCACCGCCGACGCCTTTGCCCGCGACCCGGACACCAGCGGCCTCTGGTTCCTCTCCATGGTGGGGCCGCAGACCGCCCTCAAGGCCATCTGGGCCTCCCTGCTGAAGCAGCCCCCCGACGCCGCCTACATCATCAGGGGCATCGAGGGGATGGCGCTTTCCGGTGGGTATCAGCGCTGCCAGGTGCCCCACCACACCGTCGGCACCTGGACCACCCGCATCGCCCGCCTGCCGGCCAGCCGGGGATGGCACGCCTTGGTGTACACCCGCCTGGCCGAGTTCAGCTTCGAGCGTGACGACTTCCTGCTGCTGGCCCAGGACCAAGCCGACGCGCCGGGCCTGCACCATCGCTTCCTGGACCGGCGCAGCCCCCTGCCCCTGCACCGCTCCTGGCGGGACTGGCTCTGGCGGCGGGGGTTGGACACCGGCGAGATCGTCCCCCTGGAGTCCGCCGGCCTGCTGGCCTACACCTGCAACCCCCGGGGCGAGGACCTGAAGGCCGACCTGTCGGCGGCAGTGGCTGCGGGGACGCTCACTCTTGGTCCGGATAACATTAACGACACGGAGGAGGACAACAACGATGGATAGGACGCTGAACCCGGTGAAGCGGGGCAACAAGCGCCGCCGCGCCCGTAACTGGAAGGCCTGGCAGCTCTTCTCCCCGGATGGCGACAAGTGCCGCTTCTGCCCCCACGGGGCCTCCGACCACCTGACTTCCAGCGGTCAGCCTCATTTCTACAGGCCCGCCGACGAGCAGGACTGGCGGAAGTCCAACGAGAAGCTCTACCGCCACGAGTTGGAGGACGGCTCCGAGGTGCTGGTCAAGCGGGTCACCGTGGCCAACCGGGCCGAGTTGCTCACCGCCTTCTGCGTCCAGTGCGCGAAGGACAAGGACACCGGCCAGGTGCTCTGCTTCCAGCGCACCCTCGCCAAGGGCGAGGTGGTGGGACTGAAGGACTACGCCAACGGTAATCACAAGAACGGGAGGTAGCGCGATGGCCGATAAGCAGAGCCTGTACTTCCCCTGCCCCTCCTGCGGGGCGCGGTTCTGCCAGGTGGAGGAACCCGACGAGGACCTCCACGCCGGTGAGACCTACACCTGCAACGAGTGCGGCGCGGCGGTGGTGTTCGTCGCCCTGAGCATGGAGATGCTCGCCGACCCCGCCTCCATCCGGTGGGGCTGCCACTTCTGCAAGCCGGGACCCTGCCGGCTGGCCCCGTCCAACGAGGATCCTGAAAACACCGACACCGAGTAACAAGGAGGACCGACATGAGACTTGCCGCATTGGCCAAAGGCGGGTATTACCCGACGCCGGCCCGGGTGGTGGACCTGGTTGCCAAGCTGCTCTACGGGGCCAGGGGCCACGGCCGCAACGCCGACACGCTGCGCATCCTGGACCCCTGCTGCGGGGCCGGGGACGCGCTGGCCCAGTTCGCGGACCTGCTGCGGGACCGCAGCACCGTTCCCGTGGAGACCTTCGGCGTGGAACTGCACCGGGACCGGGCCGAGCAGGCGGCGGAGGTCCTGGACCGCGTCCTGGCCTGCGACCTCTTCGCCACTACCATCGCCAACAACGCCTTCGGCGTGCTGTTTTTGAACCCGCCCTATGACTTTGATGCCGAAGACAAGCGGATGGAACACGCCTTCCTGATGCACACGACCCGGTATCTCACCGAGGGCGGGTTGCTGCTGTTCATCGTTCCCAGACAGCGTCTGACCGTATCCGCCCGCTACCTGTCCTCCCACTACCGGGACCTGCGGTGCTGGTATTTCCCGAACCCGGAGCGGGAGGCCTTCGACCAGGTGGTGCTGGCGGGCAGGCGGAAATCGGAGCCCAGCCCCGACCCCTACGCCGAGGAGCAGGTGAGGGAGTGGGCCTGGGCCGAGCCGGAGGAGTTCTCGCCCCGTCCCTACCCGGTGTACGACCCGATGGTGACGCCCGCCGGGGACATCCTCTTCGCCACCCGTACCGTGGACCCCCTGGCGGCGGTGGCCGAAGCCAGGAAGACCGGCCTGTGGGCCAGCCAGGAGGTCAGGGACTCCCTGTGGCCCGCCCAGGACCAGCGCACCCGGCCCCTGATGCCGCTGCGTCGCGGCCACCTCGCCATGCTGGTGGCAGCGGGGTTTCTCGACAACCTGGTGCTGGAGGCCGACGGCCAGCGCATCCTGGTCAAGGGGCGGACGACGAAGGAACTGGTGCTGGCCGAGGAGACGGAGAACACCGAGGTCTACCGGGAACGGCTCAAGACCACGGTGGTGGCCCTGGACCTGGACGGCGGGGAGATCACCGACATCGCCGCCTAGCCTAACGGCGACAACTACTCTCACGGCTTAAACGCCAGCAGCGACACGTGGTCCCGCCGGTCTCACTCACCGGCGGGACCTCGCTTTTCCCCGCACATCCGCATTCCAACACACAACCGGGAGTATATCAATGAACCTGTCAGGCTTCATCGACAAATTCAAGGAGGCCATCGCCCGAAGGGTGGTGGAGTCCTATCCGCCCCTGTATAGGCCCTCGGAGAACCCCGTCAAGCTCCCCAAGCTCCTGCGCAAGCCGATGGGCGGCCAGGAGGATGCCATTAGGGGCGCCGCCCTCTCATTGCAGGCCCACCGAGGCACCACCGTCGTCGGCGAAATGGGGACGGGCAAGACATTCATTGGCGCTGCCGCCGCCCACGCCGCCGGTTTCCGGCGGGTGTTGATCTTGTGCCCGCCTCACCTCACCAGAAAGTGGAAGCGGGAGGTGGAGGACACGGTCCCCCAGGCCCGCGCCGCTATCGTTACTTCCATCACCGACTTGGAACGACTCCGGCTGTCCGTGGGTCCCGCTCCCCTCTTCGCCATCATGTCGCGGGAGCGGGCCAAGTTGTCCTACCGCTGGCAACCCGCCGTGATTCAGCGCTGGGCCGCCGTCGGCGGCAGGCTGGTGCGGGACGAGCAGACCGGCGAGCCGTTTCAAGTACCCTGCTGCCCCACCTGTCACGCCCAGGTGGTGGACAAGGACGGGGTGCCCCTGACCAACGAGGAGCTTTCCCGCAAGCGCCGCGACTGCGACCTGTGCCGCTCCGCCCTCTGGCAGGCCGACGGCTCCGGCCCCAAACGGTATCCCCTTGCCGACTACGTGAAGCACCGGATGAAGGGCTTCTTCGACCTGATGGTCGCGGACGAGGTGCACGAGTTTAAGGCGAGAGGCTCGGCCCAGGGCATCGCCGCCGGGGTGCTGGCCGACGCCTGCGGCAAGTCCCTCACCCTTACCGGTACTTTGACGGGTGGCTATTCGTCAACTCTGTTCCACCTGCTGTACCGCTTCTCGCCCGACATCCGGGCCGAGTTCGGACGCTCCGAGGAGGGGCGCTGGACACAGCGCTACGGCTTCCTGGAGCAGACAGTGCGCCACGCTGACGACGGCGACTCCCACGAGGACGGGCGCATCAGCCGCCGCAAGGGGTACCGCAAGACGGTGCGGGAAAGGCCGGGACTGGCACCCTCAGCGCTGTTCCACCTGATCGGCAACTCGGTGTTCCTGCGGCTGTCGGACGTGGCCTCCGGTTTGCCGCCCTACGAGGAGCAGGTGCTGCTCTCGGGGATGGACCGGGAGAGCGACCACACCGGCTTCTCCCAGCGCAAGGCCTACGACCTGGTGTTCGACACCCTGCGGCAGGCGCTGGCGGCAGCCTTGGCCAAGGGTTCCAAGCGGCTGCTGGCCACCTACCTCCAGACATTGCTCGCCTACCCAGACGGCTGCACCCGGGGCGAGACGGTCTTCGACCCCCAGACCGGCAACGTCCTGATCCAGATGCCGCCTTTGTCGGAAGACAAGCTCTATCCGAAGGAACAGGCGCTGGTGGACCTGGTGGCAGCGGAACGGCTGGCGGGGCGCAAGGTGTTGGTCTACGCCACTCACACCGGAACGCGGGACATCACCGAGCGGATGGAAGAGTTCCTGAGCCGCCACGGGTTCCGGGTGGCGGTGCTCAAGGCCGACTCGGTGGCGCCGGACCGTAGGGAGGCCTGGGTGGAGGAACGGGTGAAGCAGGGCCTTGACGTGCTGGTCTGCCACCCCCGCTTGGTGCAGACCGGTCTGGACCTCATCGACTTTGCGACCATCTGCTGGTTCGAGACGGATTACAGCGTCTACACGATGAGGCAGGCGTCGCGGCGCTCCTGGCGCATCGGGCAGAGGCGACCGGTGAAAGTGGTGTTCATGGCCTACCGGAACACTCTCCAGGCCGACGCGCTGAAGCTGGTGGCCAAGAAGCTGCAAAGCTCCCTGGCGGTGGAGGGGGAACTGCCCGAGGACGGCCTCGCCGCCTTTGGCGACGACGGAGACGACCTGATGCTGGCCCTGGCCCGCCAGATCGTCAACGGCCACGAGACCGGCGACGACGGCGAGTCGGTGGAGGACGTGTTCGCCCGGGCGCGGGACGCCGAGGCCAGCGCCGAGGAGTTCCTGGTGGACGACGGCTGGAAGGTAGTGGAGGTCGAGCCGGAGGCCGTCCCGGTCAACGGCAACGGCTACCACGACGCCATCGAGCACACCGTCGAACTGGCGCCGGGCGACGGTCACGCCAACGGGAACGGCAACGGCCACCACGCCGAGGAACCCGCCGAGGGGCAGCAGTCGCTGTTCTCCTGGGCGGAGTTCCTGGCCGAGGAGCCTGCCCAGCCCAGGGGACGCAACGGCAAGCCGAAGACCGCTTCCGCCTCCCTGTTCCAGTGGGCGCTGGACAAGGAACAGGAAAGGGAGAAGGAGCCGGTGGGCGCGGAGCGCTAGGCACCGACTGCCAATTGGCAACCGACGAAGGGGGATTCCGCTCCATCGGCGGTGTCCCCTCTTCGCATCAACGGGGTTCCTCCAGAGGACGCCGCAAACCCGACAGCACGCGAAACCAACGCAAAGGAGAGGACACGATGGCACGAATCTTTGTCTACGACGACCGCGAGTTCCCCGACCCGAACCCGGAGATGAGCGTGGAGCAGGTGAAGTCCACACTTGCCGATTTCTACGGTGAAATCGCCAACGCCTCGGTGAAAGAGACCGCCCGGGGCGAGGACACCATCTTCGAGTTCCAGCGGCGGGTGGGCACCAAGGGCGCCCCCGCCCATAGCTAGGGAGGCAACAACATGGACAACATCACCCTGGCTGGTCTGCTGGCGGCAACCCCGCCGGCGGACCTGAAGATCATCGAGCTCACGGCGGAGCTCACTCTTCCCAACGGCGGGCTGGACCTGGACGCGGCGGCGGCCCGGCAGGCCGACGTGGAACTGGCCTGCGCCCAGGCCGAGGACTACGCCGCCGCCACCAAGCGGCTGCTGGGAGCGATGCGGTGGCAACTGCGGCCCCGCCGCTCCTGAGCGGGCTGGCGCAACTGCTCCTGCGGCGTCCGCCGTCGCTACGGGAGCTGGTCACCCTGGTGGGCTACGCCGATGACTACGCCTGGTTCGCCGGGCTGGTGCGGCGTCTCTTCCCGGCAGAGGCCGAGGCGATTCTGGCGGCCCCCGACGTGAACCGGAGGCTGGAGGGGTTTGCGGGACTCTTCCAGGAACGGCACTTCCCCCTCTACGGCCCGTTCCTGGACTTCTGGCTAGACGAGGGGGACGAGCCGCCCTGGAGCTGGCTGCGCCGGGGCATCCCCTTCGACCTGGTGGGCTTCGGGTACGACGACCTGCACGAGATGTGGGACGGCTACCGGGAGGGCCTCTCGGCCCTGGCCCTGCTGGCCCAGCCGCCCGACTCCTTCTTCATGGGACCCGACGGGATAAGGACGGCCTGGCTGGAGTCCGCTGCCGAGCGCATCCCGCAGGACATCCTGGTCCGCATTCCATCAGGCGGCATACCAATTGACGCCCTTACGGAAGCGGTCAACGAAACGGAGTTCCAGGGTGCGGCCCAGGCCGCCGCCTGGGTCTGGGGCCAGACCGGTAACTTCTTTCTCGATCATAACTACACCGATGGAGACTACGACGGCTTCTCCGACCCCTGGGAGGAGGAAATCATTGGGGAGGGAACGGAGGAGTGGCGGACGGCCAGCGCCGTAATCGACTCGGTGACCCAACTCGCCGGATGGCTGGAGGAGGACCTGCAGACCAGGTTCGCCCAGATGCTGGACTTCATCCTGCCCCGCCTTCCCGAACCAACAACAGAACAGGAGGAAAACGATGATGACTGTTGACGCCGATACCGCCCGCTGGTCCCTGCCGGGACCGGCGGACATGCCCACCGACCAGCTCCAGTTACAGCTTGAGGTCTACAACGAGACCGTCCTGCTGCGGGGCTTCGAGGGCGACACCAACTGGGTCAGGACCGTCTCGGCAGACGAGATTGCCAACGTGTTCACCCGGCACCTGGGCTTCTCCTCGGGGCTGCTGCCCGACAACGCCCTCTGGTGGAACCAGGGGGAAACCGGGCAGATGGTGGCGCTGTGGCGCCCGCCCCAGGTCTGGCCGGTGGCACTGCAAAAGGAAGCCTTCAAGCCCCCGGCAAGGCTCAGGATTCCCATGCCAGGGCTGGTCTTCGTCTGCTCCCCGGCGCGGGCGCCCTGGGTCTACGCGGCCCTGGAACGGCCAAGCTCACCGGAGCAGCAGCTTTACCGCGCCCCGGCCTTCAACGTCTTCCGGGACGGCCGGACCTGCCCCGGCAGCCACCGCTTCCCGGAGGAGGTGGGCCAGATACCCGAATCCTTCTTCCAGTCCTTCTTCTCCCTTACCGGAGACACCACGGACCGGTCGAAGAAGCACCCGGACAACCTGCAAGCATTATGGGAGGAATTGGATGGACAGGCTGAGTACCCGGTTGAGGACCTGGTTCAGCAATGCACCGTGGGGCAGGTCATCGCCGCCTGCGAGGGACGGCGGGGCTACCGCTAATGCAGCGCCCAAGGCCGGCATTGCCCCGAGGCCGGTGGGTTACCTGGTGAACCACCCCGCCGGTCTCTCGGGAGTCCAGGGCGTCGGCTACGACTATGTTTTCGGATCGGGGGGCGTTTACGTCCAGTCCGAGAACTCCCACCTGACGGCTCGAATACTGGTCGCTCCCTGCAACGTGCGTGGGCTGGCGCCCGTGTCCGAGAAGTTGGCGCTGGCCCACGGCCCCATCCCGGCCCACGTCTTCGAGCTGGGCCTGGGCTGGATGCTGGCCGCCCCGGACACCGAGCGGTTCTTCGCGGTGCGCTGGGACGGGGACGCCTACCGGCTGGTGGTGCCGCCGCAGGAGGGGACGGGTTCGTCCCTGTCCTACGAACCGCCCGCCGGGGTGGTGGCGGAGTTCCACTCCCACGGACACCACCGGGCGTTCTTCTCGGCCACCGACGATAGGGACGAACAGGGGTTTCGGGTCTACGGCGTCGTGGGACGCCTCCACGACCCCCTGCCGGAGCTGGCCCTGCGGGTGGGCATCTACGGCCACTTCGCCCCACTGAAGTGGCCCCAGGTGTTCGACAGCCCGCAACCCGGCCTCCGGCTGGCGGGCGAAGGGCCGGAAGCGACACCAGGCAACCCACATATAAGGAGGTAGGCGACCATGCCCTACTACCTGGACAACGAGTTCCTGCTGGACAACCCCTGGATCACCGTGGTGGGCTGCGGCGGCACCGGCGGCTTCGTCGCCGAGGGACTCTGCCGCCTCTTCCAGGGCCGGGACGCCACCATCGTCCTGGTGGACCACGACCGGGTGGAACCCCACAACCTGCTGCGGCAGAATTTCTATGCCGAAGACGTGGGCAAGTTCAAGAGCCAGGCCCTGGCTGACCGGTTGGCCGCATCCTACAACCGGCCCGTGGGCTACTCGGTCTATCCCTTCCGGGAGGAGGAGTGCCGCTACCCCGGCCTCTCCTCCCACGACGGCCTGGTCATCGGCTGCGCCGACAACGCCGCTGCAAGGCGGGCCATGGCCGAATGCTTGCCCTCTGACCCCTGCCGCTGGCTCATCGACGCCGGCAACGACACCAACTGGGGCCAGGTGCTGGTGGGGAACGTCGCCGAGCCGGTGTTCCTGGAGGAACCGCCCTTCACCGGCGAGACCTGCCATCTGGCCCCGGCGCCCACTCTCCAGCGCCCCGACCTGCTGACCGCCGTGTCCACCCGTCCGCCCGACGTGGACTGCGCGGCGGCCCTGGACCTCACCGACCAGGACCCAACAATAAACCAGATGATGGCCTCCCTGGTGCTCCAGGTGGTGCGGCGCATGGTGGCGGGCACCTGCCCCTTCCTGGCCCTCTACCTGGACATGGACCAGGGCACGGTCAGCCCCAGCTACGTAACCCCGGAGGCGGTGGCCCGGCTGGTGGACCGCACCCACGCCGGGTGAACGGCCCAAGTGAACGCAGTCCGACACTAAACAAGGAGATGAGCAACCATGCCTGACCAGAAGGAAAACACCGCCACCGTGTGGGAGGACCAGCACTCCGGTAAGCGGGGCCACCAGCTGATGACCCAGAAGCTGGCGGACACCATCCCCGCCCTCTACGCCAACGAAGACGTCGAGGACTACGATACCGTCCTGGCCCGCGCCAAGCTGTTCTCCCCGTACAGCAATTGGACGTGGTTCATAACCGAGATGGACCCCGCCACTGGAACCTGCTTCGGCCTGGTGGAGGGGCTCGAGCGGGAGCTGGGCTACTTCGACCTCACCGAGTTGGCCGAGACCACGGTGTTCGGCGACGTTCCCGCCGTGGAGCGCGACCTGTACTGGCAGCCGATGACCCTGGGCGAGATCAAGAACGGGTCCCCGGGGGATTCGCGGCAAGGTGAACCAGAAAGCAAGGGAGGTGCCATGACTGGCGAAACCGGAACGGAATCGCATTCCCCGGACATGGTGAGCGCCGAGGAGTTCCTCTTCGGCGGCTTGACCGAGGAGACGGCGGACGACGCCCCTGCCGAAGTTGCCGGGGAGGACGCCGACACAGAGACCGCTGCGGAACCCGACGCTGACGGGGAGTTTCATGCCGGAGACACAACGGAGGACGCGGGCGACATGGAAACCGCCGGTGAGGCCGACGCCGAGGGGGATGCGGATGCCGCCGAATCCGCCGAACCCGATGTTGCCGATGCCGGCGGGGAGCAGCCCGCTGCGGCGGAGACGGAAGCCGCCGATGAGTTGAAGGTGGTGCTGTCCATCCGGGGAGGCCGCGCCGTTATCGGAGTGCAGCGGCCCTCGGCGGACCCGCACATCGAGTCCTTCGACGGCCTTGACATCCTGGGGCTGGCGCTCCAGGTCCCGGGGGTGGCGGAGAGGGCCAGGGACCGGTGGGAGGAAGCTCCCAAATACCCGGCCTACGTGAAACCCGCTCCCCCGGCTCGGCGGCAGCGCCAGCGGCGGCAGGCGCCGGTGGAGGCTGCGACGGAGCAGGGAGAAACGGAACAGGAGCAGCCGGAAACGCTGCGGCTGTTCTAGGGTCGTCCGGGCGGTCCCGGAAAAGGAGGCCCATCGCCGTTGTGGCGGTGGGCCTCCCTTTGGTCCGGGTATGTGCTCCCTTTTTTGTTGCCCGGCGATAACCCCAAGGACCAACCGGGGCCGGGCCGTGAGAGTGGGTGCGGGCCGCTACCTGCCAGGAGGATTGTTGTCCCTTCCGCCTCCCGAAGGGTTGCCCGTCGTGCTGGGCCCGTTCGGGGGCCCGCCGCCGCCTCCCTTTCCGCTCCCGCCTTTGCCACCGCCCTTGCCGCCGCCACCCCTGCCGCCTCGCATCATCGGTACCGTGTTCATGTTCAACTCCTTTCCGTTAGAATTCGGCCCACGCATCTCGCCTTCGGATTGCTGGGGGCGGCATTCTATCGGAGACGGCGGGGAATGGCAAGTCGGGCGTGTATGGCTGGGGGCCGCTCCTTTTGCCATGGATCACAAACGAGACTTCAATGAGTTGGCCGTTTCAAAACGCGGTGTGCTCAACGGAGCGGCCATGATTTGATTGCAAGCTTTGCCATTCGTTGTTGCCGGTTTTCGATTTCTATGGATCCCCATTGCGTCTCGTCGGCAATCTCCTTGGTCAAGTTATAGCTTGAACTTTTGTAGATTGGCTTTTTGTCAACAAAAGCATCGTTTCCGATGTCCCGATTCGGAGTTTCTGGGAGGAGTGCCATGTTGCCGAGCCTTCGGTAGTACGTTGAGTGCACTGCAGGTTCGACGTTGGGCCAGTTTTCGCCCGGATTCTGCGGCAACACATGCTCTAATGTGATGACGGTGTCCTCGTTGGGGACAAATTCGGGTTCTGGTTCGTTTCGACTAGCGCTTTCTAACGACCGGAGGTAGTACCTAGCCAACCGATGATTGGCAACGGTAGCATTGGCAAAAGCTAACTCAAAAGTGCGATCATTGGGCAAGATTGGCCCTAAATGCTCCGCCAACGCGTCGGCCGACTTGATATTCCCCTCGGTAATTCGTTTCGCTGCTTCTGCGAGCCCGCTCTCTGTCCTACCCGATCTTGCGCCTCCGGCAACTAACCACCTAACCGACCAGGATTCGAATCGCCGGAAAGCGGTCGCCACCTCACTGACCGGGAAATTCCTGACCACCGCAAGCATGAGAGGACGCAATGGTGTAATCCTGAGAAGCAACAAAGAATTGACGAGTTGCCTCATGCTTCGGGCATTGCCCGACCATTTTGGGTGGGTTGGCGTTTGGATGGCCACGTAGTCTAGGGCGGCGGAACTGAGGTTGCCTAGGAACTCTATTGCTGGAGCTCGGCCGCGCACGTTATCTCGGACCCTTTCTAAGACGTCCTTTTCTCGGACGTGTCCACAGATTGAGATCAGGAGGTGACGGAGGTAATTGATGGTAACTTCATCATCGTCCATCACTTCCAACGTGCCATTCATTGATGCCCATCGTTCTTGGGCCTCGCTGATCCGACTATCCGCTTCGGAGAACAGGTAGTTTTTCACTAGATCCGATTGTGAAACACGAAGCCCCCGATCGTTGAGGGTTTCGAACATCACATAAGCGTTCATGTCGTCTGGGACGGTCAGCATAATGACTTGGACTGAGTTCTCTACAAATTCAATCCAGGTGTTCAGGTGATCGTCTTTTGTAGTTTCTCCAAATGGCCGGAGGATATTTTCCACATGGGAAGCAGCCAAAACAGCCGCACCGTCGATTAGAGTGTGAGAGACAGCGGATGGCGATGACTCCAACCTCTCGGGATTGTCGGGGCGCGCGAGCACTCGTCTCCTGAAATAATCATGGTCGGTGACGTTTAAGTGCAAACGGGGGTCGATTTCGCGGGTCCTCCGGACAAACGTATACAGAAAGCTCTCCAAGTCACTTACCATCGAATCGTCGTGTCTTTGGTAAAAGTAGTCTCGAAAAGCCGCTAGCAGAATGCTGGTTGTAGCAAGCCTTTGCTGACCGTCGGCAATTTCCAAGGTGCCGTCATCAGCGTTGGTGAGTACTAAAGTCCCCAGGAAGTATGCTTGTTTTCGCGAGTTGATCGCGCCGGCTATATCTTGGAAGAGTTCCTCAACGTGCCGTTCCTCCCATGAGTATTCTCGTTGATTCAAGGGCACTACCAAGCGATTTCGCTTGAGGGCGGTGCCAATTCCGAGAGTATCGAAATCCATTGGGTTGTTGATTCTAGCCATGATGGTTGCACCGTGGTCCACATCGGGTATCGTTCGAGAAATTTTGCTCGGGGAGTTAGAGAGCAGTATAACAGGGCTAGATATTGAATGTCCTTCCCATGGAAAGCGATATTGATTCCGAACCGAATACTGGGATATCAGCAGCCTACATCGCCCGTCAGATGACCGGTTTTGAACCCATTGGTCGCTCATTGCCACTGTGTACTGACGGCTCAGCGCACCATTTGGCTGCGAGTTGGTGGACACTGCGGTAGATGTCCTCTGCTATTGTGTCTTTCGTATGAAGATGAGCCGGGCATCCCCAGCCGGTATAATGGTGGCGGTGGGGCAGGGCCCAGGCTCCGCCGTTCCGCCCAACGGCCCGGGGAGAGGATATGGCAGCAGAGGAAATTCAGGCGGCGCCGGGATGCGCCGGTCTCTACGTGGACCTGGAGAACCTGCACGCCGACGCCCAGGTCCTGGTCAAGAGGCTGATTGAAAACTGGCCGAACAAAGCTCCGGCCCCGTCCCGCTTGGCGCTCTACGTGCGGGCGGACCAGGTGGAGCTGTGGCGGCTGTGGGCCGCCAGCAGATTCCCGAACCTGGACCTGGCTGTCAGCGGCACCCAGCATTTCAGCATGTCGGCCACCAAGAACTCGGCGGACATTGCCATCGCCACCCACGCCATGGCCGACCTGGCGCTGGGGAGGGTTTCCCACGTGGTCGTCTTCAGCGACGACAGCGACTTCATCTCCCTCTATGCCGCCATCAGGGACGAGCCGGAAATCCCACTGCGGGAGGGGAAGGTACCCTTTCTATGGGTGATAACCGACCGGGAGGGCTCGGTATCCGGCACGGTCAGGCAATTCTTCCCGCCGGAGCAGCTTCACCTGGTCAGCGTCGGCGGAACGGACGGGGCCGGGCCGTCCAGGAAGGCCGCCGCTGCGCCTGCCGGGGAGTCGCCGCCTGCGGCGCCGGAGACCGCCGGAACGCCGGAGGAGATGGCCCGGGCAGTGGTGGAGCGCATCGAGGCGGGGCCGTTCAAGAGCACCGAATGCCAGAAGATTATCAAGGAACGCTGGCCCACGCATTCCCTGGCATCAGCCGGTGGCGGGGCCTTTGGCATCGAGTTCAAGAACAACATCTGGCCGGCGCTGGAGGGTTGGGGAGTGAGGATCAGCAACCCGGGGAAGAACCCGGTCAAGTACGAGATGACCGAGGAAGCCAAGACAAAGCTCTCCCTCGACACCGCAGGCCCCTGAGCTGGGCGCCGGCGGGTCGGGTTGTCCTCCGGCCTGCGAAGGGGGCCTGATATTCGACGGCTTTCTTCGTTCTTCCGCCTTGCCAGCCTCCAACGGCGCCTGCCGCTGACGGTCTGGAACCGCTCCCTCGGCCTGCTCCGTCTCGCACACCAGCAGCATCGGCAACGCCCGCCCGATGGCGGCCATACTGTGGTGCAGGCCCAGTTGTGTCCCACGGCGTTGCCCGGGGCCAGCCGGATGGCCACGTCGTAGTCCTCTAGGGCCAGGCTCAGCTCTCCCGTGTCGCCGTAGACTCTTGCCCGGTCCAGGTAACCGCCCGGACCATCGGGGGCCAGGGCGATGATGCGGCCGTAGTCCTCGACCGCGCGGCGGTGGTCCCCCAGCTTCTCGTAGGCCAGCCCCCTGGCGGCGAGGAGCTGGGTATCGCCGGGGTTCGCCCCGATCATTGCGGTAAGAAGCTCAATGACCTCGGGAAGGTCCCCGTTGCCCGGGGCGTCCGTCCCATCGTGTTCTCCGGCCATGAACGCTCCTCTCGTGTGCCTGATGGCAGGCCGGTCTCCTGCGGTCTTTTCCTACCGGCGCGGCCCCCGCCCGGTCCCGCTGCGGGACCGAATCCGGTGATGTCTCCATGATGGTGCAGCCCGCTCCGCATTGCAATGGCCGGGTGTCAGTTGGCCTGCTGGCGTGGACTCGCCACGGGCAGGGGCGAAGTTCAGAGGGGGAGCGAGTCTCTCCGGGGGCCTGCCGCCGCACCGGCAACGTGGGATGCAGGCTGGAGGAAAGTCCACTCCGGTACATTGCGGAGCCGGGCCGCCCTTCCCATGGCGGCCCGTGTATGCCGTCCCTTTTGCGTTTCAACCCCGGCGAAGGGACGGAACGGATTCCGGGTAGGGATCGACCTGCTCCTCCTCCGGGAGCGTCCAGGCGGTCAGCAGGTGGGCCAGACCCAGATCCTGGGCCAGGGCCAGGAGCGC
The DNA here is from genome assembly GCA_009840175.1 of Chloroflexota bacterium. Taxonomy (GTDB): domain Bacteria; phylum Chloroflexota; class Dehalococcoidia; order Lucifugimonadales; family UBA3495; genus VXOI01. Next base: position 854 of record VXOI01000136.1, on the reverse strand, counting down.
CAGCTGGTGTCGGAAATGGGGCCGCACGCCGTATTCCACCCAGCGGTAGATGGTATAGGGAATGATCCCGATGCGCCGGGCGAGCTCCGTCCACGTCAGCCCCGACTCTTCCTTCAGCCGCCGGAGGCGCCGGGGAAGGTCGCCGGGAACAATGTAGACTATTCCGCCGTATTCAACTCGCTGCCTCGGCATCGGGCCGTCCTTCTGGAATGCGGGAGATGGCGTAGGGAGTGGTCCCGAGGCGGCGGGCGATCTCGGCCCAGGACAGGCCCGACGCCTCCTGGAACTTCGCCAGCCGATGCGGAAAGTCGTCGGGGAAGTCGTGGGCCACCTTGCTGTGATGGGTGTGCTGTCTCGGCATGGCGCCGGTCCTTCGCTTGTGCGTGCGTCCGGGTTCTCCGTTGTGTTTCAATAGAAGGGCGACGCGGCCTCCGGGGCTCCGCGCCAGATGGCATCCAGGAAGTCGGGGATGTGTGCGTTGGTCAGCTCGCCATTCCAGTAGGCGGCGCGCTCGGCCTTGGCGAGGCTGACCGGCTGTATCTCCCACCCGGGGTTGGACTCCCGGATGGCGCGGGCGATGTCGGTGAACGTCGCGCCCCTCGTGCAGAAGTCGTCGACGACGATCACCAGGCCGGGCTCGCCCCCGATGGGGGCAGCGAGGTACTTCCCGTCCACGGTGGCGTCCCGGTCGGCGGCGGAGGCGATGCCGGTGAGACTGGGATGCCGGTCCTTGGTAACGTGATGCGGAAGCCACTCCCAGCCGCGGGACCCCGCAAGCGCGGACGCCAGTTTCGACGCCGGCGTGTCGTGTTGCACAATATTCTGCCCTGAAGAGACCGAGGAGACGACGACGA
>VXOI01000120.1 GCA_009840175.1 Chloroflexota bacterium | reverse complement strand
CCGGAACTGGTGGGGCTAACATAGAGGGTGGTACAACTACAGGGGGCAGGTCAGTACGGCACTGGAGCCACCTCTGGTCACAGCGCGCCGCCCAATGATTCCGGCCGACTATATGGAGTCCAATTTAGAGGAGTTGGCGGACGTCCTGCTACACCGTATAACTGTATTTATCGGGCGTCGCAAGAGAAACGCGAAGGGGTGGTTTCAGATTCTCTCCAGAATGTTACGGAGTTGAAATATAGGGTCGAAGGCCTTTCGTAAATCGCCGTTGGCATTGACGCTGTAGTACTACTCCTGGTCAGCGTTGTTCAACTCAACTCCGAGGTCTATACCTCTTGAGCTTGATTCGTCTTACCACTGTTGGGCTAAGCAGCGTGTTTAGGGTGATTGTGAGTTTGACCTCACAGTCTGGGGTATCGGGGTGGAGCACTATAGCGCCGTCCATGAGAGGAGGGTCAAAAATGATGCGATGTCGCCAAGGACCTTGGAGCGCTACACGGCCGCGGGCACCTTGGGCTGAGGCCGCCTGCAAATAAGGAACAAACCGGCGCTGACCCCATACAGGACCGTGAGGATCAGCAGCGACTCGGTATAACCTCCGGTCCGGTCCACCATCCACCCGAGGAACAACGGCGTCAGCATCATGCCCACGCTATAGAAGATCGAGATAATGCCGCTAAGAGTGGCGAAGCTTCGGCGGCCGAACAGGTTGCCCACCAGCACCCAGTTGAGTACCGACGTCCCCTCATGGATCGCCATGCCTGCAACGAAAAGGAATATAATCCATGTGTCAGTCACCAGGTTCAAAGCCAGGACTGAAATGCCACCCACCAGCATCCCGGCACTGAGCACTCCCTGGCCGGGCAATCTGAGTCCCGAAAGACCCAGAAGCAGGCGCGCCGGAATAGAGACGAAGAACAGAAGGGCCATCATGTCAGCGCCGGTCTGCTCCGAGGTTCCTTTCCAGACCATTATCGGAATCGCGTGTATCAGGATTCCATTGGTTACGGAGATTCGCAGCGCACTCGCCACCACGATGTACCAGTAAATCGGAGTCCTCAGGGCCTCCCGGACGGTGTAGTCGTAGCCTGACGACTGGGCCGAGGAGGTCACAGCCGCCTGTTCCGCCGCCTCGCCGACTTCGGCCAGGTCGATCCCGGCGGACTCCGGGGACCGGCGGATGAACAGAGAGAAAGGGATCACCACTGCGACCACAAAGATGCCCGTGTATAGCACAACGTCGCGCCAGCCTATTGCCTCCACTCCCCGGGAAAGCACGGGAAGCAGCATGGCCCCGCCCACCGTGTAGCAAGTGACTACCACGGTCATCCCCAGGGCGCGACGCCGCACGAACCAGCGGTTGACGACTGCCAGGAAGGTCTGGCCGAATCCGCTGTTGTTCCCCACGGACACAATGCCGACGTAGACCAGTACGAAATACCAGTATCCGTCAACGCCGGACAGTACTATCAACCCCACTCCCGCCATGACTCCGAACACCATCACGATAGGGCGGGAATCGAACTTGTCCACCATCCACCCGACTATTGGCCCGCCGATTCCCGCCTCTGCCCGCGAAAGGGCGAATATCAGGGAGACCTGGGTATCGGTGAGCATCAGCTCATCGCGTATGGGGATGTAGAAGACAGGAAAACCGTAGGAGAGGACCGCTCCGGGAAATAGGGCCAAAAAGCAGCAGGCGCCCACCACCCACCACCCCGGGTAGACGCCAATCACTCGGCAGCGGAGGTCAGCCAGTGATGCAATCAATGAAGCGGGGCCGCGTTCAGGACTGCCGGTTCCGTCATCGATCCATTGCCATAGCTTGTTTCCAAATTAACCTCTCCCCTAGATACAATCTCAAAGTATCCTCCCCCTTTGCGGAAAGGGTTAGGGCTCAGGGTGGAAAGGCAATGCAACGCCACCCCCGCCAGCATCGGCTGGAACGATCGTTGGCTGGCGGATCATTTCCAAGAGGGTGTTCGAAAAGTTCCCTCTCCCTTCCGGAGAGGGTTAGGGTGAGGGCGTCTCCCTGGCTCGTCGCAGGGCCGTCAGGTGGGTGGGCCAATTCACTTGCTTGCCCGAAAGTTGGCTCCCGTGTTCCAGACCCTAATTTCACCCGGAAGAAGGACCGATTGCTGCTGTCCTTTCCGTTAGGTCGACGCATCCCGGGCGTGGGGCCGTCTCGCTATGAGAAACAGTGCGGCGCTAGCCCTGTACATTATAGTCAGGATGAGAAGCGACTCGGTGTACGCTCCGGTCCGGTCTACCATCCACCCGAGGAAGAGTGGCGACAGCTACCGCCTCAAGTGCAACCGGCAGAACACGGCCTCGTCATCTCTCGATCAACCGGCCGACGCTTAGCACGCAGTCAAAGCCGCCGCTGGTCGACCTTGCCTCCAGCTATATTGAAGCCGCCACGCATGACTTGGGTGGTACAACATTCCAACGCCCAGCCGGTATGTTTTGCCGACGCCATTGACACCCCCGAGACTGCGACGTCGCTGTAGATGTGCGCGAGGTCCACACCAACCTCGACCAGCTGGCGACGCTGGACATCGGGGTCGCTGCCCGGTTGGCCGGGTTCCTGATCCCGGCTGGTGACGATGTATCCGTAGGCGGTCATGAGCCCATCTTACCCTTTTTCGCCAGGGGGCCACAAAGCTCAACTGTCTGCATTTTCGCCACTGGTGAAATACGGGCGGTTTTCGCCGGACGCTCTGGAAGTCCTAGGACCAGGCTACCCAGGAGTGATGACCGCCAGCCAGATCCGTGTAGGTCGCTGGCCCTGCCGGTCTTGACGTCGCTTATCAGGAACTCCCCGTAGTTCTCCTCGATGAAGTCCGGTTTGCCAGCGATGGTGGCGGTCTTGCCGGTGAGACGGGACACTCTGCAATTACTCAGGGCTCCGTCAGGCCCAATGCAGAGCAAAAATCTGCGAGGAATCCATTTCCCTCACTTGACACCACGAGGTTCCAGAGTTCGTCGGCGTTCTTGGCCCTTTGCTGGTCGGAGTCAGGGGAATCGTGAGCGGAGCCGCCCCTAAGCTTCGCGATTCTTGCCAGTTTCGCGTTTAGCTTGACTACCGCGTCCAGGTCTGCATTGGGGAATGCGAGTGGAAGGACCGACCACAGCCCGGAGTTCATGCCCTGCTTGGTGGCTGTCCGTAATATACCCGCCCAACTAGAGAGTTGAATCCTGTTCCAGTCCGCCGGAGCGTATGTACGGCGGGAACTTCGTGGTCCCGGACCGACCAGCTGCAATACGATTGCTTCAGAAAGCTCCAGGAGCTTCGGCTTGACAATGTGATGAAACAGGGATTCCACGGATTTGGACAAGCAGAGAATGCACTCGTCCCATTCCTTTGCGAATCTATGTCGCAAGGCACTGATGAGATGTTCGACGGTCTGGAGTGGCAACATATTCAACAGGGTGGGCAGACGCTCTTTCAACAGGTCGTACCAGAATTGATCATTGGGCAACACGCGGTGGCGCACATCGTCAACGAGGCTTTCGGTGTTTCGCTCTATGTGCAGTACATGCACAGCCGTGCTGGACGAAATGGTCTTGATATCCACCACGGATTCAGCGATGTCCGCCAGGGTCACCGACCCTGCGCTTGAGTTGTTGGAACGAGCGTCGGCGAACCCCACGCGCATGGCCCAGTAGAGGTCGCTCTGGGGACTCAGGTGTGGGGGTTGAGTGTGATTCCAAGGTCTGATCCCCTGCAGGCCGAATCCGGCTGTTGCTTGCTGGCCATACTCGACATCGGAGGAGTTGTAGAATTTCAGGGCCCGCTGACGGTACTGGTCCCATGATGGTGGAGTGGTTTCAAAGAGGACTGCTGCGACATGCCAGCAGTCTTCCCACCCTCCAGCCTCGATCTCGTCAAGCAGCGAGGTGCCCAATGATGGTCTTGCCGCCATCAGCCGACCCAAAGCATGACCGTAGTACCAGGCCCAGAATTAGCGGGTGGAGGCAGGGCATTCTCCGACATTGTCGCGTTCCTGGCCATCAGCTTCGGTGGCCCTGTCCAGCCATTCGTACACCGCATCCAGGCAGCGCTCAACTTCGGATACGCCGCCAGCTTTGGTGAGTTGGTCCACCCAGCCGTTCAGTCTACGGACCGCAACGTCGGCGGGGTGGGTGCCCCATCCAAAATAAGTGAAGGATGGGGGCGTATATTTCAACGCGTCCTCGAACCGACCGACCCTTTCGTACAGCGCCGGCAACCTGCCCATCTCCCTCTCGAGGGAAAAGCCCTTTCCTTTTCCGGGATGGAAGTAGCGGACGCGGGAGTCGAACATGGAATCGACATCCTCAAGCAGCTCAATGGCTCGATGAGGGTCATCTCTCCTTACCAGTACAGCCAATGCGGTGCGGCTGTAGTAGTAGGTTGCCTCCCTGGTAGTGAGCTGATGCTGGACGGGGTACCTTTTATGGAGGTGCGACCGGGGGTAAGGGCGGTCGCGCCGGGTATCCAGAGTCAGATAGTACAGACGGTCAAGGGCATCTGTCTCAAATCTGGTGGAGATTTCCTGTCCAAGCCAGCGGTTGTGTTCCGCGTGAAGGTTATCGGAATGGGCGATGTGGAGTAGGGCAGCCCGCGCCAAGGGCCAGTCATCAGCGGAGGGATCAGCCAGCTCGGCCAGGACATTTCTATGGTCACCGAGGTAGGCAGCCCGTTCCTCCTCAATGCCCACCCAGTTCAGCATCATCGATACATGCTCCTGGTGATTGTTGGAAATCCGCCGCTTAAGTTCCTGCTCGTCCACTTGTTGTTCTTCCTGCAACTGTCTCCCACCCCGGCTCAATGCCATAAACGTTATTCCGTCCCCATCCGGTCCGCCAACCCGGAAACTCCGTGGGGTCGTACCAATTCGACCCGTTCTTGGAAAGGACGGAGGATCAGGAAAACTCCGCCTGGTTCCCTCCGTGTCTGCTCCTTTTCCCGCTCTAACTGCATCATTCTACTGTATGCGAGCTTTGAGGTAGCGTCCGGTGGCCGGAGTGCCATTGGGTCTTCATTCCCCACCAGCGTGGGCCCTTTGACGATGATAGCCTCAGGCACTCCTTCCGGACCATGGTTCTGAGGATGGTTTCGTAGTCCACCATTACCGCCCCGCGGCGTGCCATAAGCACTTTGACGTTGGTGGCGTTCCGTCTGACCATCTCACCAGTCTCGGGCAGAGGGTGTCCGGCAGGTCCTGGACGATCGTGTGAGAGCCGAGTTCGATGTACATCAAGGCGGGCCACCAATGACCGCCACTGACTGTAAGAACCAGCTCTACTTCGGCGACAACCTCGACATCCTGCGCAACCACGTCGCCGATGCCAGCGTTGACCTCATCTATCTCGACCCGCCCTTCAACTCCAACGCCAACTACAACGTGCTGTTCCAAGAGAAGAGCGGCCAGCAGTCCGCCGCCCAGATTACCGCCTTCGAGGACACCCGGCACTGGAGCCTCTAATCCGAGAGCGTTTACCAGGACGTGGTAACCAACGCCCCCAAAAAGCTGTCTGACCTCCTCCAGGCCATGCGCGCCTTCCTCGGCGGCAGCGATATGATGGCCTACCTGACCATGATGGCGCAGCGCATGATCGAACTTCACCGAGTCCTGAAGGACACCGGCAGCATATACCTCCATTGCGACCCCACCGCCAGCCACTACCTCAAGCTGCTGATGGACTCGGACCGTAGGACAGAGGAGATGGGCCGGCAAGCGGATTGTGAGGAGATCAAACGGCGCCCACAATTTCTCGCCTCGAAACTCCCGTTCCCATCCTTCAAACGTCGTGGCGCGAAGGAGATGCAAGACTTTACTGAGCGATGCCTGCACTTCTGTCAGCGTCAGCGGCGACCACAACTTTCACGACGTCAACGCCGTGATATTTCTGGTGACGGACGGACTGGGCGTAGTGGTGCAGCAGCCGGAAAGACGCTTCGCTCTCCAGGGCGACCTCATCGCTCAGATACGCCAGGCGGTCCTGTAGGTTTTGTCCTTCCAGCGAAGAAAAGAATTCCAGTTCCATCCCTCCGCTGCCGGGACGGGCGATTATGGTCAGGCGGCGGGGAGTACCGGGCTCGGTGCCATCCATGCTCTGCAACAGGCTCCACAGCGTTTCTTCTCCGACGGAGCGCAATCGTTGGGTGGCGCTCTCATCCCACCTGACCTTGGCAGCCGCCTGCTGCATGAAGCCGTCTATTTCCAGCAGAGCATCCTCGCTCAGGGGCACCTGGAGACGCCTTGCCCTGGGCCTCATAAGTTCCGAGAACCAGGTCATCAGCACCAACGCGGCGGTGCCGGAGGTCAGCCCGTTGTCCAGGAATTGGAGCCAGTCGCTGCCCGGCAGACTGGCGATGACGTCGGAGTTCTCGAGAGCAAGTCCGAAGGAGAATGCCAACCCCACCATCAACGACTTCCTATGGTCCAGCCCATCCTGTGCGACAGTCCGAATTCCCTCCACTATATAGGTGCCCATGACCCCCAGCAGGTAGGCCCCCATGACCGGGCCGGGGATGATCAGCAGGCAGGCCGTCAACTTGGGGGAGAATGCCAGCAATATGAGCATGGCTCCGGCGATGTACCCCACGTTCCGGCTGGCGACTCCTGTAAGGTTCACAAGGGAGCCGCTGGTCGCCGAGTTGATGGTCGTTGGCGGCGAGCCGGCAAGCCCACTCAACAACACCCCCAGACCGTTGGCGTTCAGCGACCCCTGCACTAATCGGTAGTCCGTGGCCGGCGGCGAACGGCGGGACAGACGTTGCACCACCACGCTGTCGCCCATGTTCTTGATGCCGTTGATCATCAGTACGATGATCGCTATTGGCATAAGGGCAACGACAGCCGACGCCTCTGGTATCTGAAAGTCCGGGAACCAAACTCCGGGGACACCCACCCACTGGGCTTGGGCAACCAGCCGGAAGTCGTACAGCCCATAGGGAATGGAAACGACACAGCCTGCGCCGATGGCGATGATGGGGACCCAGAGCCGCCATCCTCCCGCAACCCGTAGTCCCAGCAGGGCCAGTACAGACAGTGTGGCGAGGCCAGCGACCGGCCCTGAGAACTGAGTCGCCCCGTCCGGCAGCGCTATTACGCGGCCTGCTGCGATGGGGATGACCGTTGCGGCCAGCAGCATCAAGGCGGTGCCGGTGACCACGGGCGTTATGATCCGGCGCAGCAATGGCAGCCACGCCGACAGGGCAAACTGGAAGAGGGAGCCCGCGACGATAACGGCGGAGAGCAGGCCGGGTCCTCCTGCTGACAGCGCGGGAACGCTTACCACAATGAGGGAGACGCTGGCTGCGGTGAGCAGCACGTGTCCTGTGCCGAATCTCCAGACCCGGGCAGCTTGGAGGGCCGTGATCATGCCGCATACCAGGAAGGCGACGAATGCGGCCCAGATGAGATAGGCATCCGACTGTCCCGCCACCAGGGCGGTGGTGGTCACCGCTGTCACCATCGGCGTCAGGACCAGCAGCACTCCCTGGAAGCTGGCGACTACGGACACTGCCAGCGGGCAACGTTCATCCGGCTCATAGCGGACCTGGTCACTTCCCTGTTGCATTTCCTTCCATGGGCATCACCCGGGAGCAATATACGGCCTCTTGCTGATGACCTGCCCCCAGCGGTTGTACCACGTTCTATGTTAGCCCGGCCAGCGGTTTGGACTGATCACAACTGCTACGTTCCGACATGACTGAGGTGATCAGTGGTTCCAGTTGTCGGCACTGGGTATACGGGTTATCTACTTCACTGACTTGGGTAGACGTCGTGTACTTACGGAGTCGTAGGACAGCCCGTCAGTCAGGGGCGGCCTCAATGTTGACACGGGCCGATCCAGGTCGTAGCAGTAGGTTCTTGCTAGTTGGGCCCTCGTCAGTAGGGTGTGCGGGGGCTGGTCGTAGTATATGTGGACTCCCAGGCTGGCGTCGGGAAGCTGTGCCCCTCCTTTGGTCCCTGCCGTCCAGTTGATGGAGGCGATCCTTCATGGCGGGCAACTGGTCGTACTCCATGTAGTTGCCCTCAAAATGCTGATATGCCACTGGGTTGTGCTCATCCCAAGCCAGGCCGACGTTCACCTTCCTGTGATGCTTGTTCAGGAGGTTGTCGCGGTGCCCGAGGCTGCTCATCCAGCCGTCCATGGTCTCCTTGATCTCCTCCTCGATTGGCCCGAGAGGTGCGTACCTCGGGCTACGGGCAGACAACTCACTGCCCGTGGTGCTTGTAGAACGCCGAAAAAGGCGCGTAGGGTCGGTGCCCTGGAACTCCCCCTCCCATCCATGGGTAATGTGTCCGTTTGACAGTGGGGCCAGCGTGCCCCGGTCAAGGCTGCTTGGCCCCAAAAGGCACAATAACTACACGCATAAAATGGCCAAAAGAACACGAGCATACATGATCGTTTACCATCACAGTCGTGTAGTTTAGTCGATGAGGTTTCTGAACTTGCCATTCGTTGGATGGAGCCGACGACACGGTAGCAGCCGGGCACTTGTGCGTTCCCAGCATTCAGTATACTGTTCTACGGGAGCAACAAAACAAAATCGGGAATCACATGGACGAGCGGGTGAGGCAGGCGGCCCACCAGCGGGCCCGGCCCCACAATCCTCCACGGACCACCAAGAGAGCATCATGAACATTGCATCCCACACCCGGAGAGGCCGGCGCGTGGCAGCCTCAGCAGTATTGGCAGCCATTCTGTTCGCCACATTTGCGGCCAGCGTCACGACGGTGGCGGCCCAATCCCCCCCAGGCCCCCAGGCCCAGCCACGGGTCGTCCTGGGATCTGTAACTGGTGAAGTGGTCGTCCATTGGAACGCCGTTCAAGGTGCGGGCTACTACCGGATCGGTTGGGTTTCCAAGGAGGACTACGACGCCGCGGTGGAGGCCGGCGAAGATTGGCTTAATGCATTCACCTCCGTGAGCGTATCCAACGGTGGTCAGAAGTCACACACGATTGCGCATTTGACGCCGGGCGCGTCGTACTGGTTCATCGTCGGCAGCAGTGATCATCGCTATGATAACCCCGGGTGGTCGCTATGGTCCGAACTGGTGACCCTGCCCGGTGGCCAGGCGGCCTGTGCCGGTGACCGCGACGCTCTGACGGCTCTCTATGACGCTACGGACGGTCCTAATTGGCGAAACAGCGTCAACTGGCTCAGTGATACCGCTCCCCTCGACGAGTGGTTCGGCGTATCCACCGACGCCGACGGCTGTGTGCTTGTCCTGTACTTGGACAGCAACGACCTCGCCGGGACGATTCCCGCCCGGTTGGCCGATTTGTCCAGGCTACGCTCCTTGCACCTAGGGAACAACGACCTGACCGGGACGATCCCGACGGATCTGGCCGAGCTGGATGATCTGCGTGTGCTCAGGCTGGTAAACAACGATCTCAGCGGCGAGATCCCGGGTGAGTTGGGCAACATGGCCAGACTCAGTGTTCTGGACCTCGATGGCAACGAACTGACTGGCCCTATACCGCTCGAGTTGACCAATCTCACCGAACTTCGCGTGCTGTCGTTGAACCGCAACATGCTGAGCGGGCCGATACCCGCTGAGTTCGGCGCCATGACCAACCTCACCAATCTGGAGCTGTGGCGCAACGAATTGACCGGCGAACTTCCAACCGAACTGAGCAACCTCGTCAACGTCAGGACCCTTGACGTCGATGAGAACCAGCTGACCGGGACCATTCCCGTTGAACTGGGCAACCTGACCAATCTAAAGTTCCTGTGGCTCAGACAGAACCAGTTCACTGGCGAGATTCCGGTTGAACTGAACAACCTCTCCAATCTGATTGTCCTGGGACTGGACGGCAACCAGTTGACTGGCGAGATACCGGCAGGGTTCGGCAGTTTCGAACGACTGGAGCGCCTGTATCTCTATGACAACGACCTCACCGGTGAAGTACCAGCCGAACTGGGCAACTTGTCCGAGCTCGAGTTGCTCTACCTCTACGGCAACCGGCTGACCGGAGAGATACCGGCCGAGTTGGGCAGTCTCACCAATCTTGAGAGGCTGTACCTCCACAGGAATCGCCTGAGTGGAGAAATACCGTCGACGTTCGGAAACCTTGCCAGCCTCGAATATCTGATTCTTGACCAAAATATGTTGACCGGTGCGATCCCGTCGGAGTTCGGCAACTTGGCCGAGTTGAAGTACTTGAGCGTGAACCGGAACCAGTTTACTGGCGAGATCCCACCCGAGTTGGGAAATCTGGGCAACCTTGAGCAATTGCGGTTGGACAACAACGGGTTCACCGGGAAGATCCCGCTTGAGCTGGTTGATCTGACAAAACTGGAGCAACTGCACTTGGACGGTAACCAACTGAGCGGCATGATCCCTGCTGAGTTGATCAATTTGCCTGAACTAGCGGTGCTGTACCTCTCCAGCAACGAGTTTACCGGCTGCGTACCGGCTGGGTTGCTGGATGTGGCGGACAACGACCTCGACGAGCTTGACCTGGAGGCTTGTCCGTAGGGCGCGATCTAGGGCCTGTGAACATTCAGCTGTAGGAGGTCGTTCCATACCAAGGCTGGATGTCTTTGCCCGACGACGGATCGACGGATTCGAGAGGTGGGGGAATGAAAGCCCAGCATAGCCTGAATGTCCACAGGCCCTAGACCCCCGGCGGTCCTTTTGCATAAGCTGTCCCCCTTCATTTGCCCACAGACTCTAGCTCCAGGGAAACGGAGGTCCATACAGGACGACCGGGTGGTCCCCGCACTTGTGGCAAGGCTCGCAGTCGTACCAGCACTGACAGTGCTGCTAAGGAGGCTTGTCTTCCCTCCAAGCGTCCGGCTGGGAGCATGCTGTTTCTTCCGTATATTCGATCCGTCCGCAGGCGTCGCAGGGTTGGTAGCCGTCGACTACGATCTCCATAGGGCTGGCCATAAGGTTGCCGAATCCATCGGGTAGCTCCTCGTTGGGCAAGGCCCAATAGAACCTCGGTCTGTTGATTTCGCGCTCCATGTGCATCGCTCCGTGTAGCGCCTCTAACTCGCCGTTCCCTGGGAAACGGCGTCCAGCTTCCCTGCCAGCCGCAGGTGATGAACCATAAGGTTGGCCACCAACTCGGGGAGTTCCCCCCGGTCCAACCGCTCCAACGCTTCCAGGCAGTTATCGTCCAGGTCGTGAACTCCGGTGCTGCTGGTCCGCAGCTCCACGCCCAGGATCTCGCGGAGCCGCGTTGTGGCTCCGGCCTCGTAGCTCCAGCCCTCGACGTAGTCCCCGGGTGGCTGGCCAAAGGGGTGCTGCAACTCCAGACACTCGGTCTGTGCAACCAGGGTGGTGGCCAGCGCCTTCAGCGCTTCCTGATGCGTAAGCGACAGCTGGCTGGCGAACCGCTGGGCGGCCTCGCGGTCCTCCCGGAAAAGGTCCTTTTTTAGGTCCTCCAGCTTTTCCCTGAACGCGGCCGCGCCGGCCTCGAACTTCTTCGTGTAACACCGTTTGTTGAAGCAGGCCAGAACCGCACCACTGTTGTTTCGCCGCTTCGCGTATGCCGCGCCGGCCACGCACCAGTTGCACCCATCGAGGTCCGGGAAGAACGGCGGCAGCCTGCCCCCCTGATCATCCAGCCATGAGTTCGGGTAGTCGTTTATCTCGGTCTTCGACAGCAACTTCCAGAAAGGGGTCTTGTCTGAGCCGTAAGAGATAACCTCCTAGAGCACCGCCCTGGTGCCCAGCAGTTCGCGCTCTTGGTCGGTGACGGGCCGGTGGGGGCCTTTCTTCCCCGCCTCCCGCCCAGCCGCGATGAGCTTCCAGACCGGATCCTGGGCCAGCAGTTCCCCGAGCTGCGAGGCGGCGTCGTTCTCTTTCTTGGTTGCATGGACTTGCCCGCTGGCCGCCGCCTCCCTGTTGGCCTCGCGGGTGGCTCTCGACTGTCGGCGGCTCCACTCCTTGACCTCGCAGGTCCACAGGCGGGAGCCGTCACAAATCAGCTGGGCGTCGTAATTCACGGTCTTGACTTCCGATACGGCCGGAATGGTATGGAGGCTATCGGGGTAGTCGGCCCTGAAGGCGTCGACGTCGAAGGTCGCCTCCTGATTTGCTTCACCTACAGTGTGGGTTGGCGGCTTTGGTCCCAGAGGCCGCCAGTCCTGATTGTTGTATGCCACCTTGAGGTAGATCTGCTCCCGCACGTGGCGCCTGCTCCAGTCCGGAGCGCCGCGGCTGCCAAACACCCTGGAGATGCTGCGGACGACGCCCTGCATGTCCTCGATGTGGGTGTGGCCGTCGTGCTGGAGCACCAGGAACTCTCGGGCCACGCTCATGCTCAGGTCGCCGCTCTCGATGTGCTCCAGGATGAAATCCGGCAGTTCCAAGACGCGCAGGTTGTTGGACAATGTGGGCCGGGCTATGCCGATCTGGTCGGCCAGGGCCTGTATGGTCAGTTGCGTCTCGTCAATGGCCCGCCTGTGGGCCCGCACCACCTCAATGCCGGTGAGCTGTTTGCGCTGGACGTTCTCCGACAGCGCGATCACCGCCATCCTTTCGTCGGTGGGGTCCTCGATGTCCAGGTCCACGTAATTGCCCCATTCCTCCCGTTGTTGCAGGAGTCGGACGGCGGCGATCCGCCGGTGGCCGAAGGCCAGCTCGAAGCGTCCGTCGGCGGCGGGACGGGCCAAGGGCGTCTGCAACAGCCCTATCTGGCGGATGCTGTCGGCCAGCTCCTCCAGGCTGTCGGGGTCTATGGCTTCGCGCGGCTGCCACGGGTTGTCGTCGATGACGTCGAGGGCGACCTGTTCCCTCGTTTTCGTGTCCACTGTCCTTCTCCTGAACGGCAGGTTGGGAAAATCATCATGGGAATGGCTGACAACGAAGGCTTTGCGATGGGCGATGACGTTAGATTGCAGCTCTCGGCCGCACCATAGGCAGCGCACCGGATGGGCCCGGCTGAACACCAGATCCAGCTCTCCCGTCCCAGGGAAACCCGGACGCGGCCCCGGCATCTCGGACCATTGCACCTTCCACCGCCCGTTCTCCCAGGCGTCGGCAGCTATTGACTTGCTCACGCTGGCCTCTTCAGGATCTCATTTTTCTTGGGCCTAGAGACTCTTCCAGCCTTTCGATGCCGTCCTTTACCACTACGTTAAACTGGACGTCCTTCGGGTCGAGGGTGGCCTTTTCAGCCTTGAGCTTGGCAAGGAGGTCCCGCTTCGCCTTGCGATTTCCGGTGGCGACTATCCAGTTGATATTGCTGGCCTTGGCGTGGAGCTCCCGGTGGCGCCTATAGTTGGCCTCGATCTCCGGCTCCACAGCCCGGCATTCCCGCCGGTGCGCGTCCCACTGGCTGCCGGGGACATAGTTGCGGCAGGCCTGGCAGTATCGCGGCTGGTTAACCATCGCTCTTCCCCACTTTGCGCTCCTCGCGTCTGCGGTCTTCCTCGTCCATGTCGAAGAGTTCAACTCCTTCCCAGGCGAAGTTCCACAGCGTGTCGCCCCAAACGCGCGGGTCCATCGACCCGTAGAACTCGAGGCCTTTGCCAGTGATCCCGGCCGCGGTCACCCGGCGGCCGCACACGCCGCAGTTGATGGCATGGTCCTTGCCCCAAGCATCATCCTGGTTGGTGGCCACCAGCGTCGTGCTGCGGCACTGCGGGCAGACGGAAGCTACGTAGATGTGCATTGCTTACTCCTCTTCCTGAACCCGAATCCGTATGTAATCAAGGGACAGGATTCCCGTAATCACGACCGTCGAAATCGGCACTGACCAATACCCAATCTCGGCTAGGGTGGTCACTGCCGCGCCAGTCCTGACAGTTCCGGCATAATAGGCAGCGATCGCATGCAGCCACCCGTAATAAAGTGCTGCCGCTAGTGAGTAGCCGATTATTGAAATTCCGAATGCTTTTCCGGTGGACGCCAGAATCTTGCCCCATTGCACGCTAATCACCATAAGCCTCTTTGCTCCTCCCCTTTGCCGTCCGTGCACCAGCAATCCACTCCGTGGCGGGGTCGGGCCGGCTGGCCCAGCCCATCACCCGGTTCGAGTCGTCCAGGTGGCTCTGGGTCCGGTTGTGCTTCGCCAGCCATGCCAGGAAGCGCGAGCTGCCTGAGCATTTAGCATTCTTCTCGTCCATCTCCATCGGGCACAACCTCGAACTCCCTCAAGTCCCGCCATCTGGTGCCGGGCCCGGTTCGGCGCTCAGCAGGTGCAGGAGATGCTCCGGCACACCAGCCGCACCGGGCCCGGCACTCGCGGCAGTAGCCCAGCCGCTCCGTCTTGGTTTTCTTGACTACCGGCATGGTTCATCCCCGGCACGGGGTCCGCAGGCACTGGTTGCACAGCCCCCGGTGGCAGGCGGCGCACATCCAGGCCACGCCGGGTTCACCGCAGCTCGCGCAACCTCCGATCTGGCCTTGGCCGACGCGGGTATGAAGATGTTGTGGCGGCGCTCGAACACGTCTACGGTGGTCATGCCTCCTCTCTTACTCGCCCAGTTCGCGGCCGAGCCGTATGGCCGGCTGGAGCACCAGGCAGATTTCGCAGTAATGGCCGGGCTTGTCGTGCCTGCTGTAGTCGGCAATGGCCTCCACCAGCTCCTGCTCCAACTCCAGCTTCCCGGCGCTCTTCCCGTCGTTGAAGCCGTCCTGGTAGTGTCGGTTGCGGACGATGCTGCCGATTGACGGCTTATTTCCCATGCCTTGCGCCTCCTTTAGTCGATGGTCTGCTGTCCTTGGCTGGCGGCGCCAGCAGCTTCGAGACGTGGACGCTGGGGCTGGTGTTCCTGCCGTCGGCGTCTATGGGCGTGGCGAAACCCCCGCGCTGGACGTAGTACCGAACTCCCTGGTACTGGAGGATGAAACTCTTCTTGCGTCTCACCGCGTCGGCGGTCGCCTGGCTCCAGAGGAAGTGCGTCTTCAGTTCGCTCAGCGCTGGCATTGCTGGTCCTCCTGGCTCAGCTCCGGAAACAGCCTGCGTGTGATTTCGCTGGCTTCGGGCGGCTCGCCGTGCGCCGGGTTGAACTCCACGGCCCTCCGGCGGTTGCCCAGCTCTACCTCGCGGACGTAACTGTCGGGGTATTCCACCAGGGCGGCCCACTCGAACAGGTCGCCGTCGGACCATGCGATGGTCTGCAGCACGTTCTCGCCGCGCTGCGCCAGCTCAACCGCGTAGGCCCCGGCAGCCCGTTCGTCGGTGAAGGTCCGGCAGGCCCCGGCGTCCGACCGGACGGTTACTCGATAGCTCAGCATTAGCTAGTCCTCCTCATCTTCGCGGCCCAGGCGGCCCAGCATCAATGCGTCCCTGGCGAAGGACTCGGCCATCTGCGGCGCTTGGTGAGAGTGGCCTACCAGGACCGTGGCGATGATGTGAAGCAGTTCCTGATTCACCCTGGGCAGGATGGCCATCACGCTGGAGGCGATGGCGTCCGCCTGGATCCGCAGGACGGCGTCGCAGGCCTCCGCGTCGAAGCCCGGGTCTTCGGACAGCACGCTGATCATGTGGGTGTGAGCGGTCCCGCTCGGAATGTTGGTGATGTAGTCGTATGCCACTCCTTCCAGGGCTTCGCCCAATGAGGGATCACCCGCCATCTCGTGCTGCGTGGCGAACCATTGGCGCATGACGTGCCGCGCCGTCAGGCACGGCTCGCAGCCGCAATCCCGGGCGTGGCCGGCGTCGAGGGAGTTGCGGACCTCGAAGTGAGCCTTGTCCTTACCTTGGGTGTAGCCCTCAACGTAGCAGGCGCACGGTTCGTCGT
>VXOI01000236.1 GCA_009840175.1 Chloroflexota bacterium | reverse complement strand
CTCGTAGTTGACCACCACTTCCGGGTAGGCCATAGCCGACTCAATTTCCTCGAAGCGGCGAACGATGGGCTCCAGTTTTTCGATCATCGAAGTCATTGCCGACCCTGCTCAACTCCAAAAATTCATTAGCAGTAGTTAAACGTAACTTTTGCGATGTAAGTTTATCGCAAATGAGTTCAGAGATACAGTGCGGGAATTTGGCTCATAAGGTCGAGTTGCCGTCCCCGCTTCTGATGAGTGGCTTGTCTCCCCAGTGCAGGCAAACTGTGCCGAAGCCGAGGCGGCGGTAGCCTACGTTCTCCAGTCCCGCTTCTCGCAGCATGGTCGCCAGTTCGTTGGCGTCGTAGAATCTGTCAACCGACTGTGGCAGATAGGTATATGCCGCGCGATCGCGGGCTATCAGGTTGCCGACAAGCGGCACCACCCCATGGAAGTACAGTCGAAACAGCCGGGCCTTGACGCCGGTCTCCATCGGGGATAGCTCCAGGAGGGCGACACGACCCCCAGGCTGGACCACCCGCGCCATCTCGCCGACAGCCTGCCGCACATCGGGCATATTGCGGAGGCTGAATCCCGCCGTGGCGCAGGCAAACGTCCCGTTGGGAAAGGGCAGCGACAGGGCATCGCCCAGCATTAGCCTGACCGTGTCAGCTTTTTTTCGGATTGCCCTGCCCTGCGCCAGAGCAATCATCTCCGGCAGCAGGTCAAGGCCAACGGTGCTGTTCACGCCTGGGCGGCGGGCCAACTGAAATGCCAGGTCGCCGGTTCCGGTGGAAACGTCCAGCGCCGGGCCCTGCAACGCCTGTGTCGCCAGGGCAGCCGTCCGGCGTTTCCAGCCCCGGTGCATACCCAGGGTGATAACATCGTTCATCAGGTCATAGTGGCCGGAAATCCGGGCAAAGAGGTCGGCGACATAGCGCTGCCTCGCCGGGCCGGTCAGCTCCGCCACGGTAGCTGCAATGGGTGAAGGGTTCGACTGAACGGGTTCAGTAGTAGTCCCATTGTTTCCAGTGTGAGCGCGCCAAGCAGCGCTTGGTCGTCACCAGGCTCCCCTAGAATCACCGGCGTGTAGCCCTCTGCCTGAGGTAACGCCATGTAGCAATAGGAAACGTCGCGGCTTACCGCTGTGCCGTCGGCCAGAACGAACCGCTCCTCTCTATAGGGTTTCAGTTCGAGCGATTGCCATGTCGGGAGAGGCAGCAAGGAATAATAGGCGCCACTGTCCACCAAGAACCGAAGGGTTTCTTCCTGCCCCTCCATTCCTCTGACATGTCCATCAACATAAGTAAGTCCCATCAGATAACCCTCTCCCCGTACTGCAAATCGGTAGGCAGTTCCTGATCAATGCCCAGCGACACCAGAACCTTCCCCACAACATATCTTACAACATCATCCACGCTCTGCGGATTGAGATAGAAGGCCGGGTCGGGCGGCAGGATGACGGCCCCCATGCGGCTCAACGTGAGCATATTCTCCAGGTGGATGCTGTGCAGCGGGGTCTCGCGGGGCACCAGTGTCAGCGGACGGCGCTCCTTGAGGCAGACGTCGGCGGCACGCAGCAGGAGGTTGTTGGAGATTCCGTTGGCCAGCGAGGCAATGCTGTTCATGCTGGCTGGCACCAAAGCCATTCCCGCCGCAGGGTAGCTGCCGCTGGCGATGGGCGCGCGCAGGTCGTTGAGAGCGTAATGGACGAAGGCGGGATGCTCCTGCCATTCCACCAGCGTCTCGTTGAAGGAAGCGCCCAACTCTTCCTGCCACACCATGCGGGCAGCGTTGGAGCACACCACTGCCGTTGGCGTATCCCGGCGCAACAGTTCGTCCACCATCGCCCGGGCCATCAGCGCGCCGCTGGCCCCGGTGATGCCCACGATTACAGGCCCAGGCATCAGAGTGCCACCGCCAGAATGGTGAACACGAGCAATGAGACGGATATGACGCTGTTGTACTGGAAGAGAGGCGAACGCAATTTCGACAGGTCATCGGCCCGCACCAGGCTGTTTTCCAGGGCCAGCAACGCCACCGCGATGGCCCAGCCGATGAAGTAAAACACTCCCAACTCCATCCAGAGGCCCACTGCCAGCAGGGCAATGGCGGCCACCAGGTGCATTGTCCGCATCGTCCAGATAGCCGCGCTTATCCCGAAACGCTTGGCCAGGGAGTTGGTGCCGTACTGCCTGTCAAAGTCGTAGTCGGCGCATCCGTAGATTACATCAAAGCCCCCGGCCCACATGGCTACGGCGAAGGTCAGCAGCATGGGTTCGGGGTCCAGGCGTCCGGTCACCGCAATCCACGCCGCCGAAGGCGAAATGGCCAGCGCAAAGCCCAGGAAAAAATGGCAGGCCCAGGTGAAGTACTTGGTAAAGGAATAGAAGACCACGTAGAGGGCGGCAACCGGAGCCAGAATCAGCGTAAGAGTGTTCAACTGGGACGCTGCGTAGAAGAATACTCCTGTGCCTATCACGGCCAGCGCTATGACCTCGGCCGGCTTGACCAGACCCTGAGGAATATGCCGTCCCTGGGTCCGCGGGTTCACCGAATCCTCCTTGCGGTGAACGATGCGGTTGGCCGACATTCCCAGAGTTCGGACTCCGGTGAGGGCCACGGTAATCCAGATGAAGTCAGCCCATCCGGGCCATCCGCTGCCGCCGGTCTCCACCGAGGCCAGGATCATGCCGATGTAGCAGAACGGGAGAGCGTACAGCGATTCCCAAATCCGCACCACCCCCAGGTAACGGGGGAGCTTTACCAGCGGAGCGCGTATGGCGTTGGCGGCCTGCATCTTCAAAAATCCCCCTCTCCCTCCGGGGGCTTCTAATTCTCCCTCTCCCTTGAGGGAGAGGGGTGGGGTGAGGGTGAATTCATGGGAATCAGCGACTTTGCCTGTATCGAGACGTCTCAGGAAATGCCGTAGCTGGCCCACTTACTGTCAACCAGCGCCTTGACATCCGGGCTCATCACCACGTCCGGCGGCCATTCCCCGGTTCGGCCTCCCTCCAGCGGCAGCTTGATGGTGGCGTCAATGCCCACCTTGCTGCCGAACTTCGGCGTTGGGGAAGCGATGTCCAAGTCGTCTATCGGGCCAGTGGTGAACACGAAATCCGAAGCCGGGTCCATGTTGCTGGTTACCCGCCACGCCACCTCCGAGATATTCTGTACGTCCACGAAATGGTCAACGACGATGATCCCTTTCACCAGGCTCATCAGGCCCAATCCCCAGAGGCCGTGCATCACCTTTCTGGCCTGGCCCGGATATTCCTTCTTCATGGAGACTATGACCAGGTTGTGGAATATGCCCTCGGCGGGCATATTCATGTCCACCACTTCGGGCAATAGAGTCCTGATCATCGGCAGGAACATCCGCTCAGTAACCTTGCCCATCCAGTAGTCCTCGGTCGGTGGCCTGCCGACAATGGCCGCCGGGTAGATGGGACGGTTGCGGTGGGTAACGCAGGTCACGTGAAAAACCGGGTAATCGTCTGGCATTGAATAATACCCGGTGTGGTCGCCGAACGGGCCCTCGCTGCGCTGTTCGTTCAGCAGAACGTACCCTTCCAGCACGATTTCCGCTTCCGCCGGAACCATCAGGTCGCTGGTGCGGGCCTTGGCCATGGCCACGCCCTCCTCGCGCAGGAATCCGGCCACCACCATCTCGTCCATATCGGGCGGCAGCGGCGCGGAGCCGGTCCAGATGGTGGCCGGATCGCCGCCCAGAGCCACTGCCACGTCCATCCGGTCCAACCCCAGTTGGCGCCCTATGCGCTCGTGGTGTGCGCCGACCTTGTGGGTCTGCCAGTGCATCCCGGTCGTGCAGCGGTCGTAGACCTGCATCCGGTATATGCCATAGTTCTGCACCCCGGTCTCCGGATCGCGGGTAATCACCAGCGGCAATGTGATGTATGGCCCGCCGTCCAGTGGCCAGCACTGGAGAATGGGAAACTTGAACAGGTCAACGTCTTCTCCCTGAAGCACAACGTCCTGGCAGGGAGGGTTGGTGACCGTCCGGGGTCGAAAGGAAGCCAGGCTGACCAACTGCCCCAGAGTTCGCAGTTTTGCGGCCAGCCCTTCAGGGGGACCTTGCACGAGGTTCAATATCCCCTCTACCCGCTCGACGACTTCGTCCAGTTTCTCGACGCCCAGGGCCCATGCCATGCGCTGGTCAGAGCCGTACAGATTGATCAATACCGGAATGTCGTAACCTTGGGGGTTTTCGAACAGCAGAGCAGGCCCGCCCGACTTTATGGAGCGGTCGGCGATTTCAGTAATCTCCAGGCGAGGGTCCACCGGAGTGGAAACCCGGCAAAGCTCACCTTTCTGTTCCAGGAAGGCGATGAATTCCCGCAGATCTCGAAAGTTCATAAGGGAGGCGGCCCTGCGCTGTGGAAATGGCGCTGAAAGTTGCCCAATTCTAACGGGAAAAGCTGGGGGGTTCAATCAAGCGAGGAAAGACAGTGGGCGGAGCGGTATGAAAGGAGGGATGGCACACAAGTAAGCGGCCCCGCAGTGCCAAGAGTCTGAAAGCGGGCTGCAGCAGGGGGAGCTGTCAGCCAAGGAGCAGTCTGTTCGGCCCTTGGCTGACTTGCGGCTGGAGCGCTAGAAGCCGGAGGAAGACTCGGCGCGCATCCGGCTGAAACAGTCGCTGCAATAGACTGGGCGGTCTCCGCGCGGGCGGAAAGGCACCATGGCGTCGTTGCCGCATTCGGCGCAGACGATTGGGTACATTTCCCGGGGGCCATCCTGATACATACCGCCGCCGCCTCGCTGTTCGGTGCGGCGAACCGCACGGCAACTGCGGCAACGCTTGGGTTCATTCCCGAACCCGCGAGCCTGGAAGAATTCCTGTTCCCCGGCAGTGAATATGAACTCAGAGCCACATTCCACGCAAACCAGGGTCTTGTCCGACAGCGCCACTGGTGACCTCCTTAGCACGTCCAAGCACTAGGGCCGGTTTTGTCTGCGGCCCACCCAGCAGGCCGGCCAGCGGCGGTTAAGGGGAAACCCTGCCGGTTTACGCTGGAATACCTGCCCCGGATAACTCTATGTGTGCTTGAACCCACATTATAACTACAAATAAGGGATATGCAACCAAAATCAGGCAAATCCCTCAATATCGCACGATTTCGTAATCTATTCTCTGCGATATAACGAAACGATTGAAAACTACTGTGGATAGTCAAGATTCCTAAACTCCCCATCCGGCCTGTTCTCGCCATGGATCGCGGGACCGTCTTGAACCAGAAAGCAGGATGACGCCTTGAAGACGGCCCACAGGGGCTGTCCCACACGAATCCCCATCTCATCCAGCGACGCTCCGGTGACCTGGCATATCAGGGGAACGCCGCAGTCCAGTTCCACCGTGTAGCCGGGCGGTCTCGGCTCCACGCGCGCCACCAGTCCGGGAATGCGGTTACGCGCTGAGGATCCCACCGGCTCGCCGGAAGACAGGATTATGTCCGAGGCGCGAATGCCCACGGTTATCCACTCTTCTTCGCTGGATGCCCCCTGCCTGCCACCCAATGGCGTCTCCAGCGTGAACCCGGCCTCTGCGCCCGTGCCTGAGAGCCGCATTGTTCCGTCCCTGGGTTGCCTCGACTCAACTCTCATGTGGAACAGGTTTTCGACACCCACCAGCCGGGCGACCTCCGCCTGGCCCGGCTGCCCAAGCACGTCCACCGGGGCGCCCCGGTCAATGACTTGCCCTCCGTCAATGACCTGCACTTCGTCGCCCAGTGATAAAGCCTCTTCGCGGTCGTGGGTGACCAGTATCACTGGCACGGGATTGAGGGCAAGCATAGTTCGCAACTCCTGACGCACGGTGCGTCGCAGCCCCGCGTCCAATGCCGCGAAGGGTTCGTCCAGCAGCAGCAGCCTGGGCTCGGTCGCCAGTGCTCTGGCCAGGGCTACCCTCTGCTGCTGTCCACCGGACAGCTCCCACGGGTACCGCTCCTCCAGCCCTGCCAACTCAAAGCTGTCCAGCAGTTCGCTGATTCGCCGTAGCGACTCCGCGGTGCGCTTCGCTGGCCCATAGCCCACGTTCTGCATCACGTTCAGGTGAGGGAAGAGATGGTACTGCTGTGTCAGGTAACCAACCTGCCGGTGGTGAGCCGGCAGCCAAATGCGTGCGCTTCCGTCGTACACGGTTCGCCCGTCTATTTCCACCACCCCGTCCACTGGCCGCAGCAGCCCCGCCATGGCCCTCAGTGCCGTAGTCTTGCCCGCGCCGGAAGGTCCGAACAACACCAATGCCTGCCCTGGCTCCACGTCCCAGTCCAGGCGCAGGTCAAAGCCCCCCATGCGACAGTGCAGCCAGCCGCGACATCCGTGGATTGCATCCATAAACACCCTCACCCTAACCCTCTCCCAGGGGGAGAGGAGATTTGGGGCGGTTCACACACGGCCGGTCCAGCGGCGTCGTGACGCCAGTGTCAGTGCCGCCAGCGCCAGCACCGATACCGCCAGCAGCAGCGCCGACAGGGCTAGTGCGCTGTCCAGGTCAGTTTCCATGGCGGTCATTATCGCCAGTGGCATGGTCTGCGTTTCGCCCAATAAATTTCCGGCGAACATCATCGTCGCGCCGAATTCCGACAACGCCCGCGCCCAGGACAGTCCCAGCCCGGTGATGATGGCAGGCGCAGCCAGCGGGAGCGTCACCCGACGGAAGGTGGCCAGGGGCGACATTCCCAGGGTCTGAGAAACTTCTTCATAATCGAGGGCCACCGACTGAAACCCCAGCTTGGCCGACCGCACGTAGAAAGGCGCGGCGACGAATATCTGGGCAAATACCACCGCGGTCGTGGTGAAGGATATGTCTGCCCCCGCGTCGCGCAGCAACCCTCCGACCAGCCCGTCCCTCCCGAAGGCCATCAGCATGGCTACCCCGGCTACCACCGGAGGCAGTACGATGGGCAGCTCCACCAGCCCGTCAACCACTCGCGCCAGCCAGTGGTTGCTGCGCGCAAGTATGTAGGCGATGGGAGTTCCCCCGACAATGACCACAGCGATGCTGATGAGGCTGGTCACCACCGACAGACGCAAGGCGGTCAGCGCCAGGTCGCCGGTTACCGCGCTCCAGAGGTCGTCCTGCTGCGCCGCTCTCGCCAGCAGCGCGACAACGGGCAGACCGATGAATATGACGTAGAGCGTCCCCGCTGCCCCGCCCAGCGCTCCACCCGGGCCTCCGGGCCAGCGCAGCGGGAATCGTCTTAGCATCCCGGCAGTACCCCGGTGTGGTTGATCACGGCGCATCGAACCCGTAGCTGGCCAGAATGTCTCTGGCAGGACGGGACAGCACGAATTGGACGAACTTTTCGCCCCAGTCCGGCGCCGCCGAATCGCTCAGCACCGCAATAGGGTAAAGCGCCTGAACGCCATTCGTCTCTGGCGGCAATGGAAGCTCTCGCGCCGAGCCGGTTGCGGCGGCGGTCATCGCTCCTGAGCGGTACACGATGCCCGCGTCTGCCTGTCCCAGTACCACCTTCTGTTCGACGAACTTCACGCTGGTCTCGTCCGATACCACGTTTGCCAGCGTCCGTTCGGCAAAGTCTGCCCCCAGTCCGGCATCAGTCTCCGACAATCGGACCAGCAGCAGCCGCGAATACCGCCCTGCCGGAACGCTCTCATGGGCCAGGACCAGCTTGACTCCGGGATCCGCGATTTCGCTCACTTTCTGTATGCGGGAATCCTCGGGCACTATCACCGCCATCGCTGAACCGGCAAAGGGGCGGGCGGCCCCCGCTATCAGCCCGGCATCCTTCGCCAAGTCCATCTGGGCCGCATCAGCCGAGGCGAAAACATCAGCAGAAGCGCCGAATTCAAGCTGTGAGCGCAGACGCTGGCTCCCGGCGAAATTCAACTTCACCTCTATGCCGGGATTTGCCGATTCGAACTCGCGGGCAATTTCCCCGAAGGCGTCTGTGAGCGAAGCGGCGGCGAACACGGTGATGACCGTTGCGCCTCCGTTGCCGCAACCGGCGATGAAGCAAAATACGATTCCGGCTAGGAGGGAAAGAACACGCCACGGGAGGACGGTTGTGGAGCGCGTCGGCATTGAGCTTTGGCTATGACCGGGGCTATGTACAACCCGCGTTCGCTGGGGGTAACGGGCTGAATCTAACCGAGAATGGCAGGTTTGTAAAGTTGGCTGGCAGGACGCGCAGGGCCTTTCGATTATTCCTTCTCCCTCTGAGAGAGGGTTAGAGCCTGCCCCGCACTTGATGCGGGGGTGAGGGCGTCCCCTCCAATTGCGTAACTCCAATCCTGTTCATCCTTTGATCCTGAGAATCCTGATTCAGACAATAATCGAAAAGCTCTGGCGGGACGCGGCTCAGGGCCTTTTCAAAATCTATGTAGTGGCTTCTGTCATTCTGAGCGCAGCGAAGAATCCCACCCCCAGAACAAGCGACGTTCGCTTCGCTCAGGACGACAATAGGGAACTTTGAAAAGGCCCTGGACGCGGCTGCTGGCCGCTTGACGCATGGAGAAGGCTGGGTTGTAATGACGAAAGCCGTTTGACTTTTGGAGGTTTGATATGGCGCTAGTGCGCTGCGTTACCGAGATGGGAATGGGCGTTGACGTTCACGGACGAGACTACACCACCGCTGCCCAGCGGGCCGTCTTCGACGCCATCCACCACAGCAGCCTGGGATTCCAGCGGATGCTGGGTAAGACTGCCGACGATATGCGGGTTGACGTAACCATCGGCGTGCCCAATCCCGGCGCGGTGGACAAGGACGCAGTCCTTTCAGTGCTGCCCCACGGCACCGGGCACTGTGAGGCAGTGGCGGGCGGTCTCGAAGTGCCCAACGAACGGGGCGACGACGCCTTGGTCATCGCCAACGCCGTCGTGATAGTGAGCTTCGACGACGGCAGCTAACCGAATCCCCTCTCCCTGATGGGACGCTCCCATAAGTTCCCTCTCCTTGATGGGATGTCTCCATAAGTTCCCTCTCCCTCTGGGAGAGGGTTAGGGTGAGGGCGTATATCAGAGCTTAACTGCTGTTCAGTTTGTCCCGCGCAACGTCGGCAAGTTCCGAAAGCCTCGCCTTGCGGTCTGGTCCGGTAACGGTCAACCGGACTAGACCATTGTTTTCGATAAAAAACAGGCTGGCGGCCTCTTCGTTTCCCAACTTGTGCTCGAAGACGCCGCTGGCCTCTGGTTGTCCCGGCCCTGTTTCCCCCCGGCTCACCAGGTCGGCCCGAATCCCGTCAAGGGCCTACAGCGCCACCTCGCGATTCTCGAACACGACTAGACTCTGCACGACCTGGAACCCGGCCCCCTGCAATTTCACCTGCGCCGAAGGCCCGTCCAGCGATTGTTCCTCCGTCAGAGACACTACGGAAACCCCGGTGCTTGGCACATCGTCCGGCGCAAGCAATAGATCGCGCGGTTCTGCCGAAATAGCCGAATCGCAGCCTGCGAGCAGCACGATGACCAGAAAGGACAGGCAGAGAGAAAAGACGGCCTTCAGGGAAAGGATCAATGCTGGTGACCACCCTCGTCATTCCCGCGAAGGCGGGAATCCGGCGCGCCCCAGCCGCCCGCGCCGGGAGTGCGGACGCTCAGGACGTCCCCGGCCTCCACGTCTATCAGTTCCTTCCCTGCCAGTTGAATTTCCTCGAAGCCGCCGCGCAGCAGCACGTTTTCGCCCGGCTCCCCGTGGTGGCCGCCGTGGTATCCGGGGGGTGGTCGCCGACGGCGCTCCGACATCAGGGTCACCCTCGCCGGGGCCAGGAACTCCACCTCGCGCACCACGCCGTCGCCGCCCCGGTACTGACCGTCGCCGCCGGAACCCCGGCGCAGGGCGTAGCGGCGGAGGCGCAGCGGGAAGGCGAACTCCATCGCCTCGATGGGCGTGTTCATCGTGTTGGTCATGTGTGTCTGGATGCCCGATATGCCGTCCTTGTCGGGCCGCGCCCCCATGCCCCCGGCGATGGTCTCGTAATAGACATAAGGCTTGTCCCGCACCGGGTCATGGCCGCCGATGATCATATTGTTCATCGTGCCTTGGCTGGCCGCCGGTATCACTTCCGGCAACGCCTGAGCCAGCGCACCGAACAGGACGTCGGTAATTCGCTGCGATGTCTCCACGTTGCCGCCGGCCACGCCCCTCTGCGGCCGGGGGTTGACCAGCGTTCCCTCCGGCGCATGAATCCGCAAAGGCCGCAGGCAGCCCTGATTGGCCGGGGCCTGTTCCTGCAACAGGCAGCGCACCACGTACAGGCAGGCCGATACCGTCACCGCTTCCGGCGCGTTGATGCAGCCGGGACGCTGAGGTGAGGTGCCAGTGAAGTCTATCTCCATCTCTTCGCCCGACACGGTGATGGTGACCGCGATAGGCACCGGCTCCTGGGTCAGGCCGTCGTCGTCCATGTAGTCCAGAACGGTGTACACGCCGTCCGGTATGTCCTGAATGGTGCGGCGTGTAACGCGCTCGGAGTAGTCCAGCAGCGCCGCCATGTGCTCGGCAGTGTCGGCAACGCCATACCGCTCGAACAGCTCCCGCATCCGCTGCTCCCCGACGCGGATGGACGCCGTCTGCGCCGCCAGGTCCCCCTTGCGCTCGTCGGGAGTGCGGGAGTTGCGGCAGATTAGCTGTATGACGTCGTGGTTCAGACGCCCGCCGCGGGCCAGCTTGATGGGCGGGATGATGGTACCTTCCTGGTACAGCTCCGTGGATAGCGGCAGCGAGCCGGGGGTCATTCCGCCCACGTCGGCATGATGGCCGCGGGCCGAGACGAAGGCCGCTAGCTTTTCCTGCCCCTTTTCGCCCGCATAGACCGGTGCCACCATCGTAATGTCGGGCAGGTGTGTGCCGCCGAGGTAAGGGTCGTTGAGGATAACGATGTCGCCTGGCCGCAGTGCGTTGGGGAACACCTCCAGCGCCGCCCGCACCGAGGCGGGCATGGCGCCCAGGTGCACTGGCACGTGCGCCGCCTGGGCCACCATATTTCCCTCTGGGTCGAATACGGCGCACGAGAAGTCCCGCCGCTCCTTGATGTTGGGCGAGTAGGACGTGCGCTGCAACGCCACACCCATTTCCTCGGCCACCGACTCAAACATATTCTTGAAGACTTCCAGGCTGACCGGATCAACGGGCATGAAAGCACCTCTGGGAGAAGTAAGGGCGGCTAAAAGTAGGGGCGGCTAATTGGCAAGCAACTCGGCCAGAACATCGCGGGCGCCGGGTTCCTGAATCGTGGACAGTTGAAAAAACTCGCTGGACATTATCTCTTCCATGAAATCCTCGGGCAGCTTGGAAAAGGGACCGTCCCTTTCGATCTGAGTGCGGTGTCGCTCCAGCGATTCTTTCTTGAGGGCCACGTAGCGCCTGACGTTGACGGTCGTGGTGACCTCGTCGTCCGGGGTGCCCAGCGCCTCGGTGTCGTCGGCGGAGAATGGCGGGCGCAAACCCAGTTCCATCATCTTGTTCCACATAAGCTGGAAGAAACTGCGGGGGAAGCAGACGTAATAAAGCAAAGGCCCGTTCTCGTCCCGGCAGCGCTCCACGGCGGTCTCGGTGCGCTGGCAGATGGTCACGTGGTCCGGGTGGCCGTACCCGCCCGTGGGGTCGTGAGTAATCACGAGGTCGGGCTGCAATTCCCTGATAACCGCTTCGACCTGCTCCACCACTGTTTCAGCAGGGGCCTGGAACAAGCTCCTCGGATGCTCATTGTCCTCCCACCCCGGCATTCCCGAATCACGGTAATTGAGGAACCGCACGTCCAGAATACCCGTCAAGTCCATCGCCGCCCGCAGTTCGCCCTGCCGCACCGATGGCAGAGTTTCTCGCGTAGCCAGTGCTGGATCGCTGATCTCACCCACGTCGCCATTGGTGGCGCAAATCAGCGTCACCCGGTGCCCGCCGGCAACCAGTGCCGCCAGCGTCCCCCCACAGCCAAACCCCTCGTCGTCGGGGTGCGCGAATACGGCTAGGATGGTCAGGGTGGATGAGAGAGCCATAGAAAGGTCACCTAGATGATGGGATCCAACTGCTTGTGCTTGCCTGCCATGATTTGGTCGAAAGTCAGTTTCACCAGTCGTTTCTCTTCTAGTGTTAGTTCCTCCGGCAGGTTTTGCAAAGCGATTTGCAACTTTGACGGAGTGGCGTTGTGTTCGACGTCCAAGATTTCAATTCCAGTCAAAGCTCCATCATGGTCGAAATCGAATATGATGTCGTAAGCAACTTCCTCGGATTCCGAGTAGGATCCCTCGGATAGCCGGATGGAGAGAGAGTCGGTTTCAGTATCGTAGTTAAACTTCATGCTATCCCCTAAAACGACGGTCCAGGAAAGCAGTATGAACTGTCTCACCGTCCGGTTCCGTAACGACGCGAAGGTATTTGCCGATTTCAGAAATATAAACCCAATGCCGAATTCTACCATTTTCTTGGACTTGTACCCGGATTGGGTTGGTTAGTGCTCGTTCACACCATTCCCGGTCGATTTCTGGCCGTTCCAGCATTCTGCGCTCGAAATGGTCAGTCGTCTTAATCGGCTCATCCATACCGGGCCAGCCTACCCCATCGCCAGCAGCAGGTTGCCGTAGGCGTCAACCTCGCCCTGCCAGCCGGGCGGGACGACGGTGGTGGTGTCTAGCTGCACCACCAGCGCCGGCCCGGCGATGCGGTTGCCGGCGGCCAGTAACTCCCGCTGGTAAAGCGGCGTGTCCAGTTCGCCCTCGCGGAACACCACTCCGACGGTGGCGATTTGCGCGCCTGATGAATCGGAACCTTGAACCGCCTCCAGTTGCAAGTCAGGCTTGTCCACCGCCAGATCCAGCTTCAGCCGCAGGTTGACTATCTCCACCGGCTCGGCCCGGTCGGCGTACCCGAACCGTTGCAGGTGCGCCCGGTAGAAGCTGTCCGAGATGGCCCGCGCCAAACCTTCGGAAGACCGGGCGGCCCGCGACGTTGGGTAGTCAACTGTCAACTCAAAGGACTGCCCGACATAACGCACGTCCAGGAAACGGCGGGCCGTCATCCGCTCGGCGGGCAGGCCCTCCTGCTCCAGCTCAGCGCGGGCCAGCCCCTCCATGCCGTGGAACTCCTCCTCTAGCGATTCGACAAGCTCACCCTGAGCCTGTCGAAGGGCGTCGGGGCGCAGCATCACCGTGCGCGAGTAGTCCTTCACCACGTCGGCGATGGCGACGCCCAATGCCGACAGGATTCCGGGCCGCGCCGGAATCAGCACCCGGGGGATGCCCAACTCCTGTGCCAACTCGCAGCCGTGCACCGGCCCGGCGCCCCCGAAGGGCACCAGCGTGAAGCTGCGGGGGTCGTAGCCCCGCTCCAGCGATATGGCCCGGATGGCCCGCTCCATGTTGGCGTTGACCACCCGGAGTATGCCCAGCGCCGCATCCTGCTCGCTCAGACCCAGCCCCGTCGCCAGTGACGCCATCAGTCCCCGTACTCGGGGAAGGTCGAGGGTCATGCGCCCGCCGAGGAAGTGGTCGGGACGCAGGCGCCCCAGCAACAGGTTGGCGTCGGACACCGTGAGCTGCTCGCCCCGCCCGTAGCAAGCGGGGCCCGGGTCGGCCCCCGCCGACTGCGGCCCGACGGTCAGCGCGCCCCCGGTATCCACGCGGGCGATGGAACCCCCGCCCGCGCCCACGGTGTGAATCTCAATCATCGGCACGCTGATGGGATGCCCGCCCACGTTGGAGCTGCCCGTCTCCTTGATACGCCCGGGACAGAGGGAAACATCGGTGGAAGTGCCGCCCATGTCCAGCGTGATGATGTCCGGGTACCCCGCCTGTGCCGCCACGTGAAACGCGCCCACCACGCCGCCCGCTGGCCCGCTCAGTATCGTCCGCACCGGCTGTTCCGACGCCAGCCGCGCCGTGATGCTGCCCCCGGACGACTGCATGATGCGCAGTCCCTCGCCCAAAGACTGCTCCAGTTCGCCGAGATAACGGCTCATCACCTGCCCCACGTAGGCGTTGACCACCACGGTGCTGGTCCGTTCGTATTCGCGGAACTCCGGCAGCACGCGGGACGACAGCGATATGAACGGCGCGGGGTCCAGCTTGCGCAGCGCTTCTAGTACCATATCTTCGTGCACGGGGTTGAGGAAGGAAAACAGGAAGGAAACCGCCACTGCGTCGGCCCCGGCCTCGGCGATGAGAGCCATCAGTGCCTCGATGGCGTCGGGTTGCAGGTCTTCCAGTATCGCGCCGGTGTAGTCCACCCGCTCCGGCAGGCCGAAGCGCAGCTCCCAGGGCGCAAGGGCCGGGGCGCGGTCTTGCTCCAGGTTATACAGTTCGGCCCGGCTCTGTCGTCCGATTTCCAGCACGTCCTCGAAGCCCATCGTAGTGACCAACGCCGTGCGGGAACCCTTGCCTTCCAGCAGGGCGTTGGTGGCGACGGTGGAGCCGTGTACGAAGTCGGCGGCCCCGGTGTCAACGCCAACCTCGCCAACCCCTTGAACGATGCCCAGCGAGGGGTTCTGCGGAGTGGAGGGGAGCTTGTGTACCGACAGCCGCCCATCCTGCAACACGGCGATATCGGTGAAAGTGCCGCCTACGTCAATGCCTACCACAGTTCGGGGCATGGGCTGGAATCTCCTGCGGAATTTCGCCGGTTTCGTCCGGCGGTGCCTATGACAGTATACCCTGCGGGCTAGACTCCTCTGAAAAGCCCGGCGATGTCCAGTTCCAGCCCTGGCAGCACGGCTGACTCCAGTATCTCGCCTTCGCCGCGAGTGTAGGCTGTCCGCCACTGGCCGTCCTCCAGGTGCAAGACCTCGACGGTGCGGGTGTTGAGAGCGATCAGCCAGCACTCGCGGACGTTGATTCCGGCGTAGTCAGCCAGCTTTTCGGCCATATATGCCCTGGTGTTGCTGGGCGACAGAATTTCCACCACCAAGTCGGGGCCACCTTCGATGCGGTCGCCCAGGATGTAGGCTCTCTCGTTGCTGGTGAACTCAATATCCGGTTGCCGCACCCGTAGGGGATCCCGTTGCACGATTACGTCTGAGGGTGCCATCAGCACTTCCCCCATTCCATTCTCATCCACAAAAGCCCAAACTGGACGGTAGACATTGCCCAAGACAATCTGATGAGGGCGCATAGGGCCAAACATGATCAATTTACCATCCACGATTTCTTTACGCTGCTTGATTTCCGGCCCTGCCAGATAGTCCTGATAGGTAATCAGCTTGGGTTGAGTTGTCATTACCACTCCGTCCCTTTGCGTAGGTGGTTAGGCGAGTCGTTGTCTGGTACAGAGCATATCACGCCGGCCGAAGGCCGGCGTAGCGCTTGCCGGTCACCGACGGCTCGGCGGCCAGGTTGCGGCGGATGGTTGCCACCCCTCATCGCACCATTGCGTCATTGCGTCGAAAAAACACCCCGCCGGCTGATTTCCTGCGCCGCAAACCGCGTAGCCTCGAACAAGTCCACCAACTCCCCCACCGTATCCACGTACAGCAGACCGTTGTCTGCGTTGTACCGCCGCAGTTCCTCCAGCGTCAGCCGGTTCCGCTTGACCCCGTTGCAGGTGCGATGCAGCAACGCCAGGTTGTACAGCTCATCATCACCGGCCGTACCCTCCGCCGCCCGCCGCGCTCGGATGTGGTCAACCTCCAGCAGCGTAGCGTCCAGCGAACCGTTGGGACGCCGCGGCTCGTACCCGCAGCCCCAGCACACCGGCCCGAACCGCTTTATCAGCAGTTCCTTGGCGTCCTCTTTGCTGATTTGCCCCGACCATGTGTACGAC
>VXOI01000032.1 GCA_009840175.1 Chloroflexota bacterium | reverse complement strand
TGCCCAGTTCCCCTTACTTTGCCATAATCAGCCCAACTTGTTCAGAGTATCCCTAGCCCCCATGAAAGAGGGGGATGAGGGTGGTATCCCTGGCGAAAGGGACTTGGAAAACAATCCAAAGGCCGTTTCGCCGGTCTAGGTCTGGGTCAGGTCCTGGAAGATGCTGAAGACCGCGCCCTGCGGGTCGCCCAGGGCGGCGAAGCGGCCGATGGCCGGCTGGCCCTCCACAGGCACGATGTCGGTGGGCGGCATATAGACCTTTCCGCCCAGGGACTGGGCCTGCTCCACCGTGGCGTTGACGTCGGCCACGCCGAAGTACACGCTCCAGTTGGGCGGCACCGGCCCCATTTCCGCGGTAATCTCCATGACGCCGGCCACCTCGGTTCCGCCCGCCTTCAGCATGGCGTATTCCATCGGCTGCATCACGTCGCCGCGCTCCATGCCCAGGACTTTGATGTAGAACTCGATACCGGCGTCGCGGTCAGTGGTCAGCAGCTCGTTCCAGCACATTGCGCCGGCCTCGCCCTTGACCCGGCAGCCGATGTGCTGCTTGGCCTGCCAGATGGCGAAGAAGGCCCCCTGGGGGTCCTGGCACATCGCCATGCGTCCGGCCTCGAAGACGTCCATCGGGCCGAAGACCACCGTGCCGCCGTTTTGCCCCACGGCTTCGGCGGTTTGGTCCACGTTGTTGACCGTGAAGTAGACGTTCCAGTGGGGCGGCACGTTCTGGCTGCGCTCCTCATCGCTTTGCAGATAGATGGAAGCGGCCTCCAGGCCGTCGAGCTTCTGCATATGGTAGTACCAGCCGGGGGTGATTTCCTGCGGGTCGTCGGCCCAGCCGAACAGGGCTCCGTAAAAGGCAAGCGCGCTCTTCTCGTCGGTGGTGTCCAGTTCAGCCCAAGACGGCGCTCCGGGGGCGTGTGATGTGACTTCCGGCATATCGTTTGTCGTCTCCTCTTGTTTAAGGTTTCCCGTTGCGGCTTTCCGCGACGGCTCCATACCAGTGTATAGCCCCAGACTTTTCTTAAACAATGACCAACTGTCAGCAAAATCTTCGGACTCGAATCTCGTCGCTTGCATTTCCCGCATCTATGTGATAAAAGTACATATATGGAAGATTTTGGTGTCTCAGGTAGCCAGCGGCTGCCCAAGAACTTCATCACCCCGTGGGTACTGCTGGTGCTGAAGCAGTGGAACCTCCACGGCTACCTCATCTTGCAGCAGCTTGAGCGCATGGGCTTTTCCGGCGTTGACCACGCCACTCTGTACCGGGAGCTGCGGCGGCTGGAGCGCGACGGCTTCGTCGCCTCGGAGTGGGAGGCCGGCGAGAGCGGCCCGGCCCGGCGGGTGTACAGCATCACCGACGCGGGCGAGGAAATGCTGCTGGGCTGGACAGAGGTCGTGTCGGGATACCAGCGCATGATCAACGGCTTCTTCGACCTCTACGCCCAGGCATTCGGCATTTCGAATCCTGTGGGATCAGAAGACGGCCCCGCCTCTCAGAAAGAACAGGGAACTCAGGAAAGCGAATAATCTCAGGAGGATGCTTCCAATGGCAGACAAGGCAACCAGGAGCGCCGAGGAACTGGCGCAGGCGTACAACAAGGCAATCGCCAGCGGCTTCGCAGTAGCCGACGCGGGCATCGCCCAGACCACAGCAGCAGTCAAGATGTTCACCGACGCGGTACAGACGGAGCGAGACGAGTACGGCAAGGCCGTCGAGCAGGCCGTCACTCACGCCCGTACCCGCGGCGAGAACCTGGCCAGCATGATGCAGAGCATGACCGCCATTCCCAAGTCGGGCGCTCCGGCTTTCACTTCCGAGGCCAAAGAGTCCGTCAGCAAGCTCATCGAAGGCGAGATGGCTTTCTACCAGGCCTGGACCAAGAGCTGGATGGTCTACCTCTCCGGCGCTGAGGCCCGTCGCGGCGCGGCTGCCCAGGCCATGCTGGAAAGCAACGCCAAGGTGGTTGAATCAGGCCAGGAAGCGATGAAGAGCGCCGCGAAGTACGGCGAGGCCCTGATGGACTGGTCCATGGAATCCGCCAAAGGAATGAAGAGCTAGAGGAGCTGCTTGTGGTCAACTCGACCGAGTTCGCTGACAAGTTCCGGGAAGAAACGCAAAAGAACATGGAGCGGGCGCAGGCGATCGTGGACGCCTTCGTGGTCAACCCCGCCGACCCGCCGATGGCCCTCACCCACCGCGAAATCATCTGGAAGCGCGGGAAGACCCGCCTCTACCGCTACCACTCTATGGACACTCCTGTTGCTCATCCTTCCCCGTACCTGATTGTCCCGTGGCTGGGCATCAGCCGCCCCTATGTCCTGGACCTGATGCCCGGAGCCAGCATGATCGAATACCTGGTGGACCACGGCCACGACGTCTACCTGCTGGACTGGGGCGAGATTGCCGAGGAAGACAAGGAACTGGGCTTCGAGGAAGCGGTCTTCAAGATTCTTCCGCGCGCCATAGACCGGGCAATGGAGACCTCCGGGGCTACCGAGATTACGCTGAACGGCCTATGCCTCGGCGGCACCATCAGCGCGTGCTACCTGGCGCTGAACCCGGACGCGCCGGTACGGAATTTCGTCGCCGTGGTGGCCCCCATCAACTTCGAGGAAGGAGGGCTGTTCCGCACCTGGCTTAACGACCCGCATTTCCCCGCCGAGCTGATTGTGCAGCGATACAACGGCCTGCCCGCCAGCCTTATGAACACCGGCTTCAAGATGCTGCGGCCCACCCTGGAAGCGCAGGCCCTGTCCGGCCTGTGGGCCAACATCAACCGGCCGGGGTACTCGGACGGGTACAAGGCGATGAGCCGCTGGGCCAACGACTTCATCGGAATGCCCGGCCGCTTCTTTCAGCAGCTTTCCCAGGATATGTATGCCAGGAACAGCCTGATAAACGGCGAGCTGGTCCTCAACGGGCGCAGGGTTGAGTTGAGCCGCATCGCGCAGCCGCTGCTGGTGGTGGCGGCCAACCAGGACTTCATCGTGCCCGCTCCGTGCGCCCGCAGCCTGATGGACGCGGTGTCCAGCGAGGACAAGGAATACGTGGAACTGCCCGGCGGCCATATATCCGTCTTCTCCGGTCGCCAGGCACACCAGACCCTCTGGCCCAAGATAGACGAGTGGGTTGCCACGCGGGCGGGGGAGTAAGGAGCAGCCGATGACGACGCAAGACAACGCCGCCAATCCCTTCGACTACTGGCGGGAGATGTTCCAGAAATCCACCGAGGCCTGGGCGCAGGCCGCAGGCTCGACGGGCAACGCCTTCTGGCCGCCGTTCTTCGGCGCGGCCCCCGGCGGCCCGATCCCTGGCTTCGGGCAGATGCCGGGGTTCGGGGCCATGCCCGGCTCCAACCCATTCGGTCAGTTCACCCCGCCCTTCTTCAACAACGACATCCAGCAGATGTGGCGGCAGTTCTATAACACCTGGGCCGAACAGGCGCAGCAGGCCATGTCATCGGGCGCGGTGGGACCGGAGGCGTTCCTGAACGCGCAGAAGCAGTGGTCGGAGCAACTGGAGGCTATGGCCAAGACCTTCGCCGAGGTTATGGGCACCGAGAGCTTCGCCAATATGCTGGGCAGGTACATGGAGCAGACGCTGGTCTGGCAGCAGCGCATGGCGAACGCTTCGGAACCCCAGCAGGACGCCATGCTCAAGGCGCTCAATATGCCGTCGCGGGGCCAGATTGACCGCCTGTTCGAGCGCGTGATTGGCCTGGAAGACCGGATAGACGACCTGGAAGACGAGAACCGCAAGCTGAGGGCGCAGGTCGAAGCGTCCCAGCGGGCCCCGGCATCCCGTTCTCGCAGCCGGTCTACCGAACCGCCCGCTGCGACCGTATCGCCCGAAGAGGGCTCCCAGACCTAGCCGCAATCCTCTGAGGATAGCAGGGGACTTGCAAAACTCCCTGTTGTCACCCTGAGAGAAGCGAAGAGTCTCTATTACAGGGAGAGGATTCTTCGCTTCGCTCAGAATGACAGGCTCCATACCTAGATTTGCAAGTTCCCGAGCATAGGGGCGTAAGGGCCGTGCGCCTCAATTCCTAGAACGGCAGCTCCACCCCGATGCCCTGCTCTTTCGCCTTGCGGTAGACGAGGTCGGCGGCGGCGATGTCCTCCAGGGCCACGCCCATGGACTCGAACAGCGTCACCCCTTCCTGTGACACGCGGCCGGGGACGCGGCCAGCGACCACGTCGCTGAGTTCGTGGGCCATGCCCCAGCGGAAGCTGCCCCGGGCCTCCAGCCACATCAGGTCGCCGCACTCGACTTTGGCCTGTTCCAGGTCGTCCACCACTATCAGCTCCGAGCGCAGCACTGCCGCCTCGTCAATCTCGCGGCGCTGCCAGTGGTTGCCCCCGGCGGCGTTGATGTGCGCCCCTTCCGCCAGCCACTCGCCCAACACCACCGGCTCGCGGGCCGACGTGATGGCGATGACGATGTCGGCTCCTTCGACGCATTCCTGGGCGCTGTCCACCGCCTGCACGTCCACGCCCAGCCGCTCGCCACTGCGCTTGGCGAAGTCCTCGCGGCGTTCCTGGCGTCGGCTGAACACCCGCGCCTGCTTGATTTCCCGCACTGCGCACACCGCCTCAAGCTGCGTCCGGGCCTGGAAGCCGGAACCGATAACCGCCACCGTCGTCGCATCATCCCGCGCCATGTAGCGCGTCGCCAGGCCGCTGGCCGCACCGGTGCGTATCTGCCCCAGCCTTCCCGCCTCCATGCAGGACAGCAGTTGCCCCGATTCGTAGTCGTAGAGCATCACCATCATCTTTGCGCCGCCCGGCCCGGCAAAGGAGGGATAGGCCTTGTAGCCGAACACCCCCTGCCCGCCATCGGCTGCCGCCATGAAGTGAAAGAAACCGCCGGGCATCCGGATGCGGGACCGGGCCTTGTTGTCCACCTGACCGGCCCCGGCGTGGGCAAAGGCCCGGTCAAGGGCTTCTACACACTCGTCCATTGGCACAAGTTGAGCCACTTCCTGTTCATTCAGAAACAGGGTCATACCATCCTCTCGTCATCCGTCTATTGTCTGAACTGTGATTCGCGTGATTGGTCTGATTGCCGTGATTTAATCATGGCAATCCCCAAATCACAAAATCACAGTTCAGACATCAATTCTGGCACAGGAAAGACCCATTCGCTACAATTGCAGGGCGACGCCTTTGTGGGAGATGGACCATGAGCCAGCCGAGGGCCTTTGTCAGCCGCATGATGCACCCCGACGCTATCGCCGTGATCGGCGAGGCAACCGATATGGAGGTGTGGCCTGACGATCCGCCACCCAGCGCGGAGCAGCTTCGGGCCAAGCTGGCCGATGCAGAGGGCGTGCTGATCAACATCATGGACCGGGTGGACACCGCCCTTCTGGACGCCGCGCCTAACCTGAGGGTCATCAGCCAGCTCGCAGCCGGGCTGGACAACGTGGACGTCGCCGAATGCACCCGACGGGGCATCCTGCTGGGCAGCACGCCGGGAATCCTGTCCAAGGCCGTCGCCGACCACGCCTTCGCCCTGCTGCTGTCGGCTGCCCGCCGCGTCGTCGAGAGCGACAAGTGGGTGCGCGGCAACAACTGGGAGCTGGCCTTCCACCCCAACTACTGGCTGGGGAATGAGGTGCAGAGCAGTACCCTAGGCATAGTGGGGCTGGGGCAGATAGGGCTGGAGGTGGCCCGCCGCGCCCAGGGCTTCGATATGCGCGTCCTCTACCACTCTCGCAACCGGCGTCCCGAAGCCGAGGCCCAGCTTGGTCTGACCTACGCCTCGCTGGACGAGTTGCTGTCACAGTCCGATTACGTTTCGCTGCATTGCCCGCTGACGCCGGAGACTCGCCACCTCATCAACGCCGACGCCCTGCGGAAGATGAAGTCCACGGCCATACTGGTGAACATCTCGCGGGGGCCGGTGGTGGACACCGACGCCCTGTGCCAGGCCCTGCGCGAGGGGTGGATCGGCGGCGCGGGCCTGGACGTAGTGGACCCCGAACCAATCCCCGACGACCACCCGCTGCTGTTCATGGACAATGTCACCATCACGCCCCACATCGGCAGCGCCTCGGTGCTCTCCCGCCGGGCCATGAGCATCATGGCCGCGCAGAACCTGGTCAACGGACTGAGCGGCCAGCGCCTGGTCCACTGCGCCAACCCGGAATTGTATGAAAGGCTGGGAATCTGAAGACACCGACGGGAAAGACGGAGCCCGGTCCGCCTAACGGGGCAGGTTGCGCTCGATCCAGCGGCGCTCCTCTTCATCGTCGTCGAAGTAGATGAAGCGGTGGAACAGCTTGGGCTGCTCCCGCGTCCGACGCAGGTCATCCCGAAAGGCCAGGGTGCCGGGGCCGTCGGTCTTCAGAGTTTCCGGGTCAATTACAACTCCGTATTCCGAACGCGCCGACTCCAGGGAGACGAAGCCGCCACGCACATCTTTTTCGACCAGCGGGATTTCGCGCTCCAAGGGGTCGCCCCAGCCGCCACCGCCGGCGGTGTAGATTCTCACCATGTCTCCGGCCTGCCAGGGGTTGTCGTCGGAAAAGGGCCGGATGCCTGTTTCGCCCTCGCATCCGGGGTTCAGCACCACGCTGGACGTGCCCCCGGCCTTGCCGCCGGCGACGCCCCAGGCCGGGAAGCGGTTATTCTCCACCCGCAACCCGAAGGTTCCTTCGGGGGCCAGCAGACGGACATCCCGGATGATGCCGCAGCCGCCGCGATACTTGCCGGGGCCGCCGGAGTCGGGGTTGATAGCGTACCGCTCCATTCGCAGGGGGTACTCCATGTCCATGAACTCGGCCGGGTAGTTCTCGTTGTGGCGGCTGTAAACGGCGTCTATTCCATCGGCCTGGGGACGGGCGCCATGCCCCACAGCGATGCCATCGGTGCACAGCAGCCACTCGCCGGACTCGGCGTCCTTCATCCGCCAGTAGGCGATGACGTAGACCGCCATGGCCGCCATGGTGTCGCCGCCGCTGGCCCTGGCGACCACGGCGCGGACGGCGTTCTTCAGCTTGGTGAATGTGTGGGCGCGGCAGCCCAGCGCGGCGGGCCACTGGGGTTGCAGGATGCTGCCGGAGCGCAGCTTCACATCGTCCACCGCCGCGAGCAACCCGTCGTTCATGGTCAGTGACGGGTCGTACTGGTGGAAGTGCTGGCCGAAGTATGCGCCGATGGTGCCGTCGCTGGCCATGAAGTTGATCGAGCCGGGGGCCTGGTCGTCGCTGCCGGTGGCGTCCAGCGTAATTTCGTCGCCAGCGCGTTTCAGTTCCAGGTGGAAGGAATGCCACTCGTCGCCGACGCCGTCGTTGTCCATATAGTCGCTGGTGGAGTAGCTCCCCGGCGGTATCATTTCCAGCGTCTTCCCGCGAATGAAGTCCGATGTTTCCACCTGGTCCTGACGGATGGCTGCCAGGGTGGTGTCCTTGCCGAAGCGGGTGAAGATTTCCAGTACCCGCTCCTCGGCCCTTTGCGCCGCCGACATCAGGGCGCGGCTGTCGCCTTCCAGCAGGTCGGGATACCGGGAGTTGCGCAGGATGATGCGGTAGGCTTCATCGTTGAGCTTTCCCCGGTCAACAATCCTGATGGGGGGCACCAGGGTGCCGTCGTGGAAGATCTCGGTGTTGGCCGGGCCGATGCTGCCCGGCCGGGAGCCGCCCAGGTCCCAGAAGTGGGCGAAGGAATGGCAGTAGGCCACCAGCTCCTCTTCAAAGAAAACAGGCGTTATGAACACCATGTCGGGCGTGTGGCTGATGCTTCCCTTTGAGAGGTAAGGGTCGTTGTACCAGTACACGTCGCCGGCGTGCATGGTCTCCGTTGGATAGCAGTCCCACACGCAGCCAAGTATGTCGCTCCCCAGCGTCTCGCCGTATATTTCCTGCCCCCGATGGTCCAGGAAGCTGACGGTGTAGTCCTTCTTTTCGCGGATGAAGGCTGACATGGCCGTCCGCTCAATCAGCAACTCACACTCCAGCCGAGCCGAACGCAGCGAGCCGCGAATCAGTTGCAGTGTGATCGGGTCTACGGAGGCTCCAACGGCGGCGCTTTCACCCTGGAGGTGATCCAAATCTTCTGTGCCCATAACTGAGTTTGCTGCCAAATTTCACCCTCACCCTAACCCTCTCCCTCAAGGGAGAGGAATTTTGGAAGTCTACTGTTAACTATACTGGCCGCATGATGCAGTTGCCGTAGCCGTCAATCCGGGCCTGCCAGCCCGGGTCTATGACCACCGTGGAGTCCACGTTTTCGAGGATGGCCGGGCCGTCTATGGCCGAACCCGGCGCGAGCATCGCCCGGTGGTAGATGTCGCAGGATACGAAGCCCCCGGCGTCATCGAAGTACACCTGTCGCTGCCCCAGCATGGCCTCGGGCGGGCTGCTCAACTCGCTGGGAAGCGGGGCCATACCGGCGGATTCCAGGTGCCCCCAGGCGGTGACGCGCAGGGTGACGAACTCCACCGGCTGGTCGAGGGAAAACCCGAACAGCCGGTCATGCTCCCGGTGAAAATGCTCGATGGTAGCATCCAGGCTGTCTGCCTGCACCGCTCCACCCGCCATTTCAACCGTCACCTCGAAGCCCTGGTGGGCATACCGCAGGTCCGCCGAGCGCGTCAATTCCCGCCGGCCGGCAGGCACTTGTTCGGAGTCGAGCCAGTGGACAGCTTCGCCTTCCAGTTCCCGGAAGATGGTCTCCATAGCGGCAAGATCGTAGCCGGGCGGCTTCTGTACCGATGTCCTGGCATAGTCGTTCTTGAAGTCGGCAACGAGCAGCCCGTAGGCCGAAGCCACCCCCGGACTCGGCGGGGCAACGACGGTGGGCATATCCAGCAGGCGGGCAACGCCGATGGAGTGCATCGGCCCCGCGCCGCCGAAGGCAACCAGGGCGAAACGGCGCGGGTCGTGGCCGCGCTCGACGCTGACGTTGCGAATGGCTCCCATCATGTTGTAGTTGACTATCTGGATGATGCCATGCGCCGCCCGCTCTAGGTCCAGCCCTAGGGGAGTGGCGATTTTCTCCCGAATCGCCTCCCTGGCCGCAGCGACGTCGAGAGTAAGCGCGCCCCCGGCGATGGTGTCGTTGATGCGGCCCAGCGCCAGGTTGGCATCGGTGACCGTTGGCTCGGTCCCACCCAGCCCGTAGCAGACCGGGCCGGGCACGGCTCCGGCGCTGCGCGGCCCCACGTTCAGGTTGCCCGCCGCCGTGAGCCAGGCGATGCTGCCGCCGCCTGCGCCGATGGTGGCGATGTCCAGAATAGGCAGTTGCACCGGCCAGTCTCCCAGCTCCCCTGACAGAGTGAT
The DNA here is from genome assembly GCA_009840175.1 of Chloroflexota bacterium. Lineage (GTDB taxonomy): Bacteria > Chloroflexota > Dehalococcoidia > Lucifugimonadales > UBA3495 > VXOI01. Next base: position 6,463 of record VXOI01000032.1, on the reverse strand, counting down.
GGTGGGAGTGCGCCGGTTGACCAGGGATACATCGGTACTGGTGCCGCCCATGTCGAAGGAGATGCAGTCCTCAATCCCGGCGTTCTTGGCAACGTCAATGGCCGACATCACCCCGGCAGCCGGGCCGGAAAGGCCGGTGTATACCGGCTGCCTGGTGGCGGTTTCCGAGCCGATGACTCCCCCGTTGGACTTCATAATCAGCAGGGGGGCCTCGACACCCAGCTCCCGCAGGTCGCGGTCAAGGTTCTCGATGTAGTAGCTGACCCTCGGCATGACGTAGGCATTGAGGACGGTGGTTATCGTTCTCTCATATTCCCGGAAGACCGGCAGCACCTCGGAAGACAGCGACAGGTGGGCCTCAGGGAATTCGTCCTGAAAGAGTTCCCGAACCCTGATCTCGTTCGCGGAATTGGCGTAGGAATGGGTCAGGGAAACAGCTATGGACTCGATGCCCTCGTCGCGGAAGCGGGCCGCCGCCATGCGCACCGCATCTTCGTCGAGAGTGTTGATGATGGCGCCGTCGAAAGCTGTCCGTTCCGGTATTTCGAGGATGCGCTCCGGGGGCACCGGGCGTTCCGGCTTGACCCAGACATGGGGGTTGGCCAGGCGGGCCATACTGTGTCGTCCGATTTCGAGGACGTACTTGAATCCCTCGGATACCAGCACCCCGACGGGCGTTCCCTTGCCCTCGAGGATAGCGTTGGTGGCTATGGTGGTGCCGTGGAACAGGCGGCGCACCTGCGAGTAGGTCACGTCGCTCTCGTTCAGTATCCGTGATATGCCTGTTATGAAACCCCGCGACGGGTCATCGGGTGTGGAGGGAGTCTTGAGCAGCCGGAAATCGCCAGTCGCAAGGTTCAGAAGGACTATATCGGTGAAGGTTCCCCCCACATCTACTGCCAGGGCGTAGTCGTCCATATACTTCCAGCCGGTTTTCTGGGTCGCCAGCGCATTCGGGGTCGGGAGGTCACCTGTCTCACGCCACCGGGGGGTGCGTCCGGTACCAGTCCACGACTTCGGCCCCGGAGGCGGCCCAGACGTCCCGACGCCGCATCATGTGGCCCAGCGCCTCGTCCAGAACGCCGATGCGGAAGGGCTGGCCGATGAGCCAGGGGTGCAGGCTCAACACCAACGCCCGCCCGTTGCCCGTTCCGTCATCATACAGCCCGTCGAAGCCCTCGCGGAGCATGGTTCCGTAGCGTTCGACCGTGACCTTGCGGTGGGCCATGGCCACCACGTCGTCCAGCTCCAGCATCACCGGCAGGGCGTAAAGCTCGCCGGACGGCACTGTCAACGGGTAGGGCTGCTCGTCGTTGGCCCAGTCGCATACGTAGCGGATGCCAGCCTCGCCCAGCAGCCGGGGAGTGCGTTCCGATTCCCCGTACTCCGGGCCCATCCATCCCGCCGGGGCCTCGCCGGTCGCCTGTCTCAGGGAGTCCAGCGACTCGCGGATGTAGGCCCGCTCATCCTGCTCCGACATATTGCCAGTAATCATCCTGCTGACCGAGATGCCGTGCCCGATGATTTCACAGCCCCGGTCGAGGCAGTGCCGCACCAGGTAGGGGTAGTTGCTGGCGGTCATGGCGTCCATAGCCACCGTGGGGCGTATGCCGTGCCGCTCCAGCACGTCCAGCACCCGGAAGATGCCCACCCGGTGCCCGTACTCCCGGTGCGATATGCGGGCATAGTCGGGGTAGGCGCGGGGCGTCGAGCCTCCCGCCAGGTTGGCCGCCTGGAAACTGCCTTCGGGGGGCAGCCACTCCATGTGCTCCAGGGCGACCACCACCGACAGCGCCAGCCGGGCGTCATCAGGCCAGCGCAGGATACCCCGGGTACTCAGGGGCGACCAGTCGTAGTGTTCATGGTCCATCCCGAAGCGGCGTTCTGCGGGCATGGCGGAGCCTCCTGTTGCTACGCTTGGTTTAGTAGTCGGGAAATCCCCTCTCCCTTCGGGGGAGGGTTAGGGTGGGGCGTCCCATTCTCCGGCTTAGGGCGATGGCAAATCGCTTCTTGTCACCCTTAGCGCAGCGAAAGGTCTCTGCGCTGAAAATAGGATTCTTCGCTTCGCTCAGAATGACAGGCGCCCACGACAGCTACTTTGCAATTGTCCTGTCTCTTGGCAGGGCTATCCGTTCAGTTGCTGGGCGTGGGCGACCGCCTCGTCGTAGTAGTTGGCGATGTAATACTCGGCGATTTCGTCGGCGGTGGTCTGCCAGACTCCGTCGTGAGACATGATATAGCCCAGAATCTCGTCCAGGTACTTGATGCGGTGGGGCTGGCCTATCAGGAAGGGATGCAGGGCGATGCACATGACCCGTCCGCTCCCGGCCCCCTCGCGGTAGAGCTGGTCGAACTGCGCCTTGCAGATGTAGGCGAAGTAGTCACCTTCGTAGTGATTATCTCGCAGCACGGTGGAGTCGTTAAGCTCGATGGAGTAGGGCACCGACACCAGCTTGCCGCTGTTGACCTTGATGGGAACCGGCTGGTCGTCGTGCATCCAATCGGTGTGGTAGATGAGCCCGGCTTCGGCCATCAGGTCCGGGGTTCTCACGGTGCCGGAGATGGCCGGGCCGAGCATTCCCTTCAACTGCTTGCCGGTGTGCAGGCGCAGAGTCTCGATGGTGTCGCGGTAGAACTCCCGCTCCTGGTCTTCGTCGTGGGTGTAGAGGTAGCGGGTGTTGTAGATGCCGTGGCTCATGTAGTCGTAGTCGCGCTGTACCATGGCCTCGCCGATTTCCGGGAAGTGCTCCAGTACGGCCATGTTCAGGGAGACGCAGCACTTGATGCCGTGCTTGTCCAGTGGCTCCAGCATCCGCCAGAAGCCCACTCGGTTGCCATAGTCGCGGTACGAGTACTGCTGCACGTCGGGATACGGAGTCCGCGGCCAGGGATTGCGGACTCCCTCGTTCTCCGGCATGTACTCGTAATGCTCCACGTTGGGCGAAATCCAGAAGGCCACCCGGGCATCGTTGGGCCACTTGATAGGAGGGCGCTCAATGATTGGGCTGTAATCAACTCTGTTTTCGGCTTCGGCCACGGTCCAGCCTCCCTTTTGCGGGGTTTAAGTCACCGGCCATTCTAACCGCAAACCAGATGCGTTTGTAGACATTGTATCAATTAGATTGACATTCAGCTTGAAAATGAACCAGAAAATGATACACTACCCGCTCACATAGGAGACTCCATTCAATGGCAAACCAGGTTGAGCTGAGGGAAGGGGTAATCGCCCATGGCGCTTGAATCTGGCAATCTTCGCAGAATTGCCCTGCTCCTGGTGGTGGCCGGTCTGCTGTGGAACCTTGTGGAGGCTGGGGTCGCTTTCTGGGCTGGCGTCCAGGCCGGAAGCGTGGCCATCCTGGCATTCGGATTGGACAGCATCGTCGAGTTGCTGGCCGGCGGCGTACTGGTGTGGCGGTTGAGGACGGACCGGGACGAAGAGGATGCAGAGGCTGCGGAGAGAAGAGCGCAAAGGCTGGTGGGCCTCACCTTCTTCCTATTGGCAATATACGTCGTCCTCCATTCCGGGGCCAGCCTGCTGGGGTGGCTGCCGGAGCCGGAGCCGAGCCTTGCAGGCGTTGTGATAGTGGTGGCAAGCGCCTTTGTGATGGCTGTCCTCTACGTGGGCAAGATGCGCATCGCCACCCGGATGCAGTCCCGGGCGCTGCGGGCGGAGGCTATGGAAAGCCTGTTCTGCGACCTCCAGGACATGACCATCCTGGTGGGATTGGCGCTGAACAGTCTGTTCTCATGGTGGTGGGCCGACCCAGTTTCGGCCCTGGTACTGGTTCCTTTTTTCATCAAGGAGGGCAGGGAGAACCTTTCCGGTCATTGCCACGGGGACGAGCACGAAGAAAGCGGAGCCTTCGCGGCCATAGTTTGCTTTTGCCGCAGTTGCCTGTTCGGCGTCCGCGCCTGTAGGGCCTTGTGCTGCCAAGCCTAGCTTATGATTACCGAGCCCTGGCGGCGCGAGGGTGGACAGCCGCCGCCGCGTCCTCGGGCGTCAGACCGGCGAACCGCTGGGGCCGATAGGGGCCCAGCACGGCGTCCGCCGGTACCCCGTCGCAGATTTCCTGGGCGGCCAACTGGCTCAACGCCGGAGCCAGGGTGACGCCGCTGTGGGTGAGCGCGACGTACAAGTTGGGCGCCTCGGAGGCAAAGCCCATCACCGGGTAGCCGTCCAGCGGCATGGGGCGCCAGCCCACGGGCACCGGAACGGCCTGTGCGTCGGCGAGTCCCGGCAGGTAGCGGCAGGCCCGGGCCAGCAGGTCGTCGGCGTGGGCCTGGGTGTCGTCTTCAGCCAGGCTCTCCTGGTCGCCCTCCCCGATCATCATGCGGCCATCGGCGCACTGCCGCAGGTGAATCTCGCGGCGGCCATCGTCCAGCGGCGGGGCATACACCACCGGCACGTTGTGGAGCAAGGGCGGCAGCGGATTGGTGCGTATCACCACGCCGGGGCTTTGCGCCTGCGGGACGTTGACGTTGGCCAGGGCCGCCAGCCGGGTTGTACTGACGCCCGCGGCGATGATCACGGCATCCACATCCCTGGACCCCGAGGCGGCTGCCAGGCTGCGGATCCGGCCATCGTCTGACCGCTCGAATCCATGAACTTCCGTGTTGGCATGAATCTCGCAACCCGATTCCAGCAGGCGGCGCAGGCAGGCGTCAACCACCATCTGAGGCTCAACCTGGCCTTCGTTGGGGCTGTACTCGGCGGCGGCCACCGGGCCGATGTCCAGCGACGGTTCCAGCCGCTTCAGCTCGTCGGCGTCTATCAGGCGGGTCGGGTAACCCCAGGACTGGAGTTGCCGCACCCGGGCCGCCAGCCCCTCGGCGGCTACCGGGCTGGATTCCCAGGAAACCTTGCCGCCCCAGCGCAGGCCGATGCTGTCCGGGTCTCCGTGGTCGCCGATTTCGGCGGCGAACCGGGGCCACATCTCCAGGGAACGGCGGTTCAGGTTGTGATACCCGATGGGTTCCTTAGCCCCGGCATTGATCCAGGCAAAGCTGTGACTGGAAGCGCCGTGCCCGGGCTGGCTCGCGTCAAAGAGGGCGACGCTGACGCCGCGCCGGGCCAGACGAAAGGCGATGGCTGCGCCCATGATGCCAGCGCCAATGACGGCTACGTTTGCAGGTTTCCTGGGGGTGACCATCTGTCGCGTCTCCTAGCCAAAGTTTCCGGCACGCCGGGGATATTGTAAAGCCGGATTCAAGCACACAACCTGTTAGGCTACAATACAGGGCAGTCAGCCTTCAAAGAGGACGCTCGCATCAAGGGGTCAGCGGAACGTGGTCATCAAGATTTCCGGCGCTGTCCGCTCTCCCATCAACCCCTTCCCATAACCGGACATCCGGGAGCCTCTCAGCCGCTGCTTCTATATCGTAGATTGGACCTGCGCCGTCCGCCTCCTGCACTTGCGAGCAGGGGGAGGAGGCGTTCCGGGTCACCGAGTGCCTCACCGGCTCCGGCCGGGCGACGCTGATGGGCAGGACTCTGGCGCGGGGGTGCAAGTGGACGGCGAGTTGAAGGAGGCACACCCTAAAAGTTCCTCTCCCTTGATTGAGTTAGGTTAGGATGAGGGTAAAAACGCAAAGGGCCGCCGAGGCAATCGTCCACAGCGGCCCTTAATTATGCTATCACCCCTTAGCCAAATCCTGATCATGAATCTTCATGTATTGGAACCTATCAGTTGGTAAGATTAAAAGTATTTTGAAGGGAATCGCAAATGCGAGCCTAGAGGTAACGATGGCTAAGCCAAGGGTTTTCGTGAGCTCTACTTTTTTCGACTTGAGACAGGTTTGAGAAGACCTCAATAGGTTCATCTCAGGGATGGGTTACCAGTCTATCCTCTTTGAGGCAGGCGACATCGCATATGGTAAGGACAGTCCTCCGGAGGGATATCTTCCTCGCGAAATTGAACTGTGCGACATGCTGATCTGCGTGATTGGGGGCCGTTATGGCACAGAATCACAAGTCCGGCCAGGTTCCTCGATAACTTAAATAGAGTTACGGTCTGCTTTGGAAAACCAAGTACAAGTCTTCATATTCATTGAACAAAATGTGTACTCTGAATACCAAACTTACTTGTTAAGCAAAGACAATGCCGACATAAAGTATCAATTTGTGGATAACCCTAACGTCTACAAGTTTATCGACTCGGTTCACAACCTTCCTGCAAACAATCCCATCACACCTTTTCAGACGGCTTCTGATATTACTGATTTCCTTAGAAATCAATGGGCAGGACTATTTCAAAGATTTCTCCAAGAGCAAAAGCGACGTCAGGAAATAAGAGATCTGGACCAAATCAAGTCAGTATCAGGAACTCTCCGGGAACTGGTGAAGTTTGTTACTGTTGAGCGCAAAGACGATGATAATGCTCTTCAACAAGTTTTGCTTGCCAATCATCCGGTTTTCCATCGATTCCAAGAGCTTACCGGAACTCCATATCGAGTGTTCTTTACC